>JAYTVV010000066.1:0-9612 GCA_043743795.1 Geobacteraceae bacterium
CTGCCGGCAGCGATAAAGGCAAAACCGCCCTCCACTACGCTGCGGCCAATGGGCATACCGAAATAGTCAGGATGCTCATTGAAAAAGGAGCCGATGTTAATGCCTGTGACCGTGAAGGGCATACCGCGCTTATGCTGGCGGCCATTTACGGCTGTAACCAGACGGTGCAGGCGCTCCTTGATGGCGGCGCAGATCCGGCGGTTACGACGTCGACAGGCACGACTGCCAACCTGTATGCTGAAAACAACAGTCATCCGCTTGCTTCAGCGCTCCTGAAGAAGGCGGAGCGGGCGAAAACAGGCAATGCCTGATCGCATGAGAACCGTATCGCTGCAAAAAGGGACGCTCCAGCAGAGCCTCTCTCCGTTTTCGGAGCGTGTAAAGTTATGCCGTTAGTTTCCGACATTCAGGCCATACTGGGCGGTTTTCGCGTCACCTTGGCTCACATGCTGCGCAAACCGGTAACAATCCAGTATCCGGAAGAGAAGCGTACCCCCTATCCCCGTTTTCGGGCGCGTATCGTCCTCACGCGCGACCCGGAGGGTGATGAGCGCTGCGTCGCCTGCTATCTCTGTTCAGCTGCCTGCCCGGTTGACTGCATCTCGATGCAATCGGCTGAGCGGGAGGATGGCCGTCGCTATGCCGCCTGGTTCCGGATCAACTTTTCGCGCTGCATTTTCTGCGGCCTCTGCGCGGAGGCCTGTCCAACCATGGCAATCCAGATGACGCCTGATTACGAAATCTGTACGCGGGACGTCATGGATCTTGTCTACGAAAAGGAAGATCTGCTGATCGATGGCTGCGGCAAGGATGCTTCGTATGATTTTTACCGCCACGCGGGGATTGGAGTAACTCAACCGCGCGGTGCAGCCGCAGGGGAAACAAAGCCGGTTGATGTCAGGTCCCTCATGCCATGATTGAACAGACGATTTTCTACATACTGGCCGCCGTCGTTCTGGTCTGCACGGTTCTAGCCATCACCGAAAAACATCCGGTCCATGCCATTTTGTATCTGGTGACCTCTCTGTTCAGTGTGGCAACGATCTTCTACCTGCTGATGGCGCCGCTGGTTGCTGCCTTTGAGGTGATTCTTTATGCCGGCGCCATCATGGTGCTGTTCCTGTTTGTGATTATGATGCTTGATCTGGGACACCCGGAAAATGGGATGGCTCCCGGCTGGCAAGAGTGGCTGCCGGCACTGCTGCTGTCAACGGTCAGCATTGCTTCGCTGATTACGGTCATCGTCGCGCGCCACGCTCCGGCGGTGGCATCCCCTGCAGTCCTGCCGATTCGCGACGTTGCCCGCCGCCTCTTTCAGGAGCACGGTCTGGCGGTAGAGCTCGTGTCGCTCCAGCTTCTGTTCGCTCTCGTTGGTGCGCTGTACCTCGGCAAACAGCCTAAAAGCAGGCAAACGGAATGATCGTCCCTCTCGAACATATCCTCATGCTGGCTGGTCTGCTGTTCTTCCTCGGCATGGGGGGGCTTCTTGCCTGGCGCGCCAATCTGATTATGATGCTGGTCTGTATTGAGGTTATGCTCAATGCCGTCATGCTCGTTTTTGTGGCCGGTTCGGCACGGTGGGGCAATCCTGACGGTCAGCTGTTTGCGGTCTTTGTTATGGCGCTGACATCGGCGGAGGTGTCACTGGCATTAGCCATGGTGGTCTATCTGCATCGGCGCCGCAAGACGGTGGATACCGACATGTTCAGCGAAATGAAAGGATGATATGAAGCTCTGTCTCGCGCTCATACTCCTCCTGCCGCTCTGCGGCGGGCTGTTCAATACCCTGTTCAGCCGCATCCTGCCGCGCCGTGTGGGTGAGGCCGTTGCCTGCGGTGTCATCTGGGGCGCCTTTGTCTGTGCCGTACTGGCTTTTCTGCAGTTCAGTGCTCCGGAACGGATTGAATATGCCTCATGGCTTTCGGACTTCGATTTCAAAGCTCCCATTGCCCTCTACCTCGATCAACTCTCTCTGACGTTGACTTTGATGGTCACCTTCGTCTGCGGCCTGATTCACCTCTATTCCGTTGGCTATATGAAGGACGACCCACATCCTGCCCGCTATTTTGCTTTGCTGAATATATTCGTTTTCGCCATGCTGACTCTGATCCTGGCCGAAAATCTGCCTCTGCTCTACCTGGGGTGGGAAGGGGTCGGATTCTGTTCCTATGCACTGATCGGTTTTTGGTATGCGGAGGAAAAAAACGCTACTGCGGGGCGCAAGGCTTTTATCGTCACCCGGATCGGCGACACCGCCCTCGGTATTGCCATGGTCTGGATGTACCAGCTTTTCGGCACGGTCTCCATCACCGAACTGAATGGCATGGGTTTTCTGATGCCGGCAGGAGTTATCACGGCACTTGGCATTCTGCTGCTGATCGGCGCGACAGGTAAGTCGGCCCAGCTGCCGCTGTCGGTCTGGCTGCCTGATGCCATGGCCGGTCCCACACCGGTTTCCGCCCAGATCCATGCTGCAACAATGGTCACTGCCGGAGTCTATCTCCTGATTCGCATGTTTCCGCTGATCGGATCGTCACCAACAACATTGGCCGCTATTGCCGTTGTCGGAGCGGTTACCGCTTTCTACGCCGCCACCTGCGCCTGCGTTCAGCACGATCTGAAACGCATTCTGGCGTACTCCACCATAAGCCAGATTGGCTACATGGTTCTGGGAGTCGGGACAGGAGCGCTGACCGCAAGTGCCTTTCATCTGCTAACCCATGCTTTTTTCAAGGCGCTGCTGTTTCTCGGCGCGGGGTGTGTTATCACCGCCCTGCACCATCAGCAGGATATCTTCCGCATGGGGGGGCTGAAAAAGGAGCTGCCAGCCGTTTACTGGCCGTTTCTTGCCGGAGCACTTTGTCTGGCCGGTTTTCCGGGGAGTGGAGGTTTTTTCAGTAAGGATGCCATTCTCGGAGCGGTTTTTGACAAAGGCGGGATGCTCTACGGCGGCCTGTTCGCTCTCGGGTTGCTGACGGCGCTTCTGACCGCTTTTTATACGTTTCGCATGTTGTTTGTGGTCTTTCATGGCGAAGTTTCTACTTCGCCCGGCCACCGGGTCGTGAACAGGGTTGAGCCGATCATGACGCGTACCCTCATCCCGTTGGCTTGTATTGCCCTCTGCAGCGGTCTTCTCAATCTGCCGGAATATGTTGGCAGAAGCGGTGTGCTGACCGTTTTTTTTGGCGCAATCTCCAGTTTCGTGCCGACATCTCATATGGCATCGACAACAGAAATCGCCTTGCAGATCAGTGCCGCTACTGTGAGCCTGCTCGGTCTGGGGCTTGCGTGGTTACGCTACACCGGTCAGCGCCGGGCTGAGTCCCTGCGCCGGGAAGAGGCTGGCCTCCCCGCTGCCGGATTCCTGCTGGACGGCTGGTGTCTGGACCAGCTCTACCGCATGCTCTTCATCCGGCCTTTTGTCCGACTTAGTCGTTTTTTGTGGAAAAGGGTTGACGAAGCTGCCATAGACGGTACTCTGAATGGGCTGGCGCATTTTACGATGCGGGTGGGAGGACGTGCTGCCGCCTTGAGTACCGGTCGGGTGGCAACGTCGTTGCTTGCAGTGGCGGGTGGGGCAGCTGCGGTGCTGGGATATGTGGTGTGGCTGCTGATTTGAAATAAAGACCGGGCGAGAAACAAAATGTTTTTCGCCCGGTTCCGGTTTACTCCACGTGATATCCTGCAAATAATCCGGCTTTTAATGCACGCACTTCAGTTTTGCCTGCCCGGCCTCTTCCTTGCGTGTCGGCAGCATGCGGTTTTCTTCATCCACAAAGATCAGCTTCGGCTCATATTTAATAGCCTCGGCATTTTCCATATTGACAAAACTGGCAATGATGACGAGATCCCGTGGTGCCATCAGGCGGGCCGCCGCTCCGTTCAAACAGATTACGCCCGAACCGCGCTGCCCCTCAATTGCATACGTTTCCAGACGATTGCCATTTGTGACGTTCCAGACCGCGACTTTTTCGTAAGAAACGATGTCAGCGGCATCCATCAGGTCGCGATCGATGGTGACGCTCCCTTCATAGTGCAGGTCCGCGCCGGTAACGGTGGCGCGGTGGATTTTGCTCTTCAACATAATTCTCTGCATGATTACAACTCCTCCCCAAGTACGGTATTGTCGATTAGTCTGGTATTTCCTATTTTTACTGCCAGGGCCAGCAGCGTGCTGCCATCAGCTCTTTCCAACTCGTGTAGCATCGTGCCGTCGCGAAACTCAACATAGTCGATGCTTGCAGCAGCTTCCTGCTCAATAACTGCCCGTGTTTCTTTTGTCAGAACAACGACAGAACGTTCGCCGCCGGCAAACAGCTCTCGTGCCCGCTGGATGGCCCGGGACAGGCACAGCGCGCTCTGCCGTTCGGCCGGTGATAAATATGCATTACGTGAGCTCATTGCCAGGCCGTCTTCTTCGCGTACAATCGGCATACCGACGATTTCAACCGGCATGTTCAGGTCAGCTGTCATGCGACGGATAACTGCCAACTGCTGATAGTCCTTACAGCCGAAAAACGCCACGTCGGGGCGGACAATGTTGAATAATTTGGTGACAACGGTTGCCACGCCATCAAAATGCCCGGGCCGACTGGCTCCGCACAGCGGCAGGGTGATATCACGCACGGAAACTCCGGTCTGGAATCCTTGCGGATACATTTCGGCGATGGTTGGAGTGAACACGATATCCACACCGCACGCGTCGGCTATCTGAAAGTCACGTTCCATGTCGCGCGGATAGCTGTCCAGATCTTCGTTTTTCCCGAACTGGATCGGGTTGACAAATAGTGAGAGCACCAGCACGTCCCCCCGTGTGCGCGCTTCCCGCAGCAAAGAGGCATGTCCCTCGTGCAGAAACCCCATGGTGGGGACGAAAGAGATACGTCTTCCTTCCCGTTCCGGTGCGATTGCAAGAGCCTGCATATGCATAATACTGTTGATTATTTTCATCTAAACCTCAGGAGAAGGAGTGTTCATCTGTTGGAAACTCGCCGCTCCGTACTTCAGCAACGTACTGCGCGACCGCTGCGGAAATAAGTGGCGCAAGGTCGGCATAACGTTTGACGAACTTGGGCGAATATTTTTCACACAGGCCGAGAATATCGTGAATCACCAGCACCTGGCCATCACAAGCGGGGCCAGCCCCGATGCCGATGGTCGGGATAGTCAGCTCAGCGCTGATTTCCGCCGCCAGAGAAGCGGGTATTCCTTCCAGCACGACTGCAAAAGCACCGGCGTGCTGTACGGCAAAGGCATCATCCATGATCCGTTCAGCCTGATCATTTCTTCCCTGGACCTTGTAGCCGCCCATGCGATGTACCGACTGCGGGGTCAAGCCGATATGGGCCATGACCGGGATATCGATTGAAGCAACGGCACGGATAACGTGGGCCATGCTGCTGCCCCCTTCTACCTTGACCGCCTCGGCGCCCCCCTCTTTGATCATCCTCCCGCAATTGCGACAGGCATCTTCAATGCCGGTCTGATACGACATAAACGGCATATCGGCAACCACAAGGGCCTTTGGATTGGCGCGTTTTACCGCCCGCACGTGGTAGAGCATCTCATCCATAGTAACCGGCAGGGTCGTATCGTGGCCGGCCACAACAACGCCGGCTGAATCACCGACCAGAATGACATCGATACCTCCGTCATCTACAAGGCGTGCAAATGGAAAGTCGTATGCCGTCAAGACAGTAATGCGTTGCCCGTTCTGCTTCATCTTCAGGATATCAGGTATTGTCGTTTTCTTTCTCATAATCTCTCCAAAAACAAAAAACGCGCCGGAAGGGCGCGTCGAGAACGGTCAGAGCGGTGTAGCTGCGTAACACCTCTCTGTGGGGATATCCCCTTCCGTCCCGGTTCGCTTCCGAATCCGTGCGGTATGTAATGTTCGAAACTGCCAGCAGTTGATCAACTCCCGAGTGGGTAGCCGTCATGGCAGGTTGCTAAAATATCAGAGCCGACTATTTAAATCCAGAAATATATTTGGTATCTGTTCCGCTGTTCAGGGTCAAATCGAACAGGTCAGGCTTTTCATCTGCTCCAGTTCTTTGACAACTTCAGCACTCTGCGCTCGGCGCATCTCCATATTATCAAACATTTCAGTCACCATACCACTCACTGATTCCACGTTGCGACGGATCAATTTGCCATCATCAACCTGTCGCGATGTCGAATTAACCATTTCATGGGTCATATCCTTAATGGTTTCAATAGAGCGGGCGATGCTCTTCGTTGCTTTGGATTGATCCGTCGATGCCGCAAAAATTTGAGCTGTCATGGAGCTGATCTCTTCCATGGAACGTGCCACAAGCTGGACACTGGTGACCTGTTCCTGTGTCGCCTGTTTAATCTGCTTGGTCATGTCAAGCGAGCAGTTGGAGCTGTCAAATATCGCCTTGAGTGATTCCCCGGTTGTGTGCCCCAGTTCAACGCCACGGTGCACCAGTTCCTTACTCACTCTGATGTTACTGGCGGCAGTCTTTGACTCGCTTATTATTTCTTCAATGATGGAGGTGATTTCTCCGGTGGAGTGACCAGTCTGGAGTGACAGATTACGGATTTCATCGGCGACAACGCCGAAGCTTTTGCCGTATTCACCCGCCTGGGCGGCAATGATGGAAGCGTTCAACGCCAGCAGATTAGTGCGTTTTGTGATGTCGTTGATCACGCTGACGATATTTTCAATGCGGGTGCTGTTTTCAGCCAGGCGCTGAATAGCGTCAAAAGAGAGGCCGACCGATAATTGTATCTCATCAAGGGCGTTAATCGTTTCTGTTACTACGGCCCGACTCTCTTCCGCCCGCTCTTTTACCTGATGTGATACTTCGTGGGAAATAGTCGCATTTTGTTCGACGTTGCCGATGGTGCTATGAATCTGCTCCATGGCTGATGCGGATTGGTGGACAACCCCCGCAAGATGATCCAGATTTCGGGTAACCTGTTCAATGGCCACCGATATTTCATTAACAGCGGAGCTGGTCTCATCAATGGAGGCCATGACACCTTCTGAAGCGGATGCGATAATAGAAGTCCCGTCTGCGACGGAATCAGCGCCATCCCGGAGATTACCCACATTTCTGGAATACTGCTCGCGACTTGCCAGCAGGAACTTGAATGAACTCTCCATTTCAGATGTCAGCGTATCAATCGACATCAACAAATTGATGCGGGTAATAGCGGATGCAACCTGATCCGCAAAAAGCATGATGGTGTTGACATCAGATTCATTCAGGGCACGGAAACTGTTCTTGTTATCAAGGCCTATAACGCCGATCGCTTCATTTTTTACGACAAGCGGGCACAGGATAAAACTCTTTGAACGGAGAGGTGACAGATTGTTGAAGGGGGGCTTCAAATGGTATTCTTCGGCATACCGTGAAATATCATCAATCAGAAACACTTTCCGCTCGTTAAAACACTTTGCAATAACGCCAATATTCGAATCGATCGGCATAACGACGTCAGTAGCGTCAAAGCCCTCCGTGCCGACTGCGGCAAAGAAACGGAGCCGGGAACCTTCTTCTGCTATCAGAATATTGACCCGCTCGTACCCCAGAATATTGTGGAGCCCCTCGGCACAGAGCAGCAATACTTCGTCACGATTAAGCGATTTCTGAATTTTGCTGCTGATCTCGTGAAAATTCTTAATATTCCGGTCCAACACCTTGTAGCGATTTTCAAAAATTTCTTTCTGCTCATTGACTTCCCGGTGGAGGATTTTGAGCTCAGCGGCACGCTCAACCAGCTCATCACCCTTCTTGCCGATCATGTAGCCCAGGACTGCCAAAACGAGAGCCGTGCCGCCTCCCATATAGGCATAGTGCACAAAATGCTCATTGTCTTTTACGATGTCATGAATGATCTGCTCAACGAAACCACGTTTGGTATCGTAATAAAAAAGCAGCCTGAGCACGATCCAGCCAATAGGTGCAGCAACCCCAAGCAGAGATCCGCCGACAGAATAAAGAGTTGAATGCCTTTTCATAGTGCCTTCCTCAAGCCAGCTCCAATCTATTTATCTGAAGCAAATTTTTCATCAATGGAATGGCCAATTTCTTCCATCACCTTTTCTGAATCATCAATGTTATAGGCAATAATATTCTTAAGATGCGTGTACGAATCAAGGTCCATCATTTCAAAGGTGAAGCCGACGCCATCCTCTGTTACCCGGGTAACGATACCATTAAAACTTACCGCAATTTCCGGCAAGGTTCCTGTAAGAACAATAGTAATATCGGCCGTTTCTTCCTCGACAAGCGGTTCGTTTGTTATCAGAAACATACCGGTCATACTGAGATTTTCTACCGCGCCCTGAAACTGTCGATCGGCGATTTTGATCGTCGCCGCAACATTAAATTGAACACGAGAAAATTTACGGGTAGTCATCTGTTATCTCCTGTGGCACCACGCACCTGTTCGTCAAATCAGGCTTTGCCGGCCGAACCGAGGACGGTTTCGTTTTTGTGTTTCACCAGCTTGACCAGTTCTTTACGAGCTTCACCCAGATATTTGCGCGGATCAAATTCTTTGGGATCCTTGGCAAAGTATTCACGGATTTTAGCCGTTACGGCAAGTCTGCCGTCGGAATCAATATTGATCTTGCAGACAGCACTTGCTGCAGCCGTACGCAATTGGTCTTCGGGAATGCCAACCGCCCCCGCAAGATTGCCGCCATACTGATTAATCAATTCGACGTATTCCTGAACCACCGATGAGGCACCGTGAAGAACAATCGGAAAACCGGGAATGCGCTTCTCACACTCTTCCAGAATATCAAAACGGAGCGGTGGAACCGGCTGGCCGGCTTTGAATTTAAAAGCTCCGTGGCTGGTGCCAATGGAGATTGCCAACGAATCAACGCCGGTCTTTTTGACGAATTCCTCTACCTCTTCCGGCTTGGTGTAGGTGGAGTGCTCCGAGGAAACTTCATCCTCTATACCGGCCAGAACACCCAGTTCGGCTTCCACCGAAACGCCAAATTGATGGGCATACTCGGCGACTTTTTTGGCAAGCGCTACATTCTCTTCGAACGGGAGATGCGAGCCGTCAATCATAACGGATGAAAAGCCGCTATCAACACAGGATTTGCACAGCTCGAAGGTATCACCATGATCAAGGTGGAGACAAATAGGGATCGTGGAGCCCGCTTCACGAGCCATCTGCACAGCGCCCATCGCCATGCAGCGAAGCATGGTTTCGTTGGCATAACTGCGTGCACCCTTGGAAACCTGGATAATAACAGGCGAATTGGTTTCAATACAGGCGGTTATAATTGCCTGAAGCTGTTCGAGGTTATTGAAATTATAGGCCGGAATAGCATATTTGCCGGCCATTGCTTTGCTGAACATCTCTTTTGTGTTAGACAATCCCAAGTCGCTGTAATGAACCTTCTGCTTTTCCATTTCGTCCTCCCCGGATGCTTTTATTATGTGAAAAACCGTACATGCATTCAGCAGGTACGGCTGATACAAATACCATGCAACTATCGTATAATCAAGGTGTAAACTCGGTTTGTAATTGTTTCCTTGATTATCCTTTTCATCTTCAACCTCCTTATATTATTGTAGTTATTATGTTTTATATGTTCTGTTGTGAACAGCTTCAGAT
>JAYTVV010000067.1:0-49877 GCA_043743795.1 Geobacteraceae bacterium
GCCGAAAAAGCAGCTACATTTACTTTGCCCTTGGACCGGAAACCAACCTTATACTTTTTCTCTTCAAGCTGCCTGAAAAAGATAGCAACCTCGACACCGCTTATAGAACGAGGATAATTAACGAAACCGTCTGTTAACTCGGCACCAGCTCCACAGAGTGCAAACATTTCGCTTGTCGCAGTTACAGAGGCAGCTTGCCCATTTTTAAATACTTCAAGAGTCGGCAAGCATTTCGCTAAAAGTTCAAGACGCTTTTGAGGCTGATTTTCGTAGAGCTTTTCAGCAACATCCCAGGCATTGACACCACATTCAATCATTTCACCGGCTACAGTAAAAGCCTCTCGGTTGGCATTGGAATAACGAAACGAACCGGTATCAGTAATAACGGCCACATAAATGCACAGTGCGGTCTCACAGTCCATATGATAACCGAACGCATTGATAATCCGATGTACGAGAACACCTGTTGCTGCCGCCTGAGGATCAATAAGATTGTGATCAGCAAATTTTTCACAGGAAAGATGGTGATCAAGGTTCACAGTCGTAGTAACACGTGTAAAAGCGCAGAACTCACTGCCGGCCCTTTTGCGTTCACCAATATCAAGCACAAACGAAACGTCATAATGGTGGTCCGGAATATGCGGAAGTACCGTATCCGCACCCGGAATAAAGGCGTACAATTCTGGGACTGGATCCTGATAGTGAACGGTTACATCTTTACCGAGCTTGCGGAGAAACGAGGCGAGAGCCAGCGACGAACCTACTGCGTCACCGTCTGGTCCTTCATGAGTAGTGAGAAGAAATGTTGAGTTGGAGCGAATAACTTCAATTATCTGTTGAATTATTTCCGTCATGCTCAGTACGTATCTCCTTGAGAAGAGATTCTATTCGACTACCATAATCAAGAGATTTATCGTATTTAAAAACAAGCTCAGGTGTATGCCGGATCGTAAGTTTCTTACCGATATCACGCCGAATAAATCCTTTCGCACTATTGAGACCTGCTTCCGTCTCTTTCTTAACAGTATCATCACCCATAACGGTGAAATATATTCGTGCAAGACTTAAATCATCTGTGACTTCGACACCGGTAATCGTAACAAATCCGATCCGGGGATCATTAAGACCACGGGAAAGAATTGAGCAGATTATTTCATGTATTGTTTCTGCAACTTTGTCCGAACGCTTGTGCTGCATGTGTAAACCTCAGGAGAACAGGTCAAAAGAATCGGGTGCAGGAAGACAGTGTTTCCTGCACCCGATTCCACGTGATCTTTATAGTTTGGTTGCAATTTTTTCCATCTCAAACGCTTCAATTATATCGCCGACTTTAATATCATTGTAATTTTCAAGTCCAATACCGCATTCATATGCGGTAGCAACTTCCTTAACATCGTCTTTAAAGCGACGTAATGAGGACATTTTACCTTCATAGACAACAACATTATCACGCAATAAGCGAACTTGAGCATTACGAATCATCTTGCCGTCAGTAACGTAACAACCAGCTACATTACCAAATTTCGGCACACTGAATACATCCCTGATTTCAACACGGCCCAGGAACTTTTCCTTGAACGTCGGATCGAGCAGTCCTTCCATCGCTTTTTTAACATCTTCTACAGCATCATAAATAATACTGTAGAGTCTGATATCAACACCTTCACGCTCGGCGTGTCCCTGTGCCTTGACTTCAGGGCGAACATTAAAGCCAATAATGACGGCATTCGAAGCGGCAGCAAGGTTAACGTCCGTCTCTGTGACCGCACCAACAGCCGAGTGTATAACATTAAGACGTACAGCATCCGTCGACAGCTTGCGCAGCGTTTCACTGACTGCCTCGACAGAACCTTGAACATCGCCCTTGACAACAACGTTGAGATCTTTGACCTCACCACTCTGAATCCGTTTGTAAAGATCTTCCAGCGACAGCTTGGTATGCTTGGCAAATTCGACTTCACGGTGTTTGATCTGGCGCAAGGTGGCAATTTCTTTGGCCTGTTTTTCATCTTTCATAGCCACAAAAATATCACCCGCATTCGGCACACCGGACAATCCAATCAACTCAACAGGCATGGAAGGGCCTGCCTCATTGATTTTCTCACCACGATCGTTCTGCATTGCCCGGACACGACCGGAGTGAACACCAACGACGCAATAGTCGCCGTTTTTGAGAGTTCCTTCCTGTACCAGTACGGTTGCAACCGGACCGCGACCTTTGTCGAGCTTACCTTCGACAATGGTCCCTTTTGCCAACTTATTGGGGTTAGCCGTCAACTCCATCAGGTCAGCCTGCAGCAGGATCATTTCCAGCAATCCATCCAGATTAAGGCGTTGTTTGGCCGAAACTTCCACCATCGTTACATCGCCGCCCCATTCTGAGGAAACAAGACCCTGTTCGGTAAGTTCCTGCTTTACCCGATCAGGCTTTGAACCTGGTTTGTCAATTTTGTTGATGGCGACAATAATAGGAACTTCTGCTGCCTTGGAGTGGTTAATAGCCTCTTTGGTCTGCGGCATAACGCCATCATCTGCAGCGACAACAAGCACAACGATGTCCGTAACCTTTGCACCACGGGCACGCATGGCGGTAAACGCTTCATGTCCGGGAGTATCAAGGAAGGTTATTTTGCGACCGTTCAATTCAACATCGTACGCGCCGATATGCTGTGTAATTCCACCTGCCTCCCCGGCAATAACGTTGGCTTCACGAATTGCATCAAGCAATGAGGTCTTACCATGGTCAACATGGCCCATGATTGTAACAACCGGTGGACGTTTTTCCAGAGTTTCCGGTGCATCGACCGTTGATTCGAGAATCTCATCAAGGTCAACCGCTACGTTTTCAACTTCATAATCATACTCTGATGCCAGAATGACAGCGGTATCAAAATCAAGCTGATGATTGATAGTAACCATCATTCCCATCTTCATCAGTGATTTTATGAGATCGTTCGCTTTAATTCCAAGACGTTTTGCAAGTTCGCCAACCGAAATACTTTCTGAAATTTTGATGATGCGCTTAATTGCCTTAGGAACAGTAATTTCAGTTTTATTCGTATTGGATACTTGGGGTTTCCCACCGCGCTTCTTTGACCCCTTATAAGCAGGATCAAATGCGCGTTCACGCTTTTCAATAATTTCATTCTTGCGGGGCTGCTCTTTTTTCTTTGCTGGTGGAGCTCCCTTCTTGGCGCCCTTACCGGCATCTCCATAACCAGGACCCTCTTTTTTGCCACCGCGTCTATTGTCGCCAGCCGGAAGTGCCGCCGGTGCGAGCTGAACCTGCTTCATACGTGAACGATCAAGTTCAGTTGCCGGCGCAGACGGAGTTGCAGATGTTGTGCGTTTCGGATCATACCCGGGCGATGGCCGCCTCGTATCTGCGCCAGGTGCTGCTCTCCTCTGATCAGGGGCGGCCGGAGCCGGTCTTCGCTGCTGCGCTGCAGGATCCTGAGAAGAGCGTTGCGGAGCGGTACGCGGTGTAACAGGAGTATCCCTCGTTACAACACGAGTAGGGCGATTGGTAACACCATGAATCTCCACCATGCCAAGGATTCTTGCCTGATTCGGC
Organism: Geobacteraceae bacterium; assembly: GCA_043743795.1. Lineage (GTDB taxonomy): Bacteria > Desulfobacterota > Desulfuromonadia > Geobacterales > Pseudopelobacteraceae > JACRCG01. The sequence continues at coordinate 3,575 of JAYTVV010000067.1, forward strand.
CCTGCCTTCACCACTTCTGCAGGTTTAACCACTTCTACAGGCTTTACTATTTCTACGGGCTTCACCACTTCTGCAGGTTGTGCCACCTCTACGGGTTTTGCCGGCTCTGCCGACGAGACCAAAACAGTCGGCTCATCAGGAGCAGCTATGATGACAGCCTTGACCTCTTTATGCTCAACTATACTCTGGACAGCTGCTGCAGGAGCCAACGCGACAGGAGGTGCTATATCAACCGGAGCTGGTATGACGGGAGGCTGAACAGAAGCAACTTCAGCAACAACAGCTTCAACAGCTTCGTCTACCGGAACAACTTTGGCTCTGCGACGAATGATATTAGAAGCGACCCTGACCTCGTTGGTACCGGTATCTTTTGGCTGGGGGACAGTCAAGCGCGCAACAACACCCTCATCAACCTGTGATGTAGCCGTTTTTGCGTCAACACCTATTTCTTTAAGTCTGGCTATCGCTTCTCTGGGCTCAACACCCAATGTTTTTGCCAAACTACCCACACTAATTTTACCCATATCTCTTTATACCTCCCCCAGGAAGTTCTTGTATCTGTCAATAGCTTTCACCAACTGCGCAACAAAACCGCCTGATGCCACGGCAATCGCGCTTCTGGGTGCTTTACCTAAAATTGCTCCAAAATCACATTTTGTCACGACAGTTCGATGTAAAACAGTATGAACTGTTGCAGCGTGAATAATTTTTTCGCCAATCGCTTCAGAAGCATCTGATGCAACAATGACGAGACCCGGTTTTTTCTTGCATTTCAACGCATCGATGACCATAGAACCGCCGCCGGTTATCATGCCGGCTTTATTGGCTAATCCGATAAAGCCGATAATGCGATCATATAATTGCTGGCGAACATATTCAATAAACTGTTCTGCCGGCATCACCGAAACATCGTGTTTAAATGAGCGCTTAAATTGCTTTTGTGCAATTGCAGCAGCAAGACACTGCTTATCAATACACGTATATGCACCTCTACCGGGAAGCCTATTTTCCAAGTCTGGAAAAACTTCCATTTCAGGACTCTGGACAAACCGAAGCAGAAGGTGTTTTTCTTTACCTGCTCTACAGCCAAGACAGCTGCGCAGCGGAACCTCTGCACTCCCTTTGTGGGCCATATTCAGGATTACTCCGTAACTGCGTCGGTACCGTTTTCGACGACGGCATCGTTCTGCTCCGGAGCGGAAACTTCTTCAATTTCATCACCTTCAGTTCCGTCAAAAGATGAAAATTCCTGTCTTTCAGCCTCGGAAACTTTAGACTCACTCTTGATATCTATTCGGCATCCCGTCAAACGGGCAGCCAGGCTGACATTCTGGCCACGCTTGCCGATGGCAAGAGAAAGCTGATCGTCTGCAACAACAATCTCAAGAGCACGTTTTTCTTCATCTACAAAAACCTTGGAAACTTGAGCAGGCGAGAGTGCGTTGCAGGCAAAACGGGCAATATCTTCAGACCATGGAATAATATCAATTTTTTCGCCCCGCAGTTCCGAAACTACATTCTGAACACGGGCACCGCGCATACCAACGCAGGCACCAACCGGATCAACATCACGATCGTTTGATGAAACGGCTATTTTAGCACGGCTGCCGGCATCACGAACAATGGCATTAATTTCAACAATTCCCTCTGCAATCTCCGGCACTTCAGCTTCAAACAACTTGGCAAGCATGCTTGGATGAGTACGTGAAAGCATTATCTGCGGGCCTTTGGTAGTCATGCGAATATCGGTGATAATTGCACGGATACGATCTCCGGGACGATATACCTCACGCGGCATCTGTTCCTTCGCCGGCAAAACAGCCTCGGCACGTCCCAGATCTATCAGTAATTCCCCTTTTTCAAAACGCCGCACCATGCCGGTAATAACTTCCCAGACACGGTCACTGTATTCGTTATAGATTGTTTCACGCTCGGCATCACGCACTTTCTGAATTATAACCTGCTTTGCCGTTTGTGCGGCAATGCGACTGAATCCGCTCGCATCCAGTTTTTCCCCCAGAGAATCGCCAATTTCAGCTTCAGGGTCTATCTCGTGAGCTTCGTCAAGGCCTATTTCCTTGTATGAATCCTCGACCTCTTCAACAACCGTGACAAACTCAAAAAGCTCAACCTCTCCGGTTTCATGGTTGTAATGAGCTTCGAGATCTCGGGTATTACGATATTTTTTATTAGCAGCTGTCAAAACCGCCTGTTCCATGGCTTCCAGAACAACTTGACGGTCTATACCCTTCTCTTTTACAAGTTGGTCGATAGCGTGTTTGAGATTAATAATTGTATCCACGATTGCTTCTCCTTGCTGGTATTATGGGTATTTCAGATCAGAGTTCAAATTCAAGATTAGCCTTGGCAATCCGTTCTAACGGAATGGAAGCGGTCTGCCCCTCAGCCAGCGTCATTTTGACGACACCGCCCACAAGTCCCTCAAGTTTACCGAGAAAAGTCTTACGTTTATTACCGCTATCATCAAGAAAGGGTTGATAGGTGCGAACTTTAATGAGACGACCGGCAAAACGGTCATAATCAGCCTGTTTTTTTAGCGGGCGATCCAATCCCGGTGACGAGACTTCCAGAGTGTAGTTGCAGGCAATTACATCTTCTACATCAAGGATCATTGACAGTTCACGACTGAATCCAGCACAGTCATCGAGCAGCACGCCACCTTCTTTATCAATAAACAGACGCAACACAGCATCAGGGCCGACTCTTCCAAATTCGATATCGACCAGCTCAAGCCCCATTGATTGAAGTATTGGCTGGGCAATACCAATGACAACTGTACATGTATCTTCTTTTTGAGTAGCCATGACCTTACCCGATTGGACAAAAAAAAGTGAGCCTTGCGAGCTCACTTACTGAGTGAACATAAATTGTGTTTCTACCTACCATGCTGATGCGAAGAATGCAAGCATATTATTATGAAAACGGTTATTTTATGCAGACTCGACGCACTTCATAAATGTCGGTGATTCCCTGAAGCACCTTGAGAATCCCATCCTGTTTAAGCGTGGTCATCCCATCGATAACAGCCTGTCCACGAACATCGTCTGTATCAGCGCGGCGCTTGATGAGACTTTTAAGAGCATTTGTACATTCAAGCACTTCGTGAATACCAAGACGACCACGATATCCGGTGTGACCACATCGATCGCAGCCAATCGCCCGAAACATAACGGCATCCGCAAGACCCAGTCCGGTATTGGCAAATTCGTTTCTGCCATATTCGTCAACCAGCTCCTCATATTCACTCTCTGATGGATGAAACGCCTCCTTACAATCTTTACAGAGACGTCGCGCAAGTCGTTGCGCCAGAACGCAGACAAGAGAATCAGAAAAACTATACGGATCGAGACCCATTTCGAGCAAACGTGTTACTGTTTCCGGAGCCGAATTTGTATGGAGTGTGGAGAATACCAGGTGCCCGGTCAAAGACGCCTCTACTGCGGTACTCGCAGTTTCCTCATCACGCATTTCGCCTACCATTATAACATCAGGGTCAAGACGTAGAAATGAGCGCAGTGCCACCGCAAACGTAAAGCCGATACGCGGATTTATTTGTACCTGACGAAGACCCGGCTGCGTTATTTCCACAGGATCCTCAGCTGTCCATATTTTGCGATTGGTCTGATTTATTTGAGCAAGTCCGGAGTGAAGAGTGGTTGTTTTACCCGAACCGGTCGGGCCAACGACAAGAATCAATCCATGCGGTCGTGCAAGTGATTCTTTAAAAGCCCTTTGATTTCGTTCCGTAAGACCAAGATCCTCGAAGCCGATAGGGTCGCCGCTCGCGAGGACACGAATAACGACATCCTCCAGTCCACCAACCGTTGGCATTGTTGCGACACGAAGCTCAACATCAAGCGGGCCGAATTTTTTAAACTCGATCTTTCCGTCCTGCGGCTTTCTTCGTTCTGCAATATCAAGGTCACCCATTATTTTAATGCGAGAAGGAAGTGCAAATTTATACTTATAGGGAATTCTTTGATAAATTGAACATTGACCATCCACCCTGGTGCGGACAATCACATCCCTTTTTCCCGGATACGGTTCTATATGAATATCGGACGCTTTATTCATATAGGCGTCATATATTATTTTGTTGACCAGCTTAACAATGACACTGTCTTTTTCAGTAACTTTTTTTGTTTCTTCTTCAACGTCCGGTTCATCCCCAGCCGAAGTCTTGCTCAAAAGGTCAATAATACTATCTGGAACCAGATCAAGATTTACTTCGTCGTTAGCAGTAGTGTTGCTTATCGTATCGATATTGTAGAGCCGCTTGAGTGACTTGGCGATGCTTGACTCTGTGGCAATTGCAGAAATGATTTTCAGCCGAATACTGTCTTCAAGCTCACGGATATCGTGTGATTTAAGCGGCTGAGCCATCGCCAGGGTAAGTGTATTACCAATTTTTGAAATGGGAGCAATGCGTTGTTTCTGGGCATATACGGCACTTATATAGCGGGAAAGTGATATATCAAGATCCTGGGAATTGATCTGGACATACGGCATGTCATACTGACAGGCAATAGCCTTGGAAAGGCTTTCTTCATCAATATAACTCAACTTCAAAAATGCTTTTTCAAGGGATATATTATTCTGCTTGCCTACTTCGCGGGCATGGGAAATTTTTTGCTGGTCGATGCTGCCGTTTGCCAACAGAATATCGGCCAGCTTCCGGCGCTTATTTTTTTGATCAAGAACAAGACTTAAATCACTTTCCTTTATAAAACCAAGCTTACACAATAACTGCCCAACGGGCTGGTCCGGAAATACTTTCTGTAGATCCAGTGCCTCGGCCAACTGTTCCAGAGTGATTAGCTTTTGCTCAACAAGCAGCTCACCGACTTTCTTTACATTCATATAGCTCAGGCTCCCTGATCTAATAAAAAACGCTCGCCCTTTGATAAGGTCCGAGCGTTATAGCAGATTAACCGGTAAAACGAAATGGATTTACCTGTTGTTGATGGTAAAACCGTTTTCAGTAAAAAGATCCTTAACAATGCGATCCATAGCACGATCAGTAAGAAAAATTCCGCCGCCGGGAAGCAGAGCATCATCGAGTTTAAAACCGGACATTTGCAATGAATAGCCGGCAGCCCCATCCTGCAGCAGACTATGTTGAGCAAAAGTCCCCTTTATATTCATTCGAGAAATAATTTTTTCTGATATTTTACGAAAATCGTCTTGAGCATCCAGAATGACAACTTTATAGCCCTTGGTTTCAAGAATTCTAAAAAGGGTATAGTTGACGGGATCACCATCAAAACTGGTAACAACGTAGCGCTGGCCGCCACGTTCAAAATAACGTTCAGCTTTAACTGACAGGGAAATACCGTTATTTTCAGCAGCAAACGCATCAACGCGGCGATCCCGTTCAGATGAAACAGAAAATGCCGACAGAATTGAATCAATCATTTCGGGCTGTTTTTTTGCGGATACGTAGTGGATCATTCGTGAGTCGCGCTGCGCAAACGGTTTCAATGAAGCAAATGGTTCATAGAGAGAAAATCCTTCTTTTTTGAGAAAGTCGCCAATTGAAGGGGGAAGTGAAGTGCGCCCACTGCTCACAAGCACAATATCCTGCTTCATAAGACTTTCAGCTGTTTTTTCGACTTTAAAATCAGCCTGAACCGTCAGTTTCGGATCAACACCAAATTCCATACTGAAATTTTCTTCGACGGAGTAAAACCCGGCAGCCTCAAGCAGAGAAGCCATAAAGCGCTTTGTACCTGCCGGTGCTTCCGTCACAATCCGTATTGAAGCATCTTTATCTTCAATTAAAGATTTAACGAGCGGCGGGATACTACCATTCTGGTCAAGCACAATGCGCCCGCCATCCATCCTGGCAAACGTAGGATACCGCTCCGGGTCCAGGGAGAGCGAAAAGGTCGAGGTCTGAAGTGCCAGCGGCTTCATCTGCTCATTTTTTGATGGGACAATCCCATTCCACACTTCGTGTGCCTTGCTGACGACCTCCTGGCCGGACAGTGCCGGTACCGGAGATTCGAGTTTGAACGATTGCCCGGAAATGGTGTCTACCCCAGAATTCGTCGATGCTTCAGTCTGAGCAGCCTGAAGCAGTTTCAATGATCCATCACTGCGACGCCGGACCGGAGGGATAGTGATTTTTTGCCCGATTTTGAGGCGCTTGATATCGTAAATATTGTTTTCACGCTTGATTTCTTCAACAAAAGATTCAGCTTCGTTGTTGCTCAGACCATAATCACGCATCAAAATTTTGAACAGGTGATCGCCGGCTTTTATCGTGTAGACGTTCACTTTGGCAGATGATGCCGATGATTGACGACTATGCGCACGGGGATTTTTTTTTCCACTGGTCTGCTGAGGTTTGACACTTTTTTTTGTGCCTGAGAGTGCCTGAGGATCAAGCTCAAAGCGGGAATCCATGACTGCACGCGCCCCGCGAGCGAAAAAAAGCGTGCACATACAAACGCTAGCGACACAAAGTACACGATTTATTGAATAGAGAGGCATCTTTACTCCGCCATGCAGCAACATTCAGACAGATCAATTAAAAATATCAGCGGGTTATATCTCACGCAAAATAAAATGTCAAATCAGTTGATTGACACGACAAAAGCTTTCACAGCCCCATTCTTCCGGTAAATCATGATATCCCCATTATTGCCATTATTCTGAACCTTACCGACCTCAACACGCATGCCGGCTTTCATATTTTGTGATAGTACCTTGAATTTCGGGCTGCCGGCAATTTCCTGGAGAACCGTCTTCATCAAAGACTCTGGAATTGGCGTGTTTTTAACAGCCAACACCTGCACCGCCTGTATGCGCCCCGCTGCATTGAATATTCTGAACTCAGCATTTTTCCCGACATAACGTTCCCATCCGGGATTCTTTACCGAGTAAGAACCATCATGACTATCTTTCGAAATAAATGCAGGTAACGTCGAAACAACCACCGGCTGCGGGACAGCGGACGGCAACGGTTTTGGGACAACTGGCATAGCAACAACAGGTACCGGCACGGATTGGGTGCCTGTCAGGGATATCACTCTCTGCTTTATTGAGCTAACTACCTGCGGCTTTTGTTTGACAAAAAACCAACCTCCGGCAGCACAGGAAACACATACGAGAGCAACAGCGACACCCCGCCGCAAAAAAAGTGACCCTGACCGGTAGTTTTCTTCAAAGGCCAAAAGCAAATCTTCAGGAATGTGTTCTTCCGCAAGAGGTGTATTCTGACTGATTCTAAACTCGGCAGCCGAGGAGGCAACAGGAGTTTCCGTTTTATCCAATGTAGCTGAAGGTGCTGCCTGATGGGCTGTTCTCGTTATCCGGTGGAGCGGAACGGGTACTGCAGCAGAGGTTGAATCAGACACGACAGGACCAGAGATTTCCGGTTTTTTTAATGGGACATTGTTTGTGGGCAGTTCAGGTAAAACGGGCAGTACCGGGACTAACGGTGTTACGGCAGGGGGCACTTGTTTCGGAGCAAGATTAAAAACGACCTCTGAACTGTCGTTGATACTATACGGCGGCTCAACCCGTTTTTCATTCAGGATCGGTTTATGTGCTTCCGCCAAAAGCATTTCCGCCAAGTCATCACTGATTGATTGTGCCCTGTCAAGTTCAACGGATCCAGGTTCAGTTTCGGAATGCTGCGAAGCTTCAGTTTGTACGGCAACTGCAGGCTTTTCAATAATTGAGTCAGGAGCAGGCAGACCGGAAGGCTGATCATCGATAGCTGAAAAACCATTTGATTCGAGATCAAACAAAAAATCATCGACAAGCTTTTCGGCTACTTCACGTGACTCTTCCGGAACTGAAACTGATGATCTGATCGAAGCCGGTGTCAGTTTGGGCGGAATATAAATCTTTCCCCATTGATCACCGAGCAGCGATTTGAGCGTACCTTTAATGTCTTCTGCCAGTGCTTCATCCGGTTGGCTCAGATCGACAAGATGCTCATACAGCCCTTTAATTGCTCTCGCCTTGCCATTCCCGGTATGAAGAAGAATAAATGACGGGGCACTGTTTCCAAGCAGCATCTGGATGTGTCGGGCAACGCTCTCGCCGGTAACTCCGCTTATTTGGTCCTGAATACAGACAGTTGCAGGACGCTTTTCAAAGACATCCTTCAAGCCGTGATCAAAGTCCGTGACGACGTCAATGATAACTTTCAGTACCGGCTGGAGCACACTTTTGATGTAATCGGCCTTTGGACTATCTGATATGAAAAGCAGATTAAGCATGAACGCCCTTTAAATTAAAGTGGATATTTTTTGTACACGGACTACCTACAATTGTCAACAGCTATGGGGATTACACTCAGTACAACGCAGCGTCTGTTCCTGATTATATGAATGCCCGACGTATTATTTCTGCCTGCTGTTCCGCATGAATATAATGCAATCCTACTGCCGGGCAGGAATCTGCCGGACGACCGATATATTCAACACATACAGACATATTTTTAAAGTTCCGCTCCATATACTGCCAGGCTCCCATATTTTCAGGTTCTTCCTGAACCCAATAGAGGTGACAGTCAACGCCGCACCCTTCAACAACATGCTGTAGTGCAGTAAAATCCAATGGGTACAACTGTTCGATCCGGACGATTACAGTATCGTGCCGCTCCAGTCGAATACGCTCTTCTTCCAATTCGTAATAAATTTTACCACTGCAGAACAGTACCTTTCGAGCGGTAGAGAGGTCGCTATCGGGAATGATACACGTCTGAAAAGTACCTGCACAGCAATCAAGGACGCTTGAGCTGCAGACCGGATGGCGCAGCAGGCTTTTCGGAGTGAAGACAACCAAAGGTTTTCGAAATGGCTGCAGCATTTGACGTCTGAGGAGATGAAACATCTGCGCGGGTGTCGACGGATAGGTCACGATCATATTTTCAGACGCGCAGAGTTGCAAATATCGTTCAATTCTGGCACTTGAGTGTTCAGCTCCCTGCCCTTCGTAGCCATGAGGAAGCAGCATCACAAGGCCGCTGGCCCGATTCCATTTTGATTCACCACTGGTGATAAACTGATCGATGACAACCTGAGCCCCATTGGCAAAATCACCAAACTGTGCTTCCCAGAGTGTAAGACAACGGGGCGTTTCCAATGAATAGCCGTACTCAAATCCGAGTACGCCAAACTCTGAAAGGGAGCTATTCCAGGCCTGAAAAATGGCACCATCACGAACAACGGAATCAAGCGGTGCATAACTGCGTTCACTGTCGCTATCAATCACGACACAATGTCGATGATTAAATGTTCCGCGCCGTGAATCCTGACCGGAGAGTCGCACAGAATAGCCTTGGTCAAGCAGGGTTGCATAGGCAAGTGTTTCGGCATTCCCCCAATCGATCCCCTCCCCCTTCAGAACAGCTTCAAACCGTTTTTGAATAAGGGTACCAATTTTAGCATGCGGAGTGAACCCGGACGGAAGAACGGCTAAACGCCGGGCAATAGTTACCAGTTTTTCAGCAGAGACCGCAGTATCGACAAGTTCAGCACTGTATACCGTGCTGATTTCGCTCCACTGATCAGAAAAACCGGCGGGATCTTCCACAGGGGGTTTTGTAAACGACAATTCCAATGCTTCGTTGACCCGTCGCTCAATCGACTCCAGCGCTTCCGATGAAACACCAGCCTCTTCCGCCAGAGACGCCGCATAAATACGATTTACCGAGGGACGTTCTGAAATCTGCCGATACATTCCCGGTTGGGTAAAGGCCGGTTCATCTCCTTCGTTATGACCGTGACGACGGTAGCAGATGAGCTCAATGACTACATCACGATGAAATGTCTGGCGATATTCCATTGCAAGATCGACAGCATGCAGTGCCGCTTCCGGAGCTTCGCCCTGAACATGAAAAATCGGGCAGGAAAGCATTTTGGCAACATCCGTGGCATAACAGGTGGAGCGGGAGTCCTTAGGGAGCGTCGTAAAACCGATCTGGTTGTTAAGCACAATATGGATGGTTCCGCCGGTGCCATAGCCTTCCAGCTGCGCCATGTTCAGAACTTCCATAACGCTCCCCTGCCCGGCAAATGCGGCATCGCCATGAATCAGAACCGGCAGAACGCTCCTGGCACCGTCAACACCATTGCGATCGCATTTGGCGCGGCACTTGCCTTCAACCACCGCATTAACCGCTTCAAGGTGACTGGGATTTGCTGCAATAGTCACATGCACCTGGTGACCGTCGAGGTCAATATCACACGAATGCCCCTTGTGATATTTTACATCACCATCCCCCATAAACCCGGGCGAGACGCTCTCTTTAAACTCTGCAAAGAGAGTCTGATACGGTTTGCGCAAAATGTGAGTCAGCACATTCAATCTGCCGCGATGCGACATCCCCATCACAACATCATTAACGCCTGCATCCGGACATTTGAGAACAATCCGATCCAGAACCGGAATAAGGATTTCACCACCTTCAAGCGAAAAACGCTTCTGCCCGACAAACCTGCGATGCAAAAACAGCTCAAACAGCGCCGCCTGGTGGAGTTTTTCCAGAATATGCAATTTGTCGGCAATCGAAAAATCGGGGTGATTTTGACACGGTTCCATACGATCAATCAGCCACTGTCGTTCATCCGGTTCCTGAATATGCATGAATTCCACCCCGGTTTCCCGGCAATAGGTTGCACGCACCGTTTCCAGAATCTCGCGAAGCGTTGCGCGCGGCTTTAGAAACCGACGACAGGCAAATACCGTATCGAGATCGTTTTCATCAAGTCCAAAGGCGGTAAGGTCAAGCAGTGGATGGAAAAGTCGACAGGGAGAGAGTGGATCAGTACATGCCAGGAGATGGCCAAGAGAGCGGTAGCGATAGAGTAACGATTGAACGCCCGACAGCTTCAGTGCCGCCTGTTCGTCAAAACCGCCATTGATGCCGTGTGGATTCTCCAGCCCGCATTCAAAACCTGAAAAGAAGAGTCGCCATTCATCCGGCACAGAATCAGCTGAGTCCTGCCACTGATGGTACAGTGCATCAATAGCTTCGCCAGGCAGTCCCGCCAGAAAATGCTCATTCATTTATCGCTTCTCCATTTCTACAGATGAGTCACCCTTCTTCAGCAAATCACGCACCGTAACCCCTTCAAGACACGCCCTGCTCCCGTCCCGCCCTTGACGCACAACGTCTTCAGCACGCTGAAGCACCGGGGTCGTGACCGATTGCATCGAAGTTCCACGCAAAGCCTCGATAACTTCATGTACCAAGACATCAGACGGGTCACGGGCCGGCAGCCATCCGGCCACACTTCCCGAAGTTCCCGCCAGATACCCCAACCGCTCCAGCTCATCAAAAACGGCTTCGAGCGGCAGCAGCGGCACATTAAGTTCATCAGCAAGATTCTGTGCAGTCGGTGGGATACCACCTTCCTGAAAATGATGACTAACCTGTACCAGCAACGCCACAGCCAGTTCTTCACGGACAGTCGCAGTCATACGGAACGTACCGCCCCCAATGAGACCATGGCCACGATGTTGATGGGCATACACAATCTCAAGACCAAAAAGCACAATGAGCCAACTCGTATAAATCCAGACCAGAAACACCGGAACAGCGGCCAAGGTGCCATAAATCGCGTTATAGTTGGCAACTCCGACCTGAAAGTGGAAGTAGCCCCATTGCGCCAGTTCCCAGGCAGTACCGGCAATAACCCCTCCCACCACGGCAGACGCAAAGCGGATTCTGGTATTGGGAATAAAAATATACAGAAACACCATAGCGATCCAGACACTGAGATAGGGCAAAAACCGGAACAGCAGGAGAATCGCGTCGCCTAGATAGGTATTCTGGATCAACCACTGCAGCAGCCACTGACTCTGCAGCGAGGAGGTCATGCTGGTCGCAACAAGAAGCAAAATCGGTCCAACTATAACAACACTCAGGTAATCGCTGAAACGTCTCTGGAGCGAGCGGGTTTCGCGAACCCCCCACACCGCGTTGAACGCCTCTTCAATGCTTCCCATCAAAGAGACCACAGTAACGATCAGCATCACCAGGCCAATTGCCCCCATCGACTTGACATTGGTGTTATTCACATACGCGATAAGCCGGGAGATCGTTTCCTCAGAATCGCCGGCAAACTGCTGCAAAATGGGTTCGAGAGAATTTTGTGCGCCAAGACCTTTGAGCACAGAGAATGCAATTGCGAGAAAGGGGACGAGCGAAAGAACTGTGGTATAGGTGAGTGCAGAGGCACGTAACGGGCCTTGGTGAGTGATAAAACTGGTGGAAATTGAATACATGAACCGGAGAATCGAAAAGACACGCCCTTTCACGCCACCCCATTCATCCGGTGAATCGGTCTGTAACAGTTCCAGAATTTTCGAATTCTGCATGGTGCGCCTCACTTCGTTTTACAATGCATAAAATTTCAAATGGTAATTGTCTCTCCCGGACGTACCCGCCTCTGATCATCTCTCTCAGGTGCATCGATTGCAGAGGAGAGCAGATAAAAGAAGAGAAGTAACAGGGCAGAAAGAGAGATAAATAATGGCAGGATGCGAATATGAGCGTCACTTTTGAGGGGCGAAAGTACGAGGCCAAAAACCATCACCACGGCACCATAGCCACCGAGAGCCGCTGCCCAGAACATACCCAGACGATAAATCCGGCTCTCTGCAGCAGATGACAACGTCAACAGATCTGAAAGCTGGACATGATAAAAGCTGGCAACAATAATCAGAATAAGAGCTGCTATAATCAGACGCATACCATTTCTGACGGTACGTTTACGCACACCCTACCCCCATGTCCATTAACCACACCACGAAACATCGCCTAACCCGGCCCGCAAAACCTCCGGGGTAGCACCGATAAGGCTGACAACCGAACTGACATCCGTGGTCAGAATTCCGCCATCGATAACAAAATCGAGCTGATTGCCAAATGTATCCGCAATGGTACGCGGATCACCTTCCGGTTCTTCACCGGAAATATTGGCGCTGGTCGTGATAATCGGATTGCCAAGCGCGGTGACAAGATCAATGCATATTCTGTTATCAGGAATACGGATACCAACCGTCTTCTGGCGGGTCAGGAGCAAATCAGGAACTTCACGAGTCGCTTCAAAAACAAATGTATATGGCCCTGGTAAATAACGCTTTATAATTTTAAAAGCAGCGTTACTAACCTTGGCATACTGGGATATTTCCGAAAGCGATGAGCAGATAACCGAAAACGGTTTGCGACGATCACGCTGTTTCATCTGATAGATTCGTTCGATACTTTTTTTACAAAAGATCGAACAACCGATACCATAGGTTGTATCAGTCGGATAGGCGATTACCCGGCCATCTTTCAGGCTTTCGACCACCCGTGAAATCTGGTGCGGCTGCGGATACTCGGGGTTAATTTCAAGAATCATGGTAGTACCCTCTGCGAATTATTCTGAGCAAGGTAACAAAAAAACGACCCATTTACAAGGCTGCCTCTTCATTGTCTCATCGTACGGCATCCAATGAGCAACTGGTAGATTGTAAACGCTCTGATCGTCTCATGAAGGGAGGTGTCTATACGAGAGGACATCATTAATCGTCACAACCAATCTGCCCTTCGGGGAATGGCCACAGGTATTCGGTGACAACAAACAAATCCGTCATATGTGACAGTTTTGTTACATATGACGGATTTAACGGATGTTTTTCACGATGCTTCCGCTGCGTAGCCACAATATTATCCTTTAAAATAAGTACGTTATGATTGCCATGTCTGGAACTCCCCGTTGGCACAATAGATGTAACACTCCTTCGATAACAGGTCGTCAGTCTTGTAACTAAACGCTTCACAGATTCAAGTGGCCCTCAAGGAGTGGGCAAATTATGGGGAAATACAATGGATTTTCAAAAATGTGGTTTCTGGGGTTGCTGCTCGTTGCTGTTGTGGCCGGATGCGGAGACAACAGTAACGGAGGAGTCGAAAACGGCAATTCAGACGTCGTTGCACCCACGGTGACCGCAACAACCCCGGCTAATAATGCCATCAATGTTGCACTGAATTCGGCTATTGCAGCAACATTCAGCGAAGCAATGATGCCATCTACGGTAGGAGCAGCAACATTTACGGTAAAACAGGGAACAACGCCCGTTTCAGGGACCGTAACCTTTGCTGGTGTGACTGCGGTCTTTACTCCGGCAGCCAGTCTTGCTGTCGGTACTGAATATACAGCAACGATAACAACCGGGGTTAAAGATCTGGCAGGTAATGCACAGGCGAGCGACTATGTCTGGAAATTTACGACCGGTACGGTTGCAGACACTACTGCGCCCACAGTAACCGGGGCTATTGTTCCCGGTAATCTTGCTACAGATGTGGCGCTTAACGGCACGATAACTTCAACCTTCAGTGAAGCGATCGATCCCTCAACAATCACCGCCGCTACCTTCAAGCTGACAGGTCCGGGCGTAACGCCCGTAACCGGCGCAGTCGTCTATAATGCCCTGGCAAATCGTGCGACCTTTACTCCTGCAGCTCCTCTTACAGCGAGCACCACCTATACCGCAACGATTACAACAGCGGTTAAGGATATTGCAGGTAATGCGCTGGCAGTCAATAAAGTATGGTCCTTTACAACGACTGCTGCAGTAGTGCTCGGACCGGCTCCGGTGCTTCTCGGCTCGGCAGGAAATTATGTGATTCTGGCGGAAACAGGCGTTTCAACTGTTCCGGCTTCTGCAATAACCGGGGATATTGGTTTGAGCCCTGCAGCCACCTCGTATCTGACCGGCTTTTCATTGACGATGGTAGGAACCACCGCTGCGATATCACCACAAGTAACCGGAAGTTTATATGCCGCCGATATGACTGCTCCTACCAGCACGTATCTGACCACTGCAATTAGTGATATGGGTACTGCATATACTGATGCCGCTGGCCGCCCGAATCCTGACCACCTGAATCTGGGTGTTGGCGAGATTGGTGGACAAACGCTTTCTCCCGGCCTCTATAAATGGACGACTGGTGTGACAATTTCATCGGATGTGACTCTTGCAGGTGGCCCAAATGATGTCTGGATTCTCCAGATTCCGGGAAATCTATATCTGAGTCCCGCCAGGAATGTGTTCCTGAGCGGAGGAGCCAAGGCCAGTAATATTTTCTGGCAGGTTGCGGGTAACGTGAACGTTGGCACAACTGCACATTTTGAAGGAATTATGTTGTCTCAAACATCGATTACACTGGAAACCGGCGCATCGATGAACGGCAGGGCATTGTCACAAAGCGCGGTTATACTGGATACCAGTACCATTACAAAACCGAATTGAAATCAGGTGGTGTTGGATTTTCCTGCCGTTTTTAACAGCGGGAAGCTCCAACTAACAATGAAACATAAGCAATTAATTGGATGAACCAACTTAACAGGGGGAATTACAAATGAAAAAACTCATCGTATTGGCATGTTTGGCTACAACAGTTTCTCTGACAGCAGGCACAGCAATGGCCGACAGTATCAAGGGACAGTTGGGCGTCACCGGCAGGGTCGGATTTATAAACCCGGCCAACAACACAGCCGACAGCGCACCGAATTATTACAATAACAAAACCGATACCGGCTTTATTGCCGGCGGAGGTTTGATCTACGGTATTGATGATCACATTGCACTGGAGCTGGATGTGACCCGGGCTTCGTTCGGTTCCGAGACCGGTGATTTCGGCGTTACCAACTTTTCATTCGGCGGGCAGTACCGCTTCGCGCTTCAACAGCGCCAGCTGGTGCCCTACATTGGAGTCGGGGTCGACATTATTGCTACTGACTATGATGAAAATGGCGGGGCACGAAGCGACGTTGATACGAAGGTCGGCGGCCATATAAGCGGGGGTGTTGATTATTTTCTCCAAAGAAATCTGGCACTGACTGCAGAAACAAAGCTGGTAATTGCTCCTGATGCCAGAATAACCGATAGTTCGAGTGGTACCCATGTGGGTGATTTCGATCCGACGAGTTTTTCTGCAACTATCGGCGTCCGGTTTTTCTTCAACTAATCCCGTACCAATAGCGTAAGGAGCTGTTATGCGAACAAAATTAATTTTATCACTTTATCACCGGGTGCTGTACAGCAACAGGCACCACTGGTGAACAGGCAGGAACAAAAACAGCAGGACAGAGGAGAACAACAAGAGCAAAAGCGTGGACGCGGAGAGGGTTAGAACAAGGATGATGAACGAGGCCGGGGGCGCAATAATTAACCTGGCGGTGTAAAAGCACCTCGTCATTCCTCCACGCGTGGGGAAATGACGAGGTACCAATTGCAAGCTTTTATGTAGATTACCTCTATGGGTAAGGGAATTGAGTTTGGGGAATCTGTACAATAGGTAGGTTAATCTGAACTTTCGGAAACTTCTTCCAGTTCACACTCATCATCCAAAAGAGCATCTGGTTTCTGGTGAGGAATATCCTGAACATCACGCAATTTTCGCTCAATAACTCTGGTTCGGGTAGCTGCCTGATCAATATGATTGCCCGCCTCAACCAGTTTTTTGCGGGTTTTTTCCAGGATAGTGCCGAATTTCAAGAATTCAGTACGCACTTCCCCCAGCAGATTCCAGACTTCGGCAGAACGTTTTTCGATCGCAAGCGTCCTGAACCCCATTTGCAGACTGTTCAGCAACGCTGCCAAAGTGGTCGGACCGGCGACCATAACCTTGAAATCGCGCTGCAGCGCTTCAAAAAGCCCCGGCAGCCGCAACACTTCGGCATATAACCCCTCGGTAGGCAGAAACATGACCCCGAAATCTGTTGTGTGGGGTGGGTCGAGATATTTATCGCGAATGGCTTTCGCCATCTCCCTCACCGAGCGATCGAGCTGTTTTCTGGATTCTGCCGCTCCGACACTGTCAGCAGCCTCAAGTGCCTCAACCAGCCTCAGGTAGTCCTCCTGAGGAAATTTCGCATCCAGCGGCAACCAGACCATGCCATCCGGTGTGCCGTCACGTCCCGGCAACTTCAAGGCGAATTCAACCCGCTGGCCACTTCCTGCTCGTGTTTCCACGTTTGCAGCATATTGACCGGGAGCCAGGACCTGTTCCAGCAGACTCGCCAGCTGAATTTCCCCAAACGTACCGCGCGTCTTGACGTTTGTCAGCACCTTTTTGAGATCACCAACGCCATTGGCAAGAGTCTGCATTTCACCCAGACCGCGCTGCACGAGTTCGAGACGTTCACTTACCAGTTTGAATGATTCGCCCAGGCGTTTTTCAAGGGTATCGTGCAGTTTTTCATCTACAGTGGCACGCATCTGTTCCAGCTTGCGGGCGTTATCTTCCTGAATCAACCGCAGCCGGGCATCAACCCCTTCCCGGAGCTTGTCAAGCCGCCCTTCGTTGCTCGAGGTAAGTTCTTTCAATTGAGCAGCAAACAGCTCCAGCTGGTTTTTCTGCAGACCGGCAATGTCACTCATCCGCTTCGACAATGAATCACCCAGCACGGTTATGCTGCCGGTCATTTCTTCTCGGGAACGCCTCGAACCGGACTGAGCTTCTTCGCGACTCCGCCCAAGTTCCTCCCGCAAAATCCGTTCATGACGCTCAAGCAGTTTTTCAATGCCGTAAATTTTATTCTGAATGTCAACGGCATCAGTCGTGCTGCGTTTCCCTTTGATTAACAGTGCAGACAGAAGTCCGAGACAGGTCAGGAGGAGCAGAATAAGACTGTACCCCATCACATCAGTCATTTTGATGGTGTCCGGAGCGCTTCCGCCACCCACCGCGATAGTGCAGCAAACTCTTCTAAAGCAAGGGTTTCTCCTCTTCTACGACCATCAATCGCACACGCCTCCAGTAACTCCCCGCAATCAATCTGTTTGGCAAACTCGGCAGATTTAAGGCAATTGATCAGCGTTTTACGACGCATTGAGAAGGAACTTTTCACAACGACTCTGAAAACGTCCTCATCACCGACTTCGGCTCGCGGCTCTGAACGGGGAATAAAATTCAATACGGCTGAATCTACTTTCGGACTGGGGTGAAAACTTCCGGGATGCACCACAAAAGCCCGACTGATGTCAAACCACAATCCAAGCAGCACGGTGGTGACGCCATACGCGGAGCAATCAGGCGGTGCAGCCAATCGATCACCGACTTCTTTTTGCAGCATCAGGGTCATACGCGCCAACCTGCTGTGGACGGCATACAAACGGAACAGGACTTCAGTCGAAATATTATAGGGAAGGTTGGCAACCACGTTCCATTTCTGGGCGGTTTCCGGAAGGAGTGCATTGAGGTCAACCTTCAAAACATCTGCATCAATGACCGTAACGCGGGAATTAGTCTGATGTTGCTCCCGATGCCACGCTGCCAGCGCATGGTCAAACTCGATCAACAGAAGGCGACCGGCACGTTCGGCAAGGTGCACTGTCAGAGCACCGCGTCCCGGGCCGATTTCAAGCACAGCCTGGTCAGGCTGGATATCTGCAGTATGAATGATTCTGTCGATGATATTTCCATCAACCAGAAAGTTTTGTCCAAGTGATTTCAGTGGTCGGCGGGTAGCACTCATTGCATTGTTTCCTTTATGCTGTCCATATCCCAGGAAGCGGTGACATCAAGCGACAGTGGCGAAGCAAAACCGTGTGAGAGGTAATAATCGCCCGGGACAGCCAGCATAGCCGCGTTATCGCCACACAATGAAGGTTGCGGGATGGAGAGTTCCACATCCAGTCGTGTGCAGAGTTCGGCCATGCGCAGGCGCAGACCGCTGTTACATGCGACTCCTCCTGCAATTACCAGACGGGTTGCTCCGGTTTGCCGGATGGCAGCCTCCGTTTTTGCTGCAAGGACATGGCAGACCGCTTCTTGAAATGAGGCGCAGAGATCATCTGCAGCCTGACCGGGAATTGAAACGGGGTTTTTCGTTATATGCTGCAGCACCGCCGTTTTCAGGCCACTGAAGCTAAAGTTGAGGGAACCGTCACGAAGCAGCGGCCTCGGCAACCGAATTGCGTCAGGATTGCCATTCTGAGCCATTCGATCAATCAAATGCCCCCCCGGGTACGGCATGCCCATAATTTTTGCACATTTGTCATATGCTTCACCAGCAGCGTCATCAATCGTTCTGCCAAGAGTCGTGTAGCGACCAAAACCCTCAACATGATACAGATGTGTATGCCCACCGGATACGACCAGCGCCAGGAACGGAAAATCAACCTCGCGCTCAAGAAAGGGGGCGAACAGATGACCTTCGATATGATGCACGCCAACAAACGGAATTTTCCGGGCTACGGCAATTGCCTTCGCAACCGAAAAGCCGACCAGAAGTGCCCCGGATAAGCCGGGCCCACGAGTCGCCGCCACACCTTCAAGAGCTTCCATACCGATTCCGGCTTCCTGAAGCGCTTGAGTAATAACCGGCGCAATGGATTGCAGATGGGCACGCGAAGCAATTTCAGGAACAACGCCACCGTAAGCCGCATGGATGGCTATCTGGGAAGAAATTACGGAAGAAATAATGTCACGGCCGCCCTGTACAACTGCGGCGGCCGTTTCATCACAGGATGTTTCAATTGAAAGAAGAAGCATTCACATAAGCCTTGTAGTTTTGATTACAGCAGATTGGCTGCCAATTCGGCCAATTCAGAGCGCTCGCCTTTGGTCAGTGTTACATGTGCGGCGATCCGCTCTCCCTTGAACTTTTCGACAAGGTAGGTCAGACCGTTGCTTGAGGAATCGATATACGGATTATCGATCTGGTACGGGTCACCGGTCAGTACGATTTTGGTTCCTTCGCCGACTCTGGTGACAATCGTCTTGATTTCGTGGGAAGTCAGGTTCTGAGCTTCATCAACGATCAGATATTGATTCGGGATCGAACGGCCTCGAATATACGTCAGCGGCTCAATATCAAGAAGTCCCATTGCCATGAGCTCTTTGTAGCCTTTGCTGTGCCGTTTTTCGGATTCATGACCGGAAATGAGCAGCTCTACATTATCAAAGATCGGCTGCATCCAGGGTGTCAGCTTTTCCTCAATATCACCGGGAAGAAAGCCAAGATCTTTTCCCATTGGAAACACCGGACGCGAGACCAGCAGACGATTATAGATATTTTCTTCGGCAGTCTTATGAAGACCGGCAGCAATCGCCAGCAGCGTTTTACCGGTACCGGCTTTGCCAACCAGCGTCACCAGCTTGATGCTGTCATCCATCAGGACATCAAGGGCAAACGACTGCTCTCTATTGCGCGGAAAAAGGCTCCAGATCCCCTCTTTTGGCACCTTGCGAACCGGTACAATACGGACGTTGGCAGGGTCATTGCGGCAGATGGCAGAATGTGCCGGGTTTGAGTTGTCAACAATCGTGATGAATTCATTGGGAGCCATTTCAACCGGTGCCTCAAGCCATCCCTGACCATAAAAGCGATCAACGGCATCCGACGGCACCTCAATCGTTCGAGTACCGGAATAAAGATCCTGAATATCAACCTTGTCAGACTCGTAGTCTTCTGCTATCAACCCGATAGCATCAGCCTTGATGCGAAGATTGGAGTCTTTGGTCACAAAAATGGTTATGGAATCAGGAAAACGGTCACGAACGTCCTGAGCAACCGCAATAATCCGGTTATCACCGTTATCCACCCGCAGGTCAACCGGCAGATTTTTGAAATATCTTTCGGCAAACATCTCAATCCGCAACGTTCCGCCGCCCGGCATGGTAACGCCGGCGGCAAGCGAACCCTTCTCCCGCATCGAATCGAGAATCCGTGACACCATCCGGGCATTTCGCCCCGTTTCATTCATGTCTTTCTTAAACCGGTCAACCTCTTCAATAACAGTAATCGGAATAATTATGTTGTTGTCCTGAAACTTGAACAGTGACTGAGGATCGTGAAGCAGCACGTTCGTATCGAGAATAAAGTTCTTCATGAGTCCCCTCTGGATATACAGGATACCGGCAGGCGCCGGAGCAGAGCTGCTGAAAGCTATTTTTCAATAATTTGAACGGTAATGCCATCAAGCTTACCGAGAAGTTTGATAAAAACATCACGGTTACGATATTTTGCATTCAGGATAACTTCACCATCTTTGTTAATAGCGGAAAGAACACTCTCCGGTGAGTCTTCAACGGTAAAATAGGTATAAATACCGGTTTTAAAGAGTTGTTCTTTCGTAAACGGCTTTTCCGGGGGAAGCGAACAGGCGGCACACAGACAAAGCGTAATAAACAATGCTGACAATGATTTCATGTCAACTCCTTTTAGCACGTTATAAGTTTTATTTTTTGCAGAAAATCAGTTCGGTAACGAGCGTATCCCGTTTATCGGGGGTCAGGCACCTGCCCGGATTTTACCGATGCATTGTACAACGGCATCAGAAAAGAAAGCAATCTCTTCGCTTGTGGTAGACCAACCGGGGCTCAGACGTACGGTGCCGCCCGGAAAAGTTCCCAGTGTACGGTGGGCGAGAGGGGCACAATGCAGTCCGGCCCGGACAGCAATATCAAAACCATGATCAAGCTCTGCTGCCAGCAGTGCCGAATCAACTCCGGAAGCGGTGAACGAAAGTACCGAACAACGTTCAGCGGGCTCAGAAGGGCCGCAAATCGTTATTCCAGAAATTTTTTTCAGTGCCTGCTCCGCCTGATCGAGCAGCGCATATTCGTGGCGATGAATAGTCAAAAGCCCCCGCTCACGTATGACTTCAATCCCTGCCCGCAATCCGGCAACACCGGGAAGATTGTGAGTGCCGGCTTCAAAGCCGTCCGGAACGATACATGGCTGGTTTTCAGCAGTTGAATGACTGCCGGTTCCTCCCTGTATGACAGGCTTGAGGTGAACATGAGGCGCCGCGTACAGGATTCCGGTTCCGCTCGGCCCAAGCAGCCCTTTGTGGCCGGGAACCGCCAACAGATCAATGGAAAGGCGCTCAACATCTATCGGCAAATATCCGGCGGATTGTGCCGCATCGAGCAAAAACAGTGCTCCGATATCACGGCATAGTGTTGACAATGGTTCTATCGGCTGAATAGCACCGCAGACATTTGATACATGGCTGACAGCGATCATCCGCGTGTTTGCGCGTACAGCGCTGCGAATATCTTCTACAGAGACTACTCCATCAGAACCGGCAGAGACGATCGAAAGCTCAATACCGTGATCTCGAAGCGCATAGAGCGGACGCAGCAGGGAGTTGTGTTCCATGGAAGTGGTCACAACATGGTCACCGGCAGCAAGAGTACCCTTAAGTGCAAGATTAAGTGCTCCGGTCGCATTATGTGTAAAAATTATCCGCGAAGAGTCGGCAATAGCAAAGAAGTCGGCTACCGCCTCGCGTGCCTCGAAAAGCATGCGGCCGGCTTCCAGTGAGCGGCGATAGCCACCTCGACCGGGAGAAGCACCAACGTCACGCATTGCATGCAGTACGGCTTCATAAACTTTTTCAGGCTTGGGAAATGATGTAGCAGCGTTATCGAGGTACAAGTGGCTGTTCCTTTTGTTACTGCATCACAGGAGGTTTTTCATTCAACCAGGGCACTATGTGGACAGCACCGACATTCTTATCATCAGCCGCATCGTATATCTTTTGGCTGATCTGCAACTGGTCTGCCGTCCCCCACCAGTTTTGCCGGGCACTGACAACCTCACGCCCGGCGTTGTACAGATTAAAACCTCCATTAACAGAGAAGGTATTATTCATAAAAAGTGCCCAACCATCTTCGGTTCTCAGTGCATCCTGAATGTTCTCAGCAAACTGGCAGCGCTGTACTTTGATGCGTGAGCCGAGAAGATGCAAGGCGGTTTGCCTGTTTTTCAGAAAGCGGGACATGATAATTTGCCCTTCTCCACCCTTGATACGTGCACCGAGCGAATTACCTGAGAACTCTCCGGCGGTAATTTTGAGCCGGCATTCATCAGCCTCAAGGCCGGTGAGCTGATTGTTGATTATTTTCATCGACGCAAGGACAACCGCCGATTTGTTCAAAATGCAGCCTCTCTGGCAAGAAGAAACGGTTATTTCTTTGCCATCAAATTCGCTGTTGCAAATTTCAATGCCAATTCCTGAATCCGAGATCGTACCTCCGGTCATCTGTACAACCCCGTCGTATGACTGCAGCGCAGTCTGAGCCTGTACGATTGAAACCGACTTTAGAGAGATTGTGGAATAGCGAATATCGACACCGGTTTCAGGGTATTCTATACGGCAATGTTCCAACAGATTGCGTTTTTCAGTTGAGAGAAAGACAATCCCCCCCCATGATCCCCTCACTGGCCTGGAACGGTCAGATGTCAACACAATCGGTCGCTCTAAGGTCCCCGCAGCATTGATGCGCCCCTGAACAACCAGATGTGGCAGTTGCTGCACAGCAGATGTCGCAAAACGCACAACCGTACCCGGGTCGATACGTAACGTGGCCTGAGGAGCCACAACAACAAACCCGCGAACAAGTATTGAACCGCGCCAGGTCACATCCTCCGTCAGCACTGCACTGTCATAGACTGTCGTAGCCGGCTCGGCGGCCCACGAGATTGTTGTCATACAAAAAAAGATACAGGCTACAATAAGAGTTTTCACTCGAGAGCTCCTCATAATAGTACCAGACCATTACCATGATTCATTTAAACTGTAAATTTAATGTTATTTTTCCATTCGGAGCCACTGTTCAACTTTCTTGAAATTCAGTTTTCAAGTGCTTTCAAGGTGTTATATTTTTATAAAATTTATATGTTGACACCACATACATGTTGTGGTTAATTTCACCGCCTTCCACAAAATATTGTGGTTTGTTGCTTTCAGCAGCACCACATTCAATTTATTGAAAATCAACAGTCACTTACAAAGCAAGGAGTTTCATTATGAAAAAAAGTTCCCCCCCCGATGCTATCCCCGCACTGACAAAAAATGCTTCCACTGTATTGGAAAAACGCTACCTACGCCGTGATGAAACCGGCAAAGTTCTTGAAACCCCGGCCGATATGTTTCGGCGGGTAGCGGACACAATTGCAGCAGCAGATAAAATATTCGACAAAAAAGCGGATGTAAAGGGCGTATCTGACACCTTTTATCGCATGATGACTGATTTTGAATTTCTACCCAATTCTCCCACGCTCATGAACGCCGGTCGTCCCCTGGGGCAGCTTTCCGCCTGCTTTGTTCTGCCGGTGGGCGACTCTATGGAAGAGATCTTTGATGCGGTCAAATATACCGCACTGATCCACAAATCGGGCGGCGGCACCGGCTTTTCGTTTTCTCGTCTGAGACCGGCCAACGATGTTGTCAGTACGACTACCGGTATATCCAGCGGCCCGCTTTCATTCATGCGCGTGTTTGATATTGCCACCGAAACGATAAAACAGGGCGGTACCAGACGCGGCGCGAACATGGCAATTTTACGGGTCGATCACCCAAGCGTGATGGATTTTATCATGTGCAAGGCAGATCAGAAGCAACTCAACAATTTTAATATATCAGTCGGTCTTACTGAAAAATTCATGCAGGCTGTTGAACGCGATGAGGAGTACAGCCTGATTAATCCCCGTGACAAAAAAGTCTGCGGCAGCCTGAATGCCCGCAAAGTATTCCAGCGCATTGTCAAGCAGGCCTGGGAGAACGGTGAGCCGGGAATTGTCTTTCTTGATCGTCTTAATCGCGACAACCCGACACCACTGATCGGTGAATTTGAATCAACCAATCCATGTGGCGAACAACCGTTGCTACCGTATGAGTCATGCAATCTTGGCTCTATCAACCTTGGCAACTTCATCAAAGACGGTGCGCCGGACTGGAAAAAGTTGCGCGGGACTATTCACAACGCTGTTCACTTCCTTGATAACGTCATTGAAGCCAACAACTATCCACTGCAGCAGATTCACGACATGACCCATGCCAACCGTAAAATAGGGTTGGGGGTCATGGGCTGGGCAGATATGCTGATTCTGCTCGGAATTCCCTACTGTTCTGACGAAGCGGTAAAACTTGGCAAAAAAGTGATGAAATTCGTTAATGAGGAAGGTCATCTGGCATCGCAGGAACTCGGCAAAAAGCGAGGTTCGTTCCCCAATTTCAAAGACTCAACCTTCGACAAGAAAGGTGCCGCACCACAGAGAAACGCGACTGTCACAACAATCGCCCCAACCGGAACCATCTCAATCATTGCCAACGCATCTTCCGGTGTTGAACCGCTTTTTGCTGTTTCCTACGTCCGCACCGTTATGGATAAAAATGTTTTGGTTGAAGTCAATCCGATATTCGAGAGAATTGCACGGGAACGGGGGTTCTATTCGGAAGCCCTCATGCAGAAAATTGCTGAACACGGTTCTGTAGCGGACATTGCCGAAATTCCGGCAGACATCCGCAATGTATTTGTGACGTCCCACGAAATAACTCCTGAATACCACATTCAAATGCAGTCAGCCTTCCAGCTGCATACCGACAATGCTGTTTCGAAGACGGTTAATTTTTCAAATAACGCCACCATCGAAGACGTTGAAAAAGTATACATGCTCGCTTATGAAACCGGCTGCAAGGGCGTCACCATCTATCGTGACGGCTCAAGAGACGAACAGGTGCTCTCAACCGGTAAAAAAGAGGAGCAGGCAGTAATTGTCACCACCCCGGTTGAAGATGACAAAAAAGCCATCAAACGGGAGCGGCCCAAAGCACTCAAGGGAAGTACCCACCAGATGCAAACGGGGTGCGGTCCACTCTACATAACCATCAACGAAGATAAAAACGGCTTGTTTGAACTTTTCACGACAATGGGAAAGGCTGGTGGATGCGCTGCTTCCCAGAGTGAGGCAATCGGCCGCATGGTATCGCTCGCCTGGCGCAGTGGCGTTCAGGCCCGTCAGGTGGTAAAGCAGCTTCAGGGAATTTCCTGCCATTGCCCGTCAGGCTTCGGCGATAACCGCGTACTGTCCTGCGCCGATGCAGTTGCAAAAGCAATCCAGAATCATCTAATTGATTGTGGCTTTGATATCGAAAATGCGTCAGTCCGGCATGAACGCGGAGCCTGCCCCGAATGTGGCGGAATTGTTGAGCATGAAGGTGGTTGCTCCGTTTGCCACGTCTGCGGTTATTCAGAGTGCGCATAAATAATTTTACGATCCTGACACAAGCTGCTTGACACAGAGCAACATTCATGGCATATAAGCGAAGTTAAATTGACTACATTCTTTGGGGTTGTAGCTCAGTTGGTTAGAGTGCCAGCCTGTCACGCTGGAAGTCGCGGGTTCGAGCCCCGTCAACCCCGCCATAAACAAACAAAAAAAGGTGCCCGTAAACGGCACCTTTTTTTGTTGTTAGATATTCAATTTTCACAGTTCAATTTTCAATCTTTTTATCTTTTCAACCAATGTTGTCCGATTTATCCCCAAAAGTGCAGCGGCCCTCGCCTTAACCCCTCCCGCAGATTCCAGTGCCTGTACAATCAACGTGTGTTCGATTCTTGAGATGGTTGTTCCAAGATCAACTCCCTCACTCGGCATAGTAACATAAAGTGCTTCACCACCGGGTTTTTCGCCAACGATTTTGGCCGGAACATCATCTAGTGTTATAACCGCTGCGTCTGTCAGAACTATCATTCTCTCAATCACATTTTCTAATTCACGCACATTTCCCGG
Source organism: Geobacteraceae bacterium (assembly GCA_043743795.1). Taxonomy (GTDB): domain Bacteria; phylum Desulfobacterota; class Desulfuromonadia; order Geobacterales; family Pseudopelobacteraceae; genus JACRCG01. Next base: position 30,142 of record JAYTVV010000067.1, read on the forward strand.
CCAGGAATATTGCTCCAGTGCTTCAAGCGCCTGCTTGCTGACGGTACATAGTGCGCGCCCCATCAACCGACACTGTTTTTCCATAAAAAATGCCGCAAGGTGCATGATGTCCTGTTGACGCTCACGCAGTGGAGGAAGGTGAAGCGGTATAACATTCAGACGATAATAGAGATCTTCTCTAAATTCACCACGCTTCACCATGCATTCAAGATCCGAGTTGGTCGCTGAAATCACTCTGACGTGAAGCTTCACTATTTTGTTTGAACCAACTCTCTCTACCTCATGTTCCTGCAGAACCCGTAACAACTTTACCTGCAGGTGGAGCGGCAGAGTGCCGATTTCGTCAAGGAAAATTGTACCGTAATTAGCCGCCTCGAATTTACCCGGTTTGTCCTTAATCGCTCCGGTAAAGGCCCCCTTGACATGACCGAAGAGTTCGCTTTCGAGTAATGTCTCCGGGATTGCACTACAGTTTACCGCAATAAAAGGCCGTTCCTTTCGAGAACCATTATAGTGCAGTGCCTTTGCGACCAGCTCTTTACCGGTTCCTGACTCTCCCGTCACAAGAACGGCAGAATCAGTTTTCACAATACGTCTCATGCGCTCAAACACGAGATTCATTGCAGGAGAGCTACCAATAATATTGTTGAATTCAAAACGTCCCTGGAGCTGTCTGCGCAGGTACATGTTTTCTGAAAGCAGCTTCTGTTTCTCCAGAGCCTTTGAAACAACAATCTTCAACTCATCAAAATCAATCGGCTTTGTTATGTAATCAAAAGCACCTTCTTTCATGGCTCGAACCGCAGTCTGAGCAGAAGCGTGCCCCGTCACGACAATAACCTCGGTATCAGGTGAAATTTTTCGTACATTCTGCAAAATATCAAGGCCGCTTTTATCCGGCAGAAACAGATCAGAGACAATAACCTGATACTGTTCATGATCAATCAGATCAAGGGCACTCTCACCGGTTGCCGCTGAAGTCACTTCATAACCGGCCGACTGCAACAACATGGTTAACGCGTCACGACCTGAGTCATCATCATCGATTACCAGGATTTTGATTTGATCATTCATGAAAGTGCCTCGACCGGTCGATCATTCAGTAACAACCCGTATTGATTCCTGCATCACATTCAGAAGCATATCCAGCTCACTATTTGAAATTACCAGCGGAGGAAATATGACAATAGTATTTCCCAAAGGGCGAGAGAAAACCCCTCGCCTGCGTGCCTCAAGACAAACCTTGATCCCGACCCTCTCCTCCCAGGGGTACGGTGTACCGGTCTCCTTGTTTTCAACAAGTTCTATACCTGCTGCCATACCACACTGGCGGACGTCACCAACATGCGGCATTGATACAAGATTATCCAGATGCCGTTTTAACAGAGATATTTTGGGCTGCAGTTCAGCCAATAGGTTATCCTGTTCAAAGAGCTGCAGGCTCTTCAAGGCAACAGCGCATGCTAACGGGTTGCCGGTGAAGGTATGACCATGGAAAAATGTCTTCAACTCGGAATACGACCCCAGGAAAGCAGCATATACTTTATCGGTCGTCACTGTTGCCGCCAACGGCAGATACCCCGCAGCAATTCCCTTTGAGATGGCCATGATATCCGGTACGACATCTTCGTGCTGACAGGCAAACATTGCTCCGGTTCTGCCAAAACCGGTAGCGACCTCATCAGCAATCATCAATATCTCATAACGGTCACACAGTTCCCGAACACGTTTCAAAAACCCCGACGGCTGAACAATCATCCCCCCGGCACCCTGCACAAGCGGCTCAATCACAAGACCGGCGACCAGACCGGCATTACGCTCCATCAGGTCTTCGAGTGCGCCGACACATTCCATACTGCAGGAGCGCCTGTTGCATCCCAGTTCACAACGATAGCAATACGGAGAAGGAGCCTGGATTGTCTCAAACATAAGCGGCTTGAAGGTCGTGTGATAAATATCGATGCCACCGACACTCACCGCACCAAGTGTATCACCGTGATAGGCATGCCTGAACGTTAGGAATCGGCTCCGCTCCGGCCGTTTTGCGTGAACCTGATATTGATACGCCATCTTGACCGCAACTTCCATAGCGGTCGAACCATTATCAGAATAGAAAAAACGGTCAAGCCCAGGAGGGGTAATTTCAGCCAGACGTGCCGCCAGAATGATGCTCTGTTCACTGGCTAAACCCAGAAGTGTGGAGTGGTCAAGTCGATCAACCTGTTCTTTCAGGGCATCGTTTAACTCACGACGACAGTGTCCGTGAACGTTTGTCCACATAGAAGCGACACCATCGAGGTAACGTTTGCCATCGGTATCAATCAGCCAGCACCCCTCTCCCCTTTCTATAACGATCTGCTCGTCACGTCCCCAATCCTGCATCTGGGTAAATGGATGCCACACGTGTCGTTTGTCCCACAGGCGCAATTGTTCGGTAGTTATGGTGTCGGTTCCAGACATGCGTTGTTCCTCTGCTGCAGAATTTAGTAACCATAAAAAAGACCCGCCGGATCATGTCCGGTGGGTCTCGTTACTACGTTAAATTTGACAATTAGGCAAGCCTGCCCACATAAAGGGGGAATTTCTTCATCATGGTGTTTACCTGTACCTTTATGGCCGCCAGCTTCTGGTCATTGCCGATATTTGCCACAACATCAGCAATATAACCGGCAACTTCGGTCATTTCAGCCTCTTTCAACCCATGGGATGTACAGGCGGGAGTCCCAACCCGAATCCCGGAAGTAACAAACGGTGAACGTGTTTCAAACGGTACGGTATTTTTATTAACCGTGATGCCTGCCTTATCAAGGGCCTCTTCTGCAGCCTTACCGGTTATCTCGGTACCAGAGAAGTTAATAAGCATAAGATGGTTATCGGTACCGCCACTTGTCAATTTAAAGCCACGTAATACAAGTGCTTCGGCAAGCGCCTTGGCATTTTTGACCACCTGCTGTTGATATAATTTAAATTCCGGCTGCAGCGCTTCCTTGAATGCCACCGCTTTGGCGGCAATAACATGCATAAGCGGTCCACCCTGGATTCCAGGGAATATTTGTGAATTTATCGCTTTAGCGAATTCTTCTCGACAGAGAATCATGCCTCCGCGGGGACCACGCAACGTTTTGTGAGTTGTCGTGGTTACAAAATCAGCATACGGAACCGGATTCGGGTGAACCCCGGCTGCAACCAAACCGGCGATATGAGCCATATCAACCATAACCTTCGCGCCAACTTTATCAGCTATGGCACGGAAAGCAGGAAAATCGAGGGTTCGCGGGTAAGCACTTGCTCCGACGACAATCATTGCCGGGTTGTGTTCCACCGCAAGACGCTCGACTTCAGCATAATCAATAGTTTCGGTTTCAGGTGAAACTCCATAGGGAACAACTGTATAGAAGCGGCCCGAAAAATTTACCGGACTTCCATGTGTCAAGTGTCCGCCGTGCGAAAGATTCATGCCGAGAATTGTATCTCCCGGCTTGCACGCGGCAAAATAGACCGCCATATTTGCCTGGGAACCGGAGTGTGGCTGGACATTGGCATGATCAGCACCAAAAAGCTCCTTGGCCCGATCAATGGCAAGCTGTTCAACAACATCAACGTGCTCGCAACCGCCATAATAACGCTTCCCGGGATACCCTTCAGCATATTTATTGGTCATGATAGAGCTTTGTGCTTCAAGTACCGCTTCAGAAACAAAATTTTCAGAGGCAATCAGCTCCAGATTGTATTCCTGTCGCTCGGTTTCATGACGAATCGCCTCAGCTACCTGCGGATCAAATTGAGAAAGGACAGACATGGGTTCTCCTTAAAATAGAAGTTCTTTACACGATTCAAATTAAAACAACAAACGGGACACATGCCGTAGCAGGTCCCGCCTGTGGGAAATGAAGTAAAATTTATTTTCCGCTAGGAATATTTCTGCTCTAGTGCTGTAATTTTGTCGAGACGCGACTGATGACGGCCACCTTCAAACGTCGCATCCAGCCAGGCACCGACAAGATCACAGGCTTTCTGTTCGTCCAGCACACGGCCACCGAGCACGAGCACATTAGCATTATTATGTTCTTTAGCCATCCTTGCCATAAAAACATCCGTTACCAACGCAGCGCGAATTCCGGGAATTTTATTGGCGGCAATCGACATCCCGATGCCGGTTCCGCAGATCAGAATGCCCAATTCCGCTTCTCCTGCGATAACTGTTTCAGCAACTTTCTGACCGTAATCAGGATAATCAACCGACGCTTCGTCGTTTGTCCCCGCATCAGTCACGTCCAAGCCTCTGCGTTTCAGATAACTACTCAGAGCAGCTTTAAGAACCAGCCCACCATGATCACTTCCGATTATTATCATATTCGTCCTCGCCTACAGCTTCTTAAACAAAAGGGTAGCATTGGTACCGCCAAAACCGAAGTTATTGCTCATAGCGTATTCAAGCGTGGCCTCTCGCGCGATATTCGGGACATAGTCAAGATCGCATTCCGGGTCAGGGTCAGTGTAATTAATCGTAGGAGGAACAACACCTTTATCCATTGCCATAAGGGTAAATACCGTTTCTATACCGCCTGCGGCGCCAAGGAGATGACCTGTCATCGATTTTGTGGAAGATACCAGCATTTTCTTGGCGTGCTCACCAAAAATACTTTTGATCGCCATTGTTTCATACATGTCACCAATCGGAGTAGAAGTACCATGTGCATTAATGTATGAGACCTGTTCGGGAGCAACGCCGGCATTCGCAAGCGCCATCTTCATGCTCCGTGCACCACCCTCTCCACCCGGCGCCGGAGCAGTCAGATGATAGGCGTCACCCGTCATGCCGTATCCGACGATTTCAGCATAAATTTTTGCTCCACGCGCTCTGGCTGATTCGTATTCTTCAAGCACCACTATTCCGGCACCTTCACCCATGACAAAACCATCTCTGTTTTTATCAAAGGGACGCGAAGCCGTCGCAGGGTCATCATTTCTATCAGAAAGAGCCTTCATGGCTGCAAATCCGCCAATACCAAGCGGGGTGATGACTGACTCTGTCCCGCCTGCAATCATGGCATCCGCATCACCACGTTTGATAATATGATAGGCATCACCAATCGAATGAGTACTCGTTGCGCATGCAGAGACAGAAGAAAGGTTCGGCCCTTTAGCACCATATTTAATTGATATATGTCCGGGAGCAAGATTTATAATCAGCATCGGGATAAAGAAGGGAGAAATTTTCTTGGGTCCACCCTCGCTGAGAAGAGTATGATACTTCTCAATCGTCGGCAACCCTCCGAGGCCGGCACCAACCAGTACCCCGACGCGTTCAGCATTGTCATCGTTAATTACTAATCCAGAGTCTTCCATGGCGTAATGAGCGGCTGCCAGAGCATACTGAATAAAAAGATCCATCTTCTTGATCTCTTTTTTATCAATATACTGTTCCGCATTGAAATCAGGAACCTCACCGGCAATTTTAACCGGCATATCGCTCGTATCAAACCGGGTGATCAAGCCTATTCCGGACTTTCCTGAAATAAGCGCATCCCAGTTTTTTGTATTCCCGCACCCAAGTGGTGAAACAGCTCCGACACCAGTAATTACAACTCTTCTCATAATAAATAGCTCCATATAGCTGTGACTTCTGTTATGGCAGAAAGAAAAGAGAGGGGCTAGGCCCCCCTCTCGGTTGTGTAAAATCAGCTGTGCTCAGTGATATATTCGATGGCGTCATTCACAGTCTGGATTTTTTCGGCATCCTCATCAGGGATCTCAATATCGAACTCTTCTTCAAGAGCCATTACCAACTCAACTGTGTCAAGGGAGTCCGCTCCAAGATCGTCCATAAAAGAAGATTCCGTTAAAACCTGAGCTTCTTCGACTCCAAGCTGCTCTGCAACAATTTCTTTCACCCGCTTTGCAATATCAGACATCTTTCACCTCCGTGTGATTTTAAACCTTTGCAGGTTTCGTGTGTAATGCTGTGTGCTTAATTAAGCATGAAATCTTCAAATGTCAATCGATATTTCTACATCACAAGACTACGCTACGACTACTCAGACTACATATACATCCCGCCATTTACTGACAACACCTGACCGGTTATATAGCCTGCCTGTGGAGAAACCAGAAAAAGTACCGCTGATGCAATATCGTCAACAGACCCCAGTCGCCCCATAGGAATATTCTGCAGAAGAGCCTCACGCCCTTTTTCAGAAAGTACTGCAGTCATGTCAGTCTCAATAAAACCAGGCGCCACGGCATTTACTGTAATATTACGCTTTGCAAGCTCACGCGCAGCAGATTTTGTCAGACCGAACAACCCGGCCTTACTGGCACAATAGTTGGCCTGGCCGGGATTTCCCATTTCACCGACGACCGAACTGACATTGACGACACGCCCGTACCGTGCCTTGGTCATGATTTTTGATGCTTCACGTAGACAAATAAATGAGCCTTTCAGATTCGTATCAAGTACAGAATCCCAGTCATCATCTTTCATGCGCATCATAAGCCCATCTTTTGTTATTCCGGCATTGTTGACCAGTATATCAAGCCGCCCATGCTCTGACATAATATTTTTGAAAAGCACTTCAATTTCAGAAGAATTGGTAACATCAAGCTTAACAGCCTGAGCGGCACCACCTTGTGCAGTGATGGCTGCAACCGTTGCTTCGGCTCCAGCTTCAGAGGTCGAAGTCGCAACTACAAAAATTCCTTCGGCGGCAAGCTTCAGGGAGACGGCCTGCCCGATCCCACGCGAAGCACCAGTTACCAAAGCAACTTGACCTTTCATAGTGATCTCTCCCCGGCAGCTTTTATACCGGCAACATCTTCTATGTTAGCCAACACCGCCTCTTTGTTTATTCTCTTCACCAGCCCACTTAACACCTTACCCGGGCCAAGTTCAACAAAAGTTGTCACTCCCAATGCACTCATGGCGTTCACCGATTGCTCCCACAGCACAGGAGAACAGACCTGCGTAACCAGCAAATGTTTTACTCTGTCTTTGAGGCAATTAGGTGCAGCATCCGCATTTGCGATTACCGGTATACTCATATCTTGTACTGCTATGCTGTCAAGCACAACCGCCAGTCGATCAGCGGCAGGCTTCATAAGGGCACAATGAAAAGGAGCACTGACCGGCAGCAGCATGGCTTTTCTGAAACCACGACCCTTGGCAATTTCAATTGCACGTGAGACCGCTGCAACCGAGCCTGCAATAACAATCTGACCCGGAGAATTAAAGTTTGCTGGTGAAACCACCTCACCCTCAGACGCTTCTCGACAGATCTCGTCAAGCACGTCAATTTCAATACTCAACATTGCAGCCATTGTTCCCGTACCAACCGGAACAGCTTCCTGCATAAACGTTCCTCGGGCACGCACCGTTCTGACCGCATCAGAAAAAGACAGCGCTCCGGAACAAACCAATGCTGAATATTCACCAAGTGAATGGCCGGCCAGATAATCGGCCTTCAAACCGGTTTCCTGCTCAACCACTTTCAAAGCAGCAATGCTTGCTGTTAGGATCGCAGGCTGGGTGTTAGCGGTCAACTTGAGGTCGGAATCGCTGCCGGTAAAACAGAGAGATGATAATTTGAACCCAAGAGCATCGTCAGCCTCCTCAAACAGATGACGTGCAACAACAAACGTCTCTGCGAGTTCTTTTCCCATACCGGAATACTGGGAACCCTGTCCAGGAAAAATAAATGCGGTTTTAGACATATGGATATCCTTGTCTCACATCAAAGTTTAACATCAGCTACCAATTGACGAGCGCAGACCCGTAGGTGAAGCCGCCCCCGAAAGCTACCATCAGGAGTTTATCTCCGGGTGTAAGGATTCCCTGGCGATTGGCTTCATCCAACGCTATCGGGATTGAGGCAGATGAGGTATTTCCGTAACAATGGAGGTTAGTGAACAATCTGTCAGAATCAACACCGAGTCGTTTTGCGGTTGCATCAATAATCCGGCGATTTGCTTGATGAGGTATCATAAGAGAAATGTCAGAAGCGGAAAGGCCATTTGCATCCAAAGCTTTTACCGCAGCTTCTTCCATCGCACGGACAGCGTGCTTGAAGACGTCATTTCCTTCCATCGAAATATAGAGCAGCCGCTCATCAATAGTACGGCTGTCTGTTGCAGGGTTGCGACTGCCACTCCCCGGCTGGTAGAGAAGATTCCAATACGTACCGTTACTGAATGTGTGAGTCGAAAGGAGGGAATGTCCACCATCTGACGCTTCGAGAACTGCGGCACCTGCACCATCTCCAAAAAGAACACAGGTGTTGCGGTCCTGCCAGTCCACAATACGTGACAATACTTCAGAACCTATCACCAGGATCTTTCGCGCAGAGCCAGAACGAATGTATTTTTCAGCAACGGACAGACCAAAGATAAAACCGGAGCACGCCGCAGAGAGATCAAAAGCGGTTGCATTTGTGGCACCCAAAAGATCCTGAACAATACAAGCGGTTGAAGGGAAAGGGAAATCGGGAGTGACAGTACTAAGCAGGATCAGATCAATCTCTTCAGGCTGGACGCCAGCCATGGCCAGAGCCCGGCGACCGGCCTCGGCAGCAAAGGTGGATGTATATTCACCTTCACCAGCAATACGTCGTTCTTTAATGCCGGTTCTCGTCGTAATCCATTCATCACTGGTATCGACCAACGTCTCGAGTTCAGCATTGGTAAGAATTTTTCCAGGTAACGCAGAGCCGGTTCCGGTAATTCTGACATTCACGATTGAATCTCCATTACTCTGTAGGGGTGGGGGGCTGGCTATCCCTTCGTATCGAGACCAAATGATTTTCAGATAATTTTTCAGCGACATGTTCTGACACGCCGTTTTTGGCGTATTCATGGGCAAACCGTATCGCATTTTTGATTGCTTTGACGTTGGAACCACCGTGACAGATCATACCGACACCATTGATGCCAAGCAGCGGTGCACCGCCATATTCAGCATAATCAACGAGTTTTTTGAAACGGCCGAAGGCACCACGCACGAACAGATAACCGATCTTGGAAACCCAGCTCTTGACAATCTCCTTTTTCAGCATCTTGCCGGCAGCGTCAGCCAGTCCCTCGGAAAGTTTCAATACAATATTACCGACAAAACCATCACAAACGACTACATCAACAGCACCGGCAAAGATGTCCCGGCCTTCAATATATCCGCAATAGTTAAGAGAGGTTTTGCGCAGGACAACGTTCGTTTCCCTGGTGAGTTCATTCCCTTTTGAATCCTCTTCACCATTAGAAAGCAGACCAACTCGAGGAGAGACCACTCCCATGGCATAGCGAGCGTAAACCTCACCCATAATAGCAAACTGGACCAGATGTAGCGGTTTGCAATCAACATTGCCGCCGACATCCAGAACCAGCGTTTGCCCTTTGAGCGTAGGAAACAGCTGGGCAATCGCCGGGCGCTCAATGCCTTTAATCCGCTTCAGTACAAACATACCGGATGCCATAGTCGCACCGGAGTTCCCTGCACTAACGGCAGCACACGCCTCACCGGCCTTAACGAGCTCAAAGGCCCGACGAACGGAAGAATCAGGCTTTTTTCGTACCGCATCTGAAGCGGAATCGTGCATGCCAACGACTTCACCGGCATGAAAAATATCGATATCGAGCCCGTTGATCGCGTGCTTGGCAAGTTCAGCCTCCAAGCGGGCACGATCACCGACAAGCGTCACTGACAACCCGAACTCACGGCAGGCAGCAACAGCACCTCCGACTTCAACGACAGGTGCATTGTCACCGCCCATTGCATCAACAGCAACTCTCATCTGCTTCAGAAGAGACACAGAATCAGCTCGTTACGCTTGCGCTGAAGAAAGATCGATAACTTCTTTACCTTTGTATGTTCCACAGGCGAGACACGTACGGTGTGGAAGCTTTGCAGCTTTGCATTGTGGGCAGATGGACAATGAAGGGGTCGTTAAAAAATCATGTGCCCGTCTCATATTCTTACGTGATTTGGATGTTTTTTTCTTGGGTACAGCCATGGTGTTTCTCCTTTTTCTGGTGATGCACGTGTTCGTGCCACCGTTCTATTTTTGCGTTATTTTAAAATCCTTCAGTGCACTAAATGTGAGGCTTACAGGTTCTTTACTGCATGAACAACTAGACGTATTCAAGTCAATGCCGCACTCATGGCATAGTCCTTTGCAATCGTCACCACAGAGAGGCTTTAACGGGATTTCCATAGCAACCTGCTCTTCAATTTCATGTGTTAAATCAATTTCATCACCGGAATACGTAGAAGACAGCAAATCCATCTCCCCAAGCTCAAGTTCGTCTTCAGTTGTGGGAGATGTTACTACCTCTTTCCGAAAAAATATTGTGAAGTTGGTGTCGACAAACGAGGCAAAATCAGCGAGACAACGCGAACAGGAAAGCGCAAGCGGTACTGTCACCCTTCCAGTAACCCGTATGTTTTCATATTCACGAGTAACCGTTAAGTCTCCCTGTATATTACCAGAAAGGCTGCATATTCTGTCTTTCTGCATATCTGCAAGAAGGGGAAATGCTCCAACAGGTTCGTCAAAATGAATTGCAACAGACTTATCTTTAATGTGGTCAACAACAAGTTTCACATGCACCATCCGCGAATCAGAGCAACTATAAATTTAAAGCAAGTCAGTATAGAGAATATGCCTGAATTGTCAAGAAATTTACTTGATAGATATGTATTATCCCCTCGAAGTACCTCTGCCGTAACATTCTATCTGCTCCCGAACGCTCCCGGCAAGACCGCGAGCAACCATATCCCAGGTGAAGCGCCACCCCCAGTTACCGAATGCAGTCCCAGGGATATTCATGCGAGCCTCACTTCCTAAACCGAGTAAATCCTGAAAGGGAATAATTGTCGTATTCGCAACTGACATAAGCATGGTACGAACAAGGCACTCTAAAGCATCTTTTCCACGACTACCCACATAGTGATTTACTCGATTACGTTGAGAATCAGAAAGCGAACGATACCAGCCAGCGGTGGTATCATTATCATGCGTTCCACTGTATGCCACAGACTTATTTTGATGATTGTGCGGCAGATACGAATTTGATGGCCCAGAATCAAAGGCAAACTGAATTATTTTCATGCCGGGAAAGTCATAGCGGTCGCGGAGAGCTTCCACCTCCGGAGTAATAATTCCCAGGTCTTCGGCAATAATCGGCAATTTTCCGAGGACGGAACGTATCGTATCAAACAAAAGTGTTCCGGGTGCTTTTATCCAGGTACCGTTGATAGCCGTTTTTTCTCCGACCGGCACGTGCCAAGCTGCTTCAAAACCCCGAAAATGATCGACACGAACAATATCGAATAATTCAAACATTGCTCGAAAACGTTCAATCCACCAGGAGAAGTTCTGTCTACCCATTGCTTCCCAGTCGTACAGAGGATTGCCCCACAACTGCCCAGCGGCACTAAAATAATCGGGCGGTACCCCTGCCACAACAGTAGGCTTGCCCTTGGCATCAAGAAGAAACAGCTCACGATGACTCCAGACATCAGCAGAATCGTAGCCTACAAAAATAGGAATATCCCCGATTATGGAGATTCCTTTGCCAGCAGCATAGGTTCGCAATTCATGCCATTGCCTGAAAAACTGCCATTGAATATACTTTTGAACGCCTATCTCAAGACCAAGTTCAACCGAAGCTTTTTCATACTTTTCAGGCGTCAGAAGGGCCAGACCACTTGGCCATTTTTCCCATGACTTACCCTTATATCGATGTTTAAGCGCCATAAAAAGGGCATAATTATGAAGCCATGGTGTTGTATTACAAAAATTCCAGAATTCTTGTTTGAATGGTGCCGCATCATTCGCTAAAAAAATGGTGCCCGCTGTTTTCAGCAACTTCATTTTCACTTCAGAAACAGCTTCAAAGTCAACACTGGTATCATTTCTACATTCTTCATGGCCCATTGCAGCACAATCGATACCATCAGTCACCTGCTCAAGATCAATCAGAAGCGGATTCCCGGCAAATGCCGAAAAAGCTGAATAGGGCGAATTGCCACATGCCGGCGGCGTGAGTGGAAGCACCTGCCAGTACATCATCCCCATTGTCGCCAACAGGTCAATGAAACGACGGGCATCCTTACCCAACGTACCGATTCCGCCCGCCCCCGGTAATGACGTTGGATGCAACAGCACACCACATCCCCGTTTATCCAGCATCTCGCCCCCTACAAACATATTTTTATCATTATAAGAACAGCATCACCGTCAACCTGAAACAGACTTCACAATCTGCCCGAACCACTGCCGGAAAGCGCTAATCCTTCCAGCAGACCAAAGTCACTCACTTTCAACCGGTTAAAGCAGAATGTATCCATCACAGAAGTAATAATTAACAAACCGGCAATAATCAAGTCTTCGCGCCCTTTTTCAAGCCCGGTGATTGCCAGTCGCTCCTGCGGACTCAAGGGAGATAATCGAAGGTATATCTCATCAATATCCGCTTTAGTGACTGTAAAGTTATTAACGGCACGATAATCATACTCAACCATATTGAGCTTGATCGCTGCAATTGTTGTCGCGGTACCAGCAGTTCCAACCAGCTCGCAGTCTTCAGAGACACTTATTCCAGCCACAGAGAGTTCTTCCGCCAGTTGAGCAACAACAGACCGGATACGTCGGGTCATTTCAATAGTGGTACTGAAACCTTCCGTAAGGCGTACAACTCCAATCGGCATACTTTTAATAAAAACGGGCGAACCATGAGATGACACGGTAAACTCGGTACTCCCTCCCCCGACGTCAAGTACAACAAGTTTTTTACTTTCAGCGGTGTCCAGTCCGGACAACACGCCAGTGAGTGTCAAACGTGCTTCCACGCTTCCATCAATAACAATAAGTTGGATGCCGGTTTCCTGATATACCTTATCAACGAAAGCAGCCCCGTTAACCGCATCTCGCACCGCACTTGTTGCCGATGCGTGAACCTGAGTCACCGTATACTCTGAAATAATTTTTGAAAACCGATGCAGACAGATTAATCCGCGTTCCTGTGCAGCAGCAGACAAGCCGAACTCATCGGTAAAACCGCCGCCGAGCCTGACGACTTCGCGTTCAACCCGGACGGGAATGACTCCATTTGACGAAATCTCCGCAATGAGTAATCGGGCGGTATTTGTCCCGAAATCAATAGCGGCACAATAATCATTCATTCGAGCTTCCTATGGTTGTTACGATATGCTTCAGATTCTGTATACGATCAGCAGAAAATGGAGCATATCATATCAAGCCATGTATTTATTTAACGACTTTAAAGGGAAAGGTGAACTCTGGTAGAGAGGATTTTGGAGCCCCCGTGCGAAAGACCAGCAACTTCATGTGCTGATGAGCAGCAGGATCGATTTTAAAATAAGCCAGCCCTTCTATTTTCATCCCGGGGATAACAGCTGAAGCCTGTAGCGCTTTTGTAAATATATCCTGAGGATAAAGGTCATAATAGTAGGGTTGAGTAGAATTGAAGCGGTTGTACGCGGTTGTTTTTTCAAAATCCTCGAGGTAATAAAAGCCCACATACGGATATGGAACAAGATAATAAGAATCCTTTTTCAGCATCGTACGGATTTTTTCAGGTGTCATCAATGAATACTGCAGACCGCCTTCATCTACGAGCAGGTATGAATCATCGTTGAATATGACCTCACTATCCGTGGTATTTTTGATACTAAGGTGAAACGACGTGATCGTACTCTCTAAATTGTACGAATTAATCCCCGTTTCATCCACCCGAGCTGTAACTTCAACACCGTTAGAGATAATGGTTTGGGAATTATCCGTCGTATTGATACGGCCGTTGACTATCTGCTCAGGCACCACCTTGACCGAAGAACAGCCGGCAAGCAGAATAAAAACAAATGAAAGCTGAACGAGACTCTGTTTCATACTGTCTCCTCTTACACATTAATCGGTTCAACATAAACACGAATACCAAATAATTTCAAGATGCCCCACCGCATGTGCATAGGGGCTGAATTCTATCGGCACATACATCGATCAACCAAGTACCATTTCCTTCAATTCTTTACCAACTTTGAAAAACGGCAGCTTTTTGGGGCTTACTCTGATTGGTTCGCCTGTTTTTGGATTTCGTCCCGTATACGTTCCATATTCTTTGATAACAAAGCTGCCAAGACCGCGAATTTCAATTCGCTCACCCTGCACCATCGCATCGCTCATAGAGGAAAAAATCAGATTCACAAGCTCTTCAGCCCGCTTGATCGGTAAATCTTTCTTCAGAGCCAACTGTTCAATAAGTTCAGATTTATTCATAGCACCCCTCCAGAATCGTAGCCGTACCGGCCGAAAATAAAACGTTAGACAAGTCAATCCCTGATAAAATAGATACATTCATTAAGCGATATGTTCTCTGCAAAACGCCGCATAAAACTGTTTTTAACGTAATTAGTGACAGGATTTGTTCAAGTATTTTTTAAAAATAACTGCAGCATCGTTATGACGACCAATTTCCTGCAAAACGGCACAGAGTTTTTCAGCAGCGGCACGTACATAGGGAGTCTGCAGCAATTCAACATACTGATCCACCGCACGCTCATGATGCCCGGTAGCCTCAAATATATCGGCGCGCAGCAACAGTGCCTGTTCAAGCATTATGCCTTCTGTAACCATTGTTTCAACTGTGTTCAGAGCATCCTCAAAGCGGCTGGTCTCCCGCAGCATAAGAGCCAGATTAACCCATGCAAGCGAATTGGCTCTATTCAATCGAACAGCTGTGCGAAGATGCTGCTCTGATTCATGATCATTTCCAAGCCTATGAAGCACTTTTCCTTTTTCATACCAATAAATATCTTGCGGCAGGATATCCCGACAGTTTTCAAAGCCGGATAATGCTTCGTTATGCTCGTCCCGACTGGCAGCGATGTACGCATATGCAAAAGCCTCTCCCAACTCGGTATAGCGCTGATACTGGTCGGCAGGTAATTGCTGTATAAGTAACTCATAATATTCAAGAAGCGGCAGGGAATCATGCAAAGGAGCATTATCAGAAGATTCGCCCGGAGAAGAACCGGCACACGAAGCACACGAGGACATAGTATTCTGTTCGGTATGGTCGCTGTCCGACGGCAAAAAGGCAAGAAGCATATTTTCCGCCTTATCCCGTAAGGCTTGATCATAAGTCAGTGTTTTTACAAGCTCAAGATGATCAATTGCCTTGGCAGTATCTCCACGAGAAAAGGCGCACTCAGCTTCATGCATATTTCGCTCGGCCAGTTTACAATTTGCAGCATCAATACGCTCCAGAAAAACAGATCTCAGATTATCACCATCATCTGCATTTAAGCAGAGCTGCAGACCATCTTCATAACATGTTCTGGCTTCAAAGAAACTATCTGACCCCATATAATTATCGCCCTTGGCCAATAAATCAGAAGGAGACTTTGAAAACAGCCGTTTAAAAAAACTCACATGATTCCTTTCTATGCCCTGCTGAGCAATGTAACACTTTCAATATGATAGGTTTGGGGAAACATATCGAGCGGCACTGACGTGACAACAGTGTACCCGTACCCGGACAATAGTCCGCAATCCCGTGCGAGCGTACTTGGATCACAAGAAACATAGATAATTTTATCCGGCTTGAGAGCGACTATACCGGCAATGGCTTCTCCGACCCCGGCACGGGGTGGATCCAGCAAAACAGTATCAAATGTTCGCCCCTGATCAACAAGGCGACCTACTCCGGATGTGACATCATCACAAAAAAACTGAATATTTGCAACCTTGTTAAGCCATTTATTGTGATCCGCAGACCGGATTGAATCGGCATTGCCCTCAATTCCAACAACTGAAGCAACCTGGGTAGCTAGGGGAAGCGAAAAATTACCATTGCCACAATACAGATCAAGCAGCTGCTCAGAAGCCGTAAATCCGCCAAGACGCCTAATGACCGCTAGCATGGAAATATTTTGCACTTGGTTCACCTGCGAAAAACCGCCGGGAGGATAGGTAAGCACTAGCGATCTTTGATCTCTTTCCGGCAGAGGCATGCAATAGCTTATTTCGGAACTGCCCCACAATTTTTCACTCATTGAGTGATTTTCAGCCTTAAGGAAAAGTCCCGTACACGGAGCAAAGTCACCTGCATGATCAATAAGATAACGCATGTTTTTGGAAGTGATACTTCCGATATGATGTAAAACGACAATGACTCCGCTATCACCGGCATCAATACTCACCTGAGAAATTGATTTAATACCGGGGAACGATCGGAGCACAAATTTGAGACGGTTCAACACCAGGTTAATAACAGGTGCAGCGACGGGACACCCACCAACTGCATCCTCGACCTGGTGCGAACCACGTCGGTAAAAACCGATATGGAGTTTGTCACCACAGGTAGAAACCTTGAACTGAAGGCGATTCCGGTATCCGTACTGTTCCGGTGCAGCGACACCATTCTCAATGCGGTCTGCCGGGACACGAGCGCCCTTCCAAAGCGTTTCAGCAAGAATGGTCCGCTTGTTTTCAAGTTGAGTACAATAGTCAATATGCTGCCAACTACAGCCGCCACAAGAACCAAAAATTGAACACTCCGGAACGGTTCTAAGAGAGGAGGCGGTTACAATTTCGGCTATTGAAGCCGTGCAGTAGGATTTTTTCTGGGAGGTTATCCGAAGAGAGACTTCATCACCTGGACAACTGAAAGGGACAAAACAGACTTTGCCGTCAATCCGGCAGACCCCGTTTCCGCCAAAAGCAAGTTTATCGATCGTTGCAATAGGTAATGGCACATTACACTCGGGAACTTTGACGTTGAGAGGATTTTTTTAGATTTTTCCGATACTCGCTCCGGACAAAACGGGGAGCAAAGTCATGTACAGAGAGATAATATTTAGTCGTTTCATGAAATGCCAACGTCAGCTGACTGCGGACAGATTCAATTTTAGATTCAGGAACAGCCATTTTTTCTAAAACCCGCTCAAATCTGACCGACTTTCCCAATTTTTCCACGGCATCGCTATATTCAGCAGCATTTTCAAAATAGCCGATTTCAAGTGGAATATCACAATATGCGAGTATTTTCACATGATAGTAACCGCCAAAATAATGAACGGTTTGATCAAGCAGAGTGATACAGAGCGCTGAATCTAAGACAATTGTTTCGATAATCACAACGCCCCCAGCAACTTATGCATTTGGGGAATGACCCGAACATCCGGTAGATAGGACGATGCCAGTTCCTGCAGACGCAAGATATGCGCAGCAGTGATGCCGATATTCCCGCCCGGCAACATTAATGGCTGTATAAAAAGCGGCACTGTAGTATCAACCGAAGCAATAACGTCACACACCTGTCGAATTTCACCGGTGGTAGTTGAATCGCCCACCACAACCTTTACAGAAACTGTATTTCCATGAGCTTCACTTAAAAAAAGAGCATGCAGATCCCACAAATGTTCAGTACAACCGGCAGTTGAAGGAAGTTTCATGTCCATACTGATATAATCCACCTGCTCCTTTACCTGCCGAAGAGCGATGTGCATGGTTCCGTTTGTCTCAAGATGAATCGGAAGCGATTTTCTGATTTCAGGAAACCACTCCGCAAGTGCATCTGCATACAAAAGCGGCTCTCCGCCGGTAAAACTCACTGAATGATGCGCTCCCGGAAGCTGCACACGCCAATCGTCAAACAGGGCTGATATTTTATGTAACGGCAACGGTTGCGGGAGATTAAGAAACGTGCCTGAACCGGGTTTTGATTCAATCCGGCAAATATCCGACTTTGCGAAGAGAGTGTCGCAATAGCGGCAGTCAAGATTACACTCCATCAGGCGAACAAAAACCTGTCTGCGCCCGGCCAGTATGCCTTCACCCTGAATAGATGAAAATATTTCACTGATATAAATAGGCTCACTCATAATAGCAGGCTGACGCGTTATCAGACTCCCAGACAGTGATTGAATCAACTTTGATATTGTCGTTATTCATACGCTTGGAGATACGATCATACAGATATTTCGAAATATGTTCCGAAGAAGGGGAAATATCTTTGAATGCCGGATTATCATTGAGATATTTATGATCAAGCTCGTTGATAATTTCTCCCGCTTCGCGCTTCAAAATTTTAAAGTCTATTCCCAGCCCCGCCTTATCCAATTCCCGGGCTGTAACGGCCACCTCAACTTTCCAGTTGTGGCCATGTAAATTTTCGCAATCTCCCTGGTAATTCATCAGGTTATGTGCAGCAGCAAAACTAGTCCGGATCGTTAGCTTATACATTATGAACATCTCCTCTAACTATAAGGTCAGTGTAGCCAAGTTTTTGATACTACACAAAAAAATGGGCAACCACAAGAGGTTGCCCATCAGAGGTGCAATTTAATTCATACTCAGCGCTGGGATACTTCCAATGCCTGTCCAATATCCGCAACAATATCATCAACAGCTTCAATACCGACAGAAAGCCGGATAAAATCCGCCGTTACTCCGGAAGCGATCTGTTCTTCTTCACTCAGCTGCTGATGGGTCGTTGAAGCCGGATGGATAACCAGCGACTTGGCATCGCCAACATTAGCCAAATGGGACAGCAGCTTGACAGCATCAATAAATTTCTTACCTGCGTCGATGCCGCCTTTTATACCAAACCCGATGATTGCCCCCTCCCCTTTCGGAAGATACTTGAGCGCCCGGGCGTGATCCTTGTGACTGACTAATCCCGGGTAATTAACCCAAGTAACGGCAGGGTGAGCCTCAAGATACCGGGCAACGACACGGGCGTTTTCAACATGGCGTGCCATCCGTACATGCAACGTTTCCAGCCCCTGAATAAACTGAAGGGAATTGAATGGCGAAATGCAGGCCCCCGTATCCCGAAGCAGCGATACCCGCATCTTGATAATATACGAGATATTTCCGAGAGCTTCCCAATATTTCAGCCCATGGTATGATGGGTCCGGTTCCGTCATTTCCGGAAATTTCCCGTTATTCCAGGGGAATTTGCCACCATCAACGACGGCACCACCAATGCTGGTGCCATGCCCTCCAATGAATTTAGTCAGCGAATAGACGACAATATCGGCCCCATGTTGGAGCGGCTTGAATAAATACGGAGTGGTAACCGTATTATCAACAACAAACGGCAGACCCGCTTCATGGGCAATGGCAGCAATTGCTTCAAAATCATCAATATTATTTTTCGGGTTGCCGACTGATTCAGTGTAGACCAGCTTTGTTGATGGTGTTATCGCCCGGCGAACATTCTCGGGGTCTGAAGTGTCCACAAATGTCACGTTAATTCCAATGCGCGGCAAGGTATAATGAAACAGATTGTATGTGCCGCCGTACAAAGAGTTTGATGAGATAATGGAATCACCCGCCTTGGCGATATTCAATATAGAGTATGTGATCGCAGCCTGTCCGGAGGCGACTGCCAGCGCGGCGACACCGCCGTCAAGAGCAGCAAGGCGTTGTTCAAGCACGTCGGTCGTCGGATTCATAAGCCGGGTGTAAATATTGCCGAATTCCTTAAGTCCAAAAAGATTTGCCGCATGCTCGGAGCTTTTGAAAACATACGAAGATGTCTGGTAAAGCGGTACCGCTCGCGAAAGTGTAGTTGGATCCGGCGTTTGACCAGCATGAAGAGTAAGAGTTTCAAATGCTTGAATGTTATCTGACATAAAGCCTCCTAAATAATATGACAATACCCTTGAGTCAACCTACTATTCACACGTAAAGAAGTCAAGATTATTTCTTTTCATCGCC
>JAYTVV010000068.1:0-3119 GCA_043743795.1 Geobacteraceae bacterium
CACGACTCTGATCATCCCCGGACTTAACGACTCTGATCTGGAGTTGCAGGGCATTGCAGAATTCATCGTCACAAATCTGGGAATTGATACCCCATGGCACGTAAGTCAATTTTACCCCACATATAAATTGACTGATGGTCCCCGAACACCGACAACAACACTGCGCAGAGCCCGTGATATCGGTCGAACCGCCGGATTACGCTATGTGTACGTGGGCAATGTTCCCGGCGAAGGCGGTGAAAATACCTGTTGCCCATCTTGTTCAGCCATATTGATCAAGCGCCGCGGTTACATCATCGAAAGTAACAGAATCAGTAACGGGACCTGCCCTGACTGCGCAGCCGCCATAGCCGGTATCGGGCTGTGACAGTATCGTCAGTCAATTCACTTTACCGTGTGTTCCATTTTTAGCACGTTCGCTATTCCCAGCCACGATCTGCTCTAAATAACATAGATCATGATACAGCAAATTTATTCGTACGTTGCCTAATCATCATCGACTGCTATACTGTACACAGTATTTCAGTCCGAATTTGAGGCAATGCCATATGCGGGTCCGCTTTATAGCATATAGCCATGTAGAAGCTCTGCTGGAACGACTTCGACTATACGGCGATCTGTTTGGCCCCGTTCGTGGCGATGATGGTGTCGTACGTTTTTCTCCACTTACTTCGGGAGTACGCCCCGATTTTTGTGCCCTCCGCACCCTACTCCCCCCCAAGAAATTTCTTCTGCACCCCACAGATACAATTCTCAACTACACAAAGTGCGGTGGATATCAGCTACCGACAGAGGCAGAGCGTCCACGGATTCTGATCGGGCTCCACCCCTGCGATCTGGCCGGAATCAACTACCTTGATCGCATTTTTCTTGGCGACACCCCAGACCCATTGTATGCCGTCCGCCGTTCAAACCTGACTCTGGTTGGTGTTTCCTGTACCCCGGATGAGTATTGTTCATGTCATTGTTCACCTTCATCACTGAAAGCGGCAGCAGATCTGTTTTTTACCCATGTGGATGACGGGTTCATCATTTCCGGCACATCAATTCACGGCGATGAGTTATTGGAAGGAATGAAGGACTGTATTGAAAATCAGGATCGTAACGTACCCGAAGATACCCGCCGCTTTTTCGGTCATGGTTCTTCTGTTCCGGTCACCCCGGAACTCGATGCAACCCTTCCTGATTGGCAGGAATTTGCCGACAGCTGTCTGGGGTGCGGAGCGTGTTCTGTTTGTTGTCCAACCTGTTCCTGTTTCAATGTACTTGAATTCAGCGGACTTGACGGCAGTTCTGCAGAACGGGTGCGGCAATGGGATAACTGTCTGTTCAAGAGCCATGCGCAAGTGGCGGGAGGCATGAGTTTTCGAAAAAACCGGGCAGAGCGTTTTCGGTATCGTTACCGTCATAAATATCGAGGTTTCGGGCCGCTGCAGGGATTTCCCGGCTGTGTCGGCTGCGGTCGCTGCAGGGTTGTCTGTCCGGCCAGGCTGGACCTGAGGCCACTGGCAATGCGGCTGGAGGTGGCTGTGCCATGAACCCCAACCTTCCCGTCCCGGCAGTTATCTCATCTATCCGCCACCTGAACGATGACACCTCGTTGTTTACGTTGCATACGGAAGCACACTGGCCCGTTGCATCATCATTTTTCCCCGGACAATTTCTACAACTCTCTCTCCCCGGCGTCGGCGAAATTCCGATCTCGTATTGTGGCTATCCTTCACCGCATGGCTCTATTGAACTCTGTATCCGGCATGCCGGGCATGTAACCACTCCGCTGAAAACGTCCATTTCGGGAGATGCAGTAGGACTGAGAGGCCCTTTCGGGACGGGATTCCCCCTATCTCTGTATGAAGGTCAGGATCTGCTGCTCGTTGCCGGCGGTTTGGGCATGGCGCCGCTTCGCTCACTCCTTTTGGCTCTTACAAAACAACGGGAATGTATCAAAAACCTGACTGTTTTGTACGGTGCCCGCGAAACCGCAGCACTGCTGTTTATTGATGAGCTGCGGGATCTGCAGAAACACGGGGATATCCGACTTCAGCTGGCGGTCGATCGTCCCGCGAACGGTAATGCCGGGCTGCCTGATTGCCGGGTTGCTCTGCTCCCTGCCCTACTCGAATCGCTAGATATTGTTCCTGACAGAACCTATGCTGCCATCTGCGGCCCGCCAAATATGTACCCCCCTCTTGTTTCCGGTTTGCAGTTGATGGGACTGGCTGATGACCGGATCCACATCTCCCTTGAACGGCGGATGAAATGTGGTATGGGACGCTGCGGACATTGTGCCGTGGGAAGCCGTTTATGCTGTGTTGATGGCCCGGTGTTCAGCTATTTTGAACTGACAGGGATTGAGCGGGCTCTGGTATGAAAAAGCTGCGGATTGCCATAGCAGGATTGACAGCGTGCTCCGGTTGTCAACTTTCACTGCTCAATTGTGAGACGGAACTGCCGGAGCTGGTGGCATTATTTGAATTCAATTTTTTTCCGATGGCATGTTCTCCATCTGTGCTTGATGGTGAATATGATGCTGCATTGATTGAGGGGTGCGTTTCCATGCCCCATGAAAGAGAGTTGTTACAGGAGTTGCGTCGGCGGAGCAACGCTGTGATTGCCCTTGGGACCTGTGCCGCCTGGGGCGGAGTGGCGGCTCTCAGAAATGGTGATGACCGCGAAGTGTTACGCCAGCGGGTATATAGCCATAACCGGGTTGCCAATGAAACCTTTGATCCACTGCCGCTACGAAGCGTAGTGCAGGTGGATGCCGTTGTTGTCGGCTGCCCGCCGGAAAAAGAAGAACTGATCCGATTGTTGACCGGACTGGTTCGAGGGGCGTTCCCAGTCGAAATTGATTATCCGGTCTGCACCGAATGCAGGATGAGAGAGAACCTGTGCCTTTTGACGGAGCAAAATTCACTCTGTCTCGGCCCTCTGACTTCAGGTGGCTGCGCCGCACGGTGTCCAAGCTTGTCGGTTCCGTGCGAGGGGTGCCGGGGGCCGGTTCCGGAAGCCAGTGTTACCGAAACTCTGGCACTATTCGCTCAAAAAGGTTTTGACAGGAAGATGGTGCGGGATCGATTGCGTCGATTTTGCCCGGAGTGGCAGCTATGAGTGACGTA
>JAYTVV010000069.1:0-38929 GCA_043743795.1 Geobacteraceae bacterium
CACATTCACTTTCATCTGCTGGCGGGGCGGGGATTTACCTGGCCTCCGGGGTAACACCGGTTTCATTCAGAACATAAAAAGCCCGTTGGAAATATCCAGTGGGCTTTTTTGCACGTATAATCAGGCGCGTTAAAAGGTCATCAGTCGCTTGATCAATCCCGGAAACGCGATGTCGGTTGTCATAATGATCGTCAGAATTATCATCGTCACAACGGTCAGCCAGGCGATGATGTTGAACGTTGGACCATTGACGTAGGTTCCCATCAGGTTTTTATCGTTGATTAATTTGATCATGAACATCAGTACGAATGGCAGGACCGCACCGTTAACGACCTGGGAGATGAACATAATTGCCATTAGCGGTGCATTCGGAATCAGGATCAGGCCGGCACTTATGATGATGATGACGGTGAACAACCAGAAAAATTGTGGTGCCTGTCCGAAATCCTTATCGACTCCCGATTCCCATCCCATGCCTTCACAAATGTAGTAGGCCGTTGACAGCGGCAGGATGCAGGCGGCAAAAAGCGAGGCGTTGAAGAGTCCGAATGCGAACAGCGCCGAGGCGTGTTGGCCGACCAGTGGTTTCAGTGCCAATGCCGCGTCGGCAGCGGTTTCAATCTTCAGGCCATGCAGGTGGATAGTCGAAGCGCAGGCAACCATCATGAAAAATGCTACTACGATGGCCATTATGCAGCCAAAAATGACGTCTACTCGCGAAAAATTGTATTGATCGGCGGTAATCCCTTTTTCAACGACAGCCGCCTGCTGGTAGAACTGCATCCAGGGAGCAATGGTCGTACCGACGATACCGATCAGGGTCATCAGGTAAGCGCTGTCGGTTTTGAATGTGGGGGTGACGGTGGCTTTCATAACGATAGACCAGTTCGGTCCGGCCATGAATGCGGCAATCGGGTAGGCGATATAGACCAGACAGGCCACCAGGAACACTTTCTCGACAACCTTGTACGATCCTTTGACAATCAGCAGCCAGACCAGAACGGCGCAGACCGGAACAGAGATATATTTGCTGATGCCGAAAATTTCAAGGCTGGCAGCGATGCCGGCGAACTCGGAGATGGAATTGCCCATGTTGGTCAGTAACAGGGCAATCATGACGTAAAAGGTAACCTTTACGCCGAATGATTCCCGGATCAGGTCAGACAACCCTTTGCCGGTGACGGCCCCCATACGGGCGCACATTTCCTGGACGACAATCAGTGCGATCGTAGTTGGAATCATCATCCAGAGGATTGAGTAACCGTAGTTGGCCGCCGCCAGCGAATAGGTGGTGATGCCGCCGGCATCGTTATCTACATTGGCGGTGATAATGCCCGGGCCAAGGATGGCCAGGAAAATCATGACATTCCGCGGGCTGAAGCTCTTGAGCGGCTTCAGGAATCTGAATTGTGAGATATAGTTGAACATGAGTACCCGGTTTCTAGCGCCGCTTAATTTTGATGATCTGCGGCAGGTAATGCGCCAACACATCGTCAACGGTGACGATGCCGGCCATTTTATCTTCGGCATCAAGTACCGGTATAGCAATCAGGTCGTACTTGGCGAGTGTTTCCAGCATGTCCTCCGGCTCTGCGTCGATACGTACGGATTTTATATTCTCCTCCATGATATCGGTGATAAGCGTCTCCGGTGGGTTCATGATCAAACCTTTGAGTGACACAACTCCTTCGAGGCGGTCATCGGCAGTAACGATATAGCCGTAGAAGATCGTTTCGACTTCATCGGCGCATTCTTTGAGGATTTCCAAAGCCCGCCCGACAGTAATTTCCGACGTGAGTCGCAGGTAATCAGGGTTCATCAGACCCCCTGCCGAATCTTCTTCGTGTTCCAGCAGTTCCTGAATGTCTTCAGCATCTTCCTGATCCATCATGTCCAACAGCTCCTGAGCTTTCTGCTCCGGCAGGTCACTCAGCACGTCGGCAGCTTCGTCCGGTTCCATCTCTTCCAAAATGTCGGTCATCTGTTCGTTGTCAAGTTGACTGATGACAAGGTTACGCATATCAGATTCAAGTTCGTAGAGAGTCTCTCCGGTTGTTTCAGCATCAATGGAGTCAAGCACGGTACGAATGTTTTGGATCGGGATATTTTCTATGATGTCTGCAAGGTCGGCAGGATGCATTTCGTTCATCTGGTCGCGAGCTATTTTAAGTGCCAGTTTCGAGGAGTTGGCCTCCAACGGCTGAACATACGCCCAACTGATCTCGCTGTGCGGGATGTCGCGCTTGATTGCTCGGGCAAAACGCTCTCCGAAGCGTTCATAACCGAGACGTCTGAGCAGGCCGCGAAAGCCGATATCGACAGAAAATATACATAACCTGTGGTTCAGGTTGCCAAGTTTAATGTCGTTTACCCGGACAACTTTAGCGCCATCTACATCAACAATCTGTTTGTCCAGCAGATCGCGTTTGACAAGGATGTCTTCATCTCCCGGTTGGTATGCGTCCAGACGATGCGGCTTGATACTGTTGGTTGAAATGACAACGTGAGTAAAGAGTGACACCTCATTCCAGGGGAGTGTCTTAATTCCCTTACGCGCTTTAATAACAATATGAGAAACCTCAGGGAATACTTCGCCCGGAACCATAATCAGGTCACGCAGAACACCAATCTGATCGCCCTTACTGTTTATTACCGCCCGGCCGATAACGGAGCTGAGATATATTTCATTTATTTCAATTGTCATGGCTCAAACCTTTAAAAAACTGAAAAAGACCCATTCGGGAAGAAAGGGCCTTTACAAAATTGCAACCAAACCACTTCCCCCCTGGTTGACTTTCGGCAGTGCACAACGTAGGAAAATTCCAGCTCCATTGGGTTAAGCCTTAATCCGGCAAAACCTGGTAACCACATTGGCGTCTTTCGACGTTTCTGGGTAGTAGCATCTGTTTGTGCAAACGCCTCAATCTACGAGGAATATGTAACCTGAATTTATAGTCGCGTGACTTAAGATTGTCAATGCAAAACAAGAAGCGGCCAGCTGGTTTATCAGCCGGCCGCGAGCGTACTCTGCATCATATTTTACGCGTAGGTGGAAAAATTGAAATTACTATCGCCAGCTGTGGCAGGCTGCGGTGTCTGCCGGGCGGTCTGTGCGAGTAAATCCGCGACCTGATTTTGTCGTGCCGCGGCCTGCTTCATCATCGCTGTTGAAAGCGCCTGTTGTGTCTGTTCACTCCGCACGAGCACCGACGTACCTGCAATCGTATCTGTAATCATATGATAACTCCTCTGATGCTTCAAATTACCGCATATGAGATTCGGTTTGCAAGCCGGAAATTTGGTTTTGCACAATTGCAAATGTATCTTTGAACCAGGTTTGCAATTGTGCAAATACCAGTCGGACTGTACGCGGTCGGTTGTAGCAACTTGATATCATTGGTATTTATTTTGTATCCTTCAGGTAGACGCCCTTGTGTGGACTTTTCCGTTAAATCTGCCGGGTTTTTTTATTTGCACAAATGCAAATAAAATGTCGACGTGTTGTGTCTGATTGGGTGGCCAAATTGTGTAACTGTCTTATAATATTGGTATTTATCTTTGTGTATACAGATTGGCACGGGTAGTGCTGTATACGGTATGAACGTATTCTGAGAGGGCATCAAATGGGAAATCCAGACATCTGTCCATTCTATGGCAAAAACGATGATTATTGCGATGTCGGCTGTGAGTACATATCTCCGCATGATGTCAATATGATTATCCGATACTGCAGCGGGCGCCATGTCCAATGCACTAAATACATGGAGCTGGCTGACCGTTTTCATGGTGATCTGCCTCTTCATGGTCGTGTGGAGAAAACAAACATATCCGGCAGGACAGAAGGAGAACTCGATGCTGTACAGCCTTACGCTGAATCATAATAATTTTTATCTGGTAGTGTCCCTGACCATTTCCACATTGTTTTTAGTCATTACGTTAACAAAGGAGAGAAGAGATGAGCGAAAGAGAGCTTGAACTGCTGAATAGAATTGAGGAACTGGAACGTCACACCTGGCGCAACAGTGCTATTCTTCGTTCGGTTGCCATGGTGGCCTTCACTGCAATAATCGGATTTGTAATCGCTTCCGGCGTTGTCGGTGGCGGTCACGGCAGCCACTGGTCCGGCCCGGCCTGGAATACCATGTGGCTGTACGGCCTGTTTGCTGCTAATGCAGTATCAATGTTCTGGACCACACACAAGGAATAGGGGGAATACGCTCATGCCAATGAAAATTACTCATGCAATCATGCTTCTGGTGGCCTGCGTCCTGTGCGCCGGCTTCAATATGCAGCTCTTCGGTGGTCTTGACGAAATGATGGGAGATCAGTACTGGGTTGTCGACTCGACTCAGGGTGACAATGGCTGGTACGCCATGGGGCTTTTGCCGCACGTCAAAAAAATGCCCAAGGATGTTGTCAAAGCTGCCAACACTGACCCACTTGTAAAAGAGAAATATGTTATTTATGCACAGAGCGGTGACTTTGCCGGTAAATCGGTTTACGGCATCTGCTTCGGCATCCCGCTGATTATGTACCTGATCTGGTTTGCCTTTATCATCGGTTTCCCGGATCGGGTTGACCCCTATCTGTTGCCGCGCAAAATCTTCACCATTGCAGTCATTATCTCATGTTCAGTGATTGCCAACCTGTTTCTGATGCGTATTGCCGGTGACTTCGCTCGTGACCCGATGTCCCGCATTGCTAACGTGGCCGGTAACCATGCTTCACTTCTGTTCCACAACGCCGGTATCTGGTTTGCAATTCTCTTTTCAGCGCTGGGAACCCACAGCCACTCCTTTGACGAGGTAAAAGCCCCCGATAGCCGCAACTGGCAGACGCAAGCCAACGAGAAGTTTAACTGGATGTTCACCCTGCTCGGTGTTGTGACTGTGCTTGAAGTCGTGTTGGTCAAGAACAAACTGGCTCTGCCGGATGCTGCTGTAGACTACTCTGTCTGGATCATCTGGGTGGTTATTTTCATGCGCATGTACGGATTTTCCCCTAAGTACTGGATCAAACGCCCCACCGGGATTGCCATCATGGTGGTCGGTACGCTGCTGACTCTGCCCGTATTTTACATGCTTGAGCGGGTTACCGGCACATTAGGAGCCGGATTTGCCTCGCCGATTCTGGCAAAAGCCCTTGGAGCGGAAAACCAGAATATCGGACTTTCACTCATGGTTTCAATCTACCTTGTATTTTGGATGGAGTTTGCAACCGCCATTCGTATGAACGGCCCGGATAAAAAATTCGCGGCCCAAAAACTCTAGGCGGGGGATACATAGACATGACTGATATCAAGAATAAAGGTTGGACCGTTGTTTCAGCAGGACTTGCCATTAACCTGGCACTCGGGGTGCTGTACGCCTGGAGTGTTTTTAAGGGGGCTATAAAAGCATCAATAGAGAAGGGTGGTCCGGATGCCTTTCAGTGGGATGTCGCCTCCATCAACGACCCATATGCTATATGCTGTCTGGCGTTTGCCTTCTCCATGATCCTGGCCGGAAAATGTCAGGATAAAATTGGCCCGGCCCGCACCGCGCTTATCGGTGGTGTGCTGGTAGGAGCAGGTTTCATGCTGATGACGTTTTCCAGCACATACATGTCCTGGTGTCTTGGTTTTGGTGTGCTTGCCGGCAGCGGCTTCGGTTTCGGCTATTCGGCAGCCACTCCGCCGGCTCTGAAATGGTTCTCACCGTCCAAAACCGGACTTATTGCAGGAATAGTCGTGGGCGGCTTTGGCATCGCACCGGTCTACATTGCACCGCTTGCCTCCTACCTGATCGGGGCTTTCGGTATCCCGAAATCCATGATGTTTCTGGGAATCGGTTTTACGATAGTTGTTTGTGGTCTTTCCTTTCTGCTTGAAAATCCACCTCTGGGATTTGTACCGGCTGAACCTGCTGATCCCGGTCCTCTGGCCAAGCTTAATGCCAAAAAACCTGTCGTAAACGCAACAGTTAGTGAAATGCTGCGCAACTATAAATTCTATGTCCTGTGGGTAACCTTTTTCATCGGTTCGGGTGCCGGATTGATGGTTATCGGCAGTGTGGCCGGACTGGCCAAGAAGAGCATGGGACCAATGGCTTTTGTGGCCGTGGCGATTATGGCGGTTGGAAACGCCGGTGGCCGTGTTGTGGCTGGTGTCCTTTCTGACAAGATCGGTCGTCGCGCAACCCTTTTCATCATGCTGTCCATGCAGGCTGTAATGATGTTCGTCGCCATGACGGTGATCAACTCCGGCAGTGCGGTATTGCTGGTGCTGCTTGCTTCCTTCATTGGCTTCAATTACGGCTCAAACCTCTGCCTATTTCCCTCCTTTGCCAAAGATTATTGGGGAACAAAGAATTATGGCCTCAATTATGGAGCCCTTTTCACCGCATGGGGTGTCGGTGGTTTTGTTATGGGCAAGGTCTCAGAGATGATCAACGCTCAACCGGGTGGTCTTGGCAAGTCGTTTATGCTATCCGGTATTTTGTTGGCCGGTGGTGCTGCGATGACCATCTTCCTTGCTGAACTTAAGCCGGTCTCTGACAGTGAAGAAGTACCATCCCAGTGGAAAGAATTCTGGTCTGAATTTATGCTGGGCGCCAAGGTGTTTGTCGGATTTGAGCAGGCTCAGATTCGTGTGCCACGCACAACGGTTTAATATCATCGTACCAATGCAGCACCACGTAGTATCTGAATAGCCTCTCGGCACTGTTTACTGCCATTAACAGGAAAGCCCCCCGGAACATCGGGGGGCTTTTGAATTATGGGATCAGTTTATACCTCAGTTTACTGACATGCTATGGCAACACCGGCAACACCCCCCAAACTCCTTGGGTCATCTGGTATGGCTTGCCGCCATCGACGTTCTTATTGCGGAACCACAAATTGAAGATGGTATTTCCCCAGGCTTTCAGTCTCTTAAAAAAAGGATCTGTCTGGGCTACATAGGCATTGGCAGGTAAGGTGAGATTCCCGGTACCGTTGATCTCATCTCTGAGGAACTCTATGTATTCGCGGCTGGTGGTCTGGTAGTAGAGATTGACAGCAATCGAGGTTGCACCTGTCGGAACCTGAAGAGCTATTTCGTCGTATCCGCCTGCATATTCCGCCGCAGTAAAGTAATTAGGAGCTGACTGCCCGTGCCATACCGGTTCACTCATACGCGCCGCAGCATCGGCTATTTTGAAGCCTTTAGGTGGGATTCTGTTGTCCTTGTACCGGTGAGTAGCCAAAGCAAAGTGCATTGTCTCCTGTTCTCCGGTTATTGTACTGCCAAGCTTTGCTTCATACACAAGGTTGTCCAGATGCGCTTCTCTTAAGTTGAGCTGCTGGGCGCCGGGAAACCCTTTGAACGTCCCATACAAGTCGTCGTAAGGGTTCACCTCGTACACAAGATTACTGCCTTGGTACACTTTTATATTAACAAACATGCGACGCCCCTCGGGGAAGCCGGAAATAAGTTTATGACCGCTGTTATTTTGTACTCGAAACGTAAGATTGTCGCTCGAAGAATTTGCAGGGTCATATGCAAGGTCAGAAATGGTCGCTGCATTATTCAGAACACCTCGAATACGAGTCGCTGCCAGTTGAAGTGAGTCTGCGATTGAAAAAGGATTCAATGCCCTATCCAGTTTTGGTGGCTGCATATTCTGCCACGTCCCTTGCATTACATCCATGGTGAGGATATCGGGACGTACGAGCAGGGCTGAATTTACCGGATCACGCAGGGGGTTGTCAGGTGCAATACTGAAAAGGATTGATGTCATCCATACATTGCCGCCGGTCATTGCGTGGCATGGTGTCCACGTATTTGGATGCTCCAGGCTTTCTTCAGGTCTTACCGGGCTGTCCAGTTCATTCGATCCGGGAGTATAACGGGAACACATATGGCAATCCTGGCACTTGCTAATTTTATTTCCCGGTTGGTCGGTCTCCCAGCCATTAACAGGAAACGTTCCCACTGGTGTATTCGGTTTGAAGTTCCCCTTTCCATCGGATCCGCCAGGTTCATTGTATGCAGAAAGTCTGAATTCGGAGAACGTACGCTCCAGATGGGTCTGGGCAAATGCTGGAAGAGTTTCCGTGTCCAGAAGAACCTTCTGTCCGGGTCTGGTGCTTTTAAACTTCATGTTTGTTAACACCGGGTTCGTAACATCATGGCAGGTAGCACAGAAAAATTTGCTTTTATGGTAGCGACTGTAAAGAGTGGGATGCTCATGCACAGCAATATCGGCAAAAGGTCCCCGGTGCTCACGTGATGGACTTATAAAGTATTGTCCGCCTGCATTTTCAGTATAGAGTTTACTGACCGGCTCATCATTGACATGAAACGGATCGCCACTGAAGAGCCGGTTTGTTGGTGCAAACATCTTGTCGACCAAATAGGTTTGAAGGGCTCGCTCCTTTGAGCGTAGTTGCTCGGGAACTCTAGGATTGTTTTGCTCATCCCAGCTGACCGTCCAGTCGTTTCCATCACGCGTACCATCGTACGTCGTCTTGTAAAACGGGTCAGTCAGGCGATGACAGAAGGAACATTGAACACCGTCGTAATCGTCACCAGTCATTGCTGACGCGTTAAGTGTGCTTGATCTGCCTTCCAACCACCCCTTTGGAAAATGGCAGCGCAGACAGATATCAACTGCGTTTGGCGTACCAAGAGCGTAGATTGAATCCTGAGCAGCTACGGTGAGGGCGGCAAACATGAGTGGGTCGCGGGCGGCATTTCCCATCATTGAACCCTGCCAACCCTTGAATATATCATATTCACCGTATTCTCTGCGATTGCGCTTGTCCAAAGTTGGTCTCAGCCAGGGGCTCTTCCCACTTCCGTGGCATTCGTAACAGGACGTCGAACTATCAAGAGTAACTTCTCCCGGTTGGGTACCCGGCATCCTTACTAAAGGGTCCTCACGAACAGTTTGCGAAGGAGAGTTCTGCGAATTGTCGCTGCCACCGCATGCAGCAAACAAAATACAAAAAGTTAACATGGCCATATTCAACACAAACTTCATTATTCACCTCCGCTAAAAGTATCTATTTTGGAATTGTAACAGATAAATATGAAAAATCAGCTGGCAACAAATCATTTGAATGTTTTTTTGTTTGCAGAGAGGGGGAGAGAAACGATTGACCACTATTGTGCTGAAATATCAGAACATAAACCGCCGCATACTGATATTCTGCAACAGGCCGATGCCGACCATTGAGGTGATCATGGATGTCCCACCGTAGGAAAAGAATGGCAACGGTACGCCGACAACCGGAAACAGGCCGATCACCATTCCCATGTTGATGACGATATGCCAAAAAAGCATGGCAGTAACCCCTACCGCAAGCAGACCGCCAAAACGATCGTTACAGCGCCGGGCAATGTTGAGGCCCCACAGTACCAGCGAAAGGTAGATCACGATCAGCAGCAGGCATCCGATAAAGCCCCACTCTTCGGCAAAGACGGAGAAAGCAAAATCAGTGTGTTGCTCAGGGAGAAAGCGGAGCTGTGACTGGGTCCCTTTCGTAAAACCTTTACCGGCAATACCGCCTGAACCGACGGCTATTTTACTTTGGATGATGTGGTAGCCACTCCCCAGCCGTGACCGTTCCGGATCTAAAAAATCAAGCACCCGGTTTTTCTGGTACGAGCGCAAAAGGAATACCCAGCCAATCCAGGCCATTGGTATGGTGAC
Organism: Geobacteraceae bacterium; assembly: GCA_043743795.1. Taxonomy (GTDB): domain Bacteria; phylum Desulfobacterota; class Desulfuromonadia; order Geobacterales; family Pseudopelobacteraceae; genus JACRCG01. The sequence goes on from JAYTVV010000069.1 coordinate 9,675, forward strand.
ACAGACAAATGTCACGATCGTTGACCAGCGTAAGCCGACGTACATAATCATGGATAGAGCGATCAACATGACCAATGTTGCTGTTCCCAAATCCGGCTGCTTCATAATCAGCGCAGCAGGCAGTGCAAGAAGACCCAGGGGGATCAGTACGTCCTTGACAGTCAGGCCGCCAGCCGATTGAAAGTTATTGAAAAAGCGGGCAAATGTTACGATTATAACGAGTTTCATGAGCTCTGACGGCTGAATATTAAAAAGGCCGAGGTTGAGCCAGCGGGTTGCTCCCATTGAGCGCCTGCCGACAATAAGAACGGCAAACAGCAAAAGTACCAGGAATCCATACAGCCAGTAGGATAAATCTTCGATGATGTGATAATCAAGACTGCACACAATCAAGGATACGATAATTCCCACCAGCATCCAGTAAAACTGTTTGATATAATAGGCGGTTCCGATAATCTTGTAGGGGGTGGTCGCACTGTAAATATTTAAAATACCGAGCAGACAAACCGTCAGAACCAGTCCGGCAAGTACCCAGTCAATGTTGGTCAGGAGGCGGCGATCAATCATGGATGGCATCTCCGTTTGTGTGCGGTTCTTTCACTACTGTCGGCCCGCTTTTTACATTTTGTTCTGCAGGGCTGTCATCATCCTCATCTTCTTCTTTTGCTGTACCGGCTGCTTTCGTGCGAGCCGGTTTTTTGCTGTCAAAATACGCCCTCAATATTTTTCCGGCAATGGGTGCAGCGGCAGCACCGCCATGTTCACCATGTTCAACTATGACGGCAACGGCAATTTCAGGTTTTTCATACGGTGCAAACGCCACAAACAGGGCGTGATCGCGATACTGGTAGGGAGTGCCCTGTTTGCTGTCGCGTAATTTGACTACCTGAGATGTACCGGTCTTTCCCGCAACTTTGACGTCAGACAGTCTGGCCATGGCACCGGTTCCGCCTGGTTCATTAACAACTGACAACAGTCCCTGCTTAACGAGGCGAAATGATTCTTTGGAGAAAGGCACTGTTCCAATGATTTCGTTCTTTGTTTCCTTGAGTGTTTTTCCATCGGCATCAACAATCCGCTTTACCAGATGAGGACGATAAATCGTACCCTCATTTGCAACCGTTGCTGTCATGGAAGCCAGCTGGATGGGGGTTAGGAGCACAGCACCCTGACCGATTGAAACCGGAAGAGTTTCTCCATGGTACCACCGTTTGCCGAAGCGTTTCAGCTTCCATTCTGCGGTGGGAATGAGCCCGCTCCGTTCGTTCAGCAGCTCAACGCCGAGCGGAGATCCCAGTTTGAATGCGTGAGCTGCAGCGGCAATTTTATCCACTCCGAGCTTTTCTCCCAGCTGGTAATAAAAGACATCACATGATTCCCGCAATGATTTGCGAAGATTTGTAGCTCCATGTCCTTTTTTGTTCCAGCATTTGAACGTAGAGGTGCCCAGTTCGTAACTGCCGCTGCAGTTAATCGATGTTGATTCATTAATTTTATTGTCCTGCAGTCCGGCCAGGGCGGTGATCATTTTGAAGGTGGAACCGGGAGGGTACTGGCCGCTCAGCGCCTTGTTCTCAAGAGGATGACGTTTGTCGTCAAGATACCCCTGCCAGATATCTGCCGGCAGTTTGCCGCTGAATAACGACGGATCAAAGCCGGGATTGCTTACAAATGCGAGGATCTCACCGGAGGTCACATCCATGGCGACAGCTGCACCGGCTTGATCGCCAAAGGCACGCTCGGCCTGCTTTTGAACCGCAGCATCGATGGTTAAGACAACACTGTTGCCGACGGTTGGATAGCTCTCCGAAATAGTTCGTAAAACTCTGCCTCGCGCATCGACTTCAAGTTGTCGGCCACCATCGCCACCATGCAGCTCCTTTTCCAGAGCCCGCTCAATGCCGTTTTTGCCAATGTAATCACCGGGGTTATATTCTTCAAAGCCGCTTGAATTCAATTCTTTTTCAGAGACTTCCCCAATATATCCCAGTAGATGAGCCGCCAGCTGGCTGTTGCTGTATTCTCGCACCGGTTTCATCTCAATCTCGATGCCGGGCAGTCTTAAACGGTTTTCCTCGACAATTTCAACGTGATCACGGGAGATGTTTGAGGCCAGAACGATCGGATAATATTTGGCTCGTCCCTTGTTTTTCTCCCACCGTTCGGCCATATCCGCCCGGTCAAGCCCCAGAAGAGTTGAAAGTAACGTGAGAAGTGCTTCTTTATTCGTAACTTCCTGCGGAATTACCGCAAGACTGAACGAGGGGCGGTTGCTGACCAGCACAGCGCCGCTCCGGTCCAATATTGCGCCACGGGAGGCAGCTACCGGTACGAAACGGAGCCGGTTGTTTTCTGACAGTGTGTGATAATCGTCGGCGTTTAATATCTGCAAGTGCCACAACCGTATTACCAGAAATAAAAATACGGTGCCGACTACAAAGGAAAGCACCACAATTCTCTGTTTTGACTCCAGTAATTCCCGAACAAAGCGACGTTCTTTCATGTTGATGCCACTTGTCCGTCAAATCCGGGAAATACGGTAACAATCGAAGCGATAAATGCATTTACGAGAAGTCGCGGGAACAGGTCTGAGAACATGGAATAGGCGATGCCGGGGGATGCGGTAAACAGAACCATCAGCAGCAGATTCAGTGTGAATACGGCCAGTGTAACGCCGCATACCGTCATGACGAACAATATGGCACTGTCGGCATACAGGCGATCCGAAATGCTCTTGATAACAAGAAAAGAAATCAGAAAAGCGGCGGCGTTCAGGCCAAGATACAAGCCGCTGCAGACGTCATCAAGCAGTCCCAGTACCCAGGCTGCAGGCGCTCCCGTCTCAAACGAACCACGCAGGGCTACAAATACCATGATGACAAGCAGGAGATCAGGTTTGAAATTGGGGCGTATAAAAACGGGTAGTAATGACACTTGAATGGCAATTGATACGAGAACAAGACAGAGAAACAGAATAACGGTGCGTCTACTCATAGCCACCCCGCTGGACAACAAGAACTTCTTCGAGATGAGAGAGATTAACGGTAGGGCGAATTGAAACAGTCTGGAAAATTCCGTATTCTCCCCGCTTGACCATAGTGACTTCGCCAATCGGAAGACCTTTGGTGAAAACGCCGCCGATCCCTGATGTTATAACAATATCGCCGACTTTTACATCTTCTTCGCGGGTTGTGAATTCAAGTGTACAGAGCATTTCACCCTTGCCTTTTACGACCCCGCGCGCTCGTGAACGCTGAATTGTTGCGGAGATGCCACTTGCGTGATCCGTAAGCATAAGCACCCGCGATGTTGAAGAGGAAACCTTGACAGTCTGGCCGATAACGCCATCAGCAGATATGACGGCCATCCCCTCGCGAATGCCACTCGAACGGCCGCGATTTATTACCAATGTCCTGAACCACGAGGTGACATCTTCACCGATAACGGTTGCTGCCACCGTTGATTCTTTGACACCCTTCTTTATGTCCAGCAGGCGCTCAAGGCGCTGGTTCGCCAGAAAAGCTTCATTTCCTTCCTGTACTCGACGGTTAAGAACACGAATGTCTTCACGCAACCGCATGTTTTCGCTGTGGGTATCGACCAGGCTAATATAGCTGTCCCAAATAGTTTCAACCAGGCTGCTTAATCGGGAAACCGGCTGGAGGAGAGGCGACAGTACGCTGAGAACGGAACGTTCAAGCATGTTTGCCTCCCGGTTACGAGGAACATTCAAAGAAAAAATCAGCAGTGCTGACAGAATGCCGATGCCGGTCAGAAGCGGATATAAATATTTTTTTAGAAAATCCATGGAATCGATCTCGCTCTACTCGTATCGTATCCCGCACAATTCAGCTTCATCGTAGACACGCTGAAGATACTCTTTGTAAGAAGAGGTGGGAGTCGCTTCAATAACTGACTGCATCTGCTGACAAGTTATAAAACCGCGTCTGAGAGCAATCTCCTCAAGGCAGGCAATCTTTAATCCCTGTCTCGATTCAATTGTTTCGATGAAGTTACTGGCCTCCAGCAGGCTTTTATGTGTGCCGGTATCAAGCCAGGCAATGCCGCGCCCCAGACGTTCGACCATTAATTCGCCACGTCGCAGATATTCAAGGTTTACATCCGTGATTTCCAGCTCACCGCGAGGTGACGGCTTGATGGCTTTGGCCACCGTAACGATATTTTTGTCATATAAATACAAGCCGGGTACCGCAAAATGCGACTTGGGCCGGTCAGGTTTCTCTTCAATACTGAGAACTTTACCGTTTGCATCAAATGCAACAACGCCATAGCGTTCGGGGTCGTTCACCTGATACCCGAAAACCCGGGCTCCGGTCGTAAACTCAGATACAATCTTATCCAGATTCATTTTGCCATAAAAAATATTATCACCCAGTATCAGGCAGACCGATTGATTATCTATAAACTCTTCGCCAACCAGAAATGCCTGGGCAATCCCTTTTGGCTCCGGCTGAACTTTATAGGTAATCGTCACGCCCCACCGTGAACCGTCACCCAGAAGTGCCTCAAATCGTGGTGTATCGTGCGGAGTTGAAATCAGCAGAATGTCCTGTATTCCGGCTGTCATAAGTGTGGCCAACGGATAATAGATCATCGGCTTGTCATACACCGGCTGCAGCTGCTTACTGGCGACCAGAGTCAGGGGGAACAGGCGACTGCCGGCTCCACCGGCCAGAATTATACCTTTTTTAATACCGTGGGACATGATGATCACCTCGTAGTGAGTTTGTGAAGCTATTTAGGTAGCATGTTACCCTGAGCGGTGTCAAATCTGAATGAGGTACTACACCAGAGAACGCACCGCAGAAAGCAGGTCGTTACAGACAATGGTGTGAGGGGCGACGTGGCATTCCTCATCTGCTCCGTATCCGGTCCGGACGAGAATTGTACTGCACCCTGCAGCACGTCCGGCTTCAATGTCGGCCAGTTTATCACCGATCATGACGGAGTTCTCCAAGTCAATGTCATAGCGGTCTGCTGCTTCCTGCAGCATCCCCGGCAATGGCTTTCGACATGTACACGGAAGCGAATAACTGCCACGGCCGTCAGGATGGTGCGGACAGTAGAGCCAGGCATCAACATGTGCTCCGAACTGTTCAAGTTCACGGGCGATATGCCGGTGCAGGCTCAGAACATCATCTTCCGTATAATAACCGCGCGCGACACCGGACTGATTGGTCACAACAATAACCATAATTCCAGCCTGATTGAGCAGGTGAATAGCATCAGGTGCACCCGGAATAAATTCGAAGTCTGCACTCTGATACAGATACTCTTTTTCAATATTGATGGTACCATCCCGGTCAAGAAATACAGCTCGCTTCATGATATCTCCCATAACAATTGTTTCGTAATATTTAACCTGCTGATTTAATGAGCAATTCATATACAGAAGCATTGACAACAGAGCACTGAAGAAACTATAACATCTTGGGTCAGACAAAGTTATTTTCAGCCGGTACAGCGCAGAAAGTAACTTCTAACGTACAAATAAACAATAAGGGAGATCTGCAGCGTGATCAAAACCAATAATCTCAAAATAACCGGTATTACACCAATAATTGCACCAACCGATTTACGTCAGGTTTTTCCGTTATCGGAAAAAGACCGCGCCTTTGTCTGTAAAAGTAGAGAGCAGATTAAAGACATCATTCAGCGAAGAGATAAACGTCTGATGGTCGTTGTCGGTCCCTGTTCAATTCATGATACTGAAGCGGCTATCCACTATGCCGAAAAATTGGCAGAACTCTCGCGTAAGGTCGATGATCAGTTGCTTCTGATTATGCGGGTTTATTTTGAAAAACCACGTACCACCGTTGGCTGGAAGGGACTGATCAACGACCCCGACATGGATGGTACCCATCTTATTTCCAAGGGGCTCGGCATTGCCCGGGGGCTGCTCAGTCGCTTAACCTCACTTGAAGTGCCGGTTGCCAATGAAATGCTTGATCCGATTACGCCGGAATATGTTGCCGACCTTATCAGTTGGGGTGCAATCGGTGCCCGTACCACTGAGTCCCAAACTCATCGTGAAATGTCCAGCGGTCTCTCATTTCCCGTTGGTTTTAAAAATGGTACTGACGGCAATCTGCAGATAGCCATAGATGCTATGAAAGCGGCGCAACATCCACACAGCTTCCTTGGTATTAATAGGGAAGGGCGCACTTCAATAATCCAGACCAGTGGCAACCCTGATGTGCACATCGTCCTGAGAGGCGGATCAAAAAAAGTTAACTACCATCCGGAAGACATCTCTCATACCGAAGAACAGCTCACCAAAAACGGCCTGCTGTCGACCATTATGGTTGACTGCAGTCACGGAAATTCAAACAAAGATTTTCAAAAACAGCCCGAAGTTCTGGAAAGCGTCGTGGATCAAATGCTGGCCGGTAACAGTTCTATCTCGGGAGTCATGATTGAAAGCAACCTTGAAGCCGGAAATCAGAAAATTCCAGCTGACAAAAGCCAGCTGAAATATGGTGTTTCTATAACTGACGCCTGTATTGACTGGGCCACAACGGAAAAAATTCTTATCGCTGCCCACAACAGACTGAAACAAAGAAAATAAGCAGTGCTATTTCAAGAGGATGGGGGGGCTGTCCCCCCCTTTTTTAATCCGCCTCGTACATCATCTTCATACCGCCTGCCGCACGACCCAACGGCCCGTTGAATGTGCCTTCTGTCCCTTCTACCAATAGGTCCAGATAGTTGACCTTCTTTTTAGGCGGCATCACCACCTCCGGTTCGCCTGTAATACCGGCCAGTCTTCCCGCCTCTTCAATGGCGTCTTGAAGTGTTCCCAAGCGATCCACTAGTTTGTGCTCTTTTGCCTGTTCACCGGACAGTATCCGCCCATCGGCAATTTTACGTACATCTTCGATCGCCATTCTTCGACCTTCCGCAACTGCCCTGACGAACTGTTCATGGGTATTGTCAATGACCGATTGCAGCATGGCGCGATCTTCAGCAGAAAACTCACGCAGCGGCGAGCCGGAGTCTTTGTATTTTCCGGTTTTGAGCGTATGTGACTTAATGCCGATTTTATCCATCAATGTTTCAATATTTGACAGTTTAAGGATGACGCCGATACTGGCAGTAATGGTACCGGGGTTTGCATAAATCATGGTCGAGGGTGCGGAAATATAATAACCACCGGAAGCGGCCAGGCTTCCCATCGAGACTATTATTTTCTTTTTCGCGGCAAATTTCTTAACCTCGGAGTATATTTCCTGGGATGGTGCAACAATGCCTCCGGGTGAGTCAACACGCAAAACAACTGCTTTAATAGCGTCCTGCTTAAGGAAATACCTCAGCTGCCTGATAGTCTCTTTTGAGTCGAGAATCATTCCCTTTACCTCAATGAGGCCAACCCCCTCCTTGCTTGATGCGTGGCTTTCATCACCTGTACTGAAAATAGTTCCAGCAATCTTTACGGAAAGTGCAAACAGAATCGTGAAGGTAAAAAACACTGCAGCGGTAATTAGTACTGTTTTCTTTGACATATACGGGCACCTTATGGATTTTTTCTTTTGGGGATAAGGGACATCTGCTACAATTCCGGTATGAAAATTCTTGTCCTATCGGATACCCACGGCAACTCCACCAGCGCTTTTCGTGCGCATTCATGTTGCGAACCGGTTGATATAATCATACATCTGGGGGATGGGGAGGTTGACGCCGATCAGCTGCGTGATGCGCTTGATGTACCGGTTATCAGCGTTGCCGGCAACTGTGACATGGGTTCTCGAGCCCCGAGAGAGCGTGTATGGGAATGTGAGGGAAAGCGGGTTATGTTGACCCATGGGGATGCATATCGGGTGAAGTCCGGTCTCGGCATGTTACAGCAACGAGCAGAAGAAATTGGTGCTGATGCCGTCCTGTTTGGTCACACTCACCAGGCTGTTCATGAAAAACATTCAGGTATACTACTGGTAAACCCCGGTACACTCTCAAACAGCTGCCAACACCGTAGTTATGCCGTACTGATCATTACGCCGGAAGAAATAACTGTTCAACATTTTGATATAGCTTAAGAAACGTCACCTTCCCTGTTTAACGCCTCTCTCCCCTTGTGTACTGCTTTCTCCAGTCTGCGTCGCCGCGGCCAGGTAACAACATAATCAATCGGGCCGGACAGGATATACAGCAACAGTACGCTGAATGTCATGACGACCGGTTCTGCTGCAATTACGATTAACAGCACTACCGCAAGCAGTAAAAATCCGAAAGGCTGTCGTTTTATAAAGGCAGGATCTTTAAAAGAGTTGTACCTGAAGTTGGAAACCATCAGGAACGCCAGCAGGTATATCAACCCCAAAATAGAAAGTTTTTTAAAGGAGCTTGGCCAGTTGAAATGGTAAAACAGAAGCACCGTTGAGGCGACCATACATGCGGATGCCGGTGTCGGGAGTCCGACAAAACGCTTGCTTTCGACGGTATCAACCTGAACATTAAAGCGGGCGAGGCGTAGCGCGGCACAAACAAGAAACAAAAATGATGCAACCCAGCCGAGTCTGCCGAACGGTTTAAGCGCCCAGGCATACATAAGAAATGCCGGCGTAACACCGAAGGCAACCAGGTCAGCCAGAGAATCAAATTCGACACCGAACTTGCTGGTCGTGCCGGTCATGCGGGCTACTTTGCCATCAAGTCCGTCACATATTGCCGAAATAAAAATCCAGATTGCGGCCGTACTATAGTTGCCGTTCAGGGTTGATACCATACTGTAAAAACCCGCAAACAGGCTTGCCGCAGTCACAAGATTGGGCAAAATATAGATGCCCCGCCTCATACTGTCATTTTTTCTGCTTTCCACCACTGTAGTTGCATCACTCATAGAGGTTCAATCCTTGATCAGCCGATTATAGCCAGCACGGTTTCACCTGCAACAGTCTTGTCACCAAGCTTTACCAGCGGAGTCACTTCCTGAGGCAGATAGACATCAACCCGTGAACCGAAACGAATCAAGCCATACCGCTCACCACGAACCAACAGGTCTCCCACCAACGGATAGCTGATGATCCGGCGTGCGACAAGGCCGGCAATCTGAACAAAAGCAATTCGAACACCGCCGGCAATCTCCAACACGATGCCGTTGCGCTCGTTTTCACAAGAAGCACGCCCATCGCGGGCATCAAAGAACTTTCCGGCATGATGGAATGTGTCAATGACCGTGCCGTCAAAAGGGACACGATTGACATGTACGCTGAAGACAGACATGAAAATACTGATTTTCAGGGCCGGTACACCAAGCGGCGTTTCGGGTACACGTTCTGCAACAATGACAACTCCGTCGGCAGGAGCGATTACGGTTGTTTTGTCCGCAGGAGTTATTCTTTCCGGATTACGAAAAAAGTAGAGTACAAACAGTGTCAACAGGAGTGAAAGTGCACCGGGAATATAAAAAACTGCGGAAATTCGCTCTGCAGCAACTGCAAATAACGCGGTTAATCCAACGGCATATGCGATGAACGGGTAACCTTCTCGGGCAAACGGGGATGAATTCTTCATGTACCTGCCTTAAATGCGAAGACACCCCTCTCCCGGTGGGAAGAGGGGTGTCTGGACTCGCGTCGTAAAATTAGTTTTTGGTTTTGTCGACGATTTTTTTAATCCAGGGCATCATACTGCGCAGCTTTTCACCGGTCTGTTCAATCGGGTGAGCGGCATTAAGGCGGCGACGTGCGGTCATCTCAGGATAGTTAGACATCCCCTCGAGAATAAAGCGTTTTGCATAATCGCCACTCTGGATATTGGCCAGGCACTCTTTCATGGCAGCACGGCTCTGGTCGTTGATAACTTTGGGACCTGTGACATATTCGCCGTATTCAGCGTTGTTGGATATGGAATAGTTCATGTTGGCAATGCCGCCTTCGTACATCAGGTCGACAATCAGTTTGAGTTCATGCAAACACTCAAAATAAGCCATTTCAGGGGCATAACCGGCTTCTACCAGCGTTTCAAAGCCGGCTTTCACCAACTCCACTGCTCCGCCGCAGAGTACAGCCTGCTCGCCGAACAGGTCGGTCTCGGTTTCGTCCTGGAATGTCGTTTCAATGATACCGGTACGCCCGCCACCAATTGCGCTGGCATAGGAAAGAGCCAGTTCACGAGCAGTACCGGACGCATTTTGAAAAACAGCAATCAGGTCAGGAATGCCGCCGCCTCTGACAAATTCGGAACGAACGGTGTGACCCGGGGCTTTTGGGGCAATCATGATTACGTCGAGGTCAGCGCGTGGCACAACCTGGTTATAATGGATTGCGAAACCGTGGGCAAAGGCAAGGGCCGCACCCTGTTTGAGCTTCGGCGCGATTTCGTCACGGTAAAGAACAGACTGGAACTCATCTGGTGTCAGAATCATAACCAGGTCAGCCGAGGCAACAGCTTCAGCAACGGTTGCTACTTTGAGGCCGGCATTTTTCGCTTTGACAGCAGATGCTGAGCCTTCGCGAAGTGCTACCGTAACATCAACTCCGGACTCTTTGAGATTGCAGGCATGGGCATGACCCTGGGAGCCGTAGCCGACAATGGTCACTTTTTTCGCTTTTATCAATGCGAGATCACAATCACGATCATAATATACGTTCATGCTGGTACATCCTCCACACACATTTTTATCCGGCTAACCGGTCGAACTCTATACATAAAAAGAATGATATTGATACTACATTCAACCGTGGCTGTCAACGTAAATAGCCGTTTTGGCCTTGGTCGCAGGAGAACTGCTCTCTGGCGGAACGAAAAAAAACCGCCCGTTTCCGGGCGGCTCGAACAATACGACATACTTCCGCTGTTCTCCTACCCGTTCCACCCTTTGGCGCCACGACCGATCGCCACAGACCCCGTCCGTACGACCTCTTTTAATCCCAGTGGCCTCAGTAGTTCCAGTATGGCATCAATTTTCAGTGGATTACCGGTTGCCTCGATTGTATAGGATTTCGGGGTGACATCAATGATCTTGGCTCGAAAAATATCAACAACCCGCAAAACCTCCGCACGGGCATCATCCTCTGCAGAAACCTTTATCAAAGCCAGTTCACGCTCTATTGCACTGCCGTCGGTGAAATCAAGCACTTTAAGGACATCAATAAGCTTGTTGAGCTGCTTGTTTATCTGCTCAAGAATCTGAGCATCGCCGCGAGTCACAATCGTCATTCGTGACAGACCTTCTTCATTGGTGGGAGCTACCGACAGCGAATCAATGTTGAAGCCGCGTCCCGAGAAAAGCGTGGCGACACGGGAAAGTACCCCGAAATCGTTTTCTACTATAACTGATATTGTATGTTGCATAGCTATTTCCCCCTTAGGCGTTCAGTACCATTTCATTCAGCGATGCTCCGGCCGGAACCATCGGCAGCACTTTTTCTTCGCGGGCAATTTTGAACTCCATGATTACCGGCCCCTTCTCCTTGAACCCCTGAGTAATAACAGACTCGACATCACCCGGTTTGGTGGCCAGAAAGCCTTTGGCGCCGTATGCGTCCGCAAGTTTTATGTAGTCGATCGGCAGTTCCATACAGGTGGATGAGTACCGCTTGTCGAAGAACAGTTCCTGCCATTGGCGTACCATGCCAAGGAAATTGTTGTTAAGAATGACAATTTTAACCGGCAGTCTATTCTGTACCAGTGTTGCCATCTCCTGGATATTCATCTGGATACCGCCGTCGCCGCAGATTGTGATGACCTGGCGATCCGGAAAGGCGGCTTGTGCGCCCATCGCAGCCGGAAGTCCGAAGCCCATTGTTCCCAGGCCGCCCGATGTAAGCAGGGTACGGGGCTTGTTGAATTTAAAAAACTGGGCCGTCCACATCTGGTGCTGGCCGACATCGGTTGAGATTATGGCATCATCATCAGATAATTCACGGAGCTTCTGAATGACAAACTGTGGCTTGATTATCGTGCTGCTCTGCTTGTAGCCAAGCGGATGTTTTTCCTTCCAGCCGGCTATATCTGCGTGCCATGGAGCAAGATCCGACGTGAAATCGGCCAGCTTTTCTTTGCTTTTTTCGGCCTGCGCGATCATTTTAATCAATACATCCTTCACGTCGCCGACAATCGGCAAATCAACACGAACATTTTTCTTGATGGACGTGGGGTCTACATCAATATGGATGATCTTTGCGTGCGGTGCAAATGTCGAGAGCTTACCGGTGACACGATCATCAAAGCGGGCGCCGATTGCAATAATAAGATCACTGTGAGTCATTGCCATATTGGCGCAGTAGGCTCCGTGCATGCCGAGCATGCCAAGTGACAGGTCATCACTTTCCGGAAACGCTCCGAGTCCCATCAGGGTTGTTGTAACTGGTATTGACAGCGTGCGGGCCAAGGTGGTCACTGGTTCTGCTGCTCCGCCAAGTACCGCACCGCCGCCGACATACATAACCGGACGACGGGATTCAAGAATCATGGCAACCGCTTTTTCAACCTGTCGAGGGTGGCCGGAAAGATTTGGCTTGTACCCGCGAATTTCTACGGTTTCAGGATAGTGAAATTCACCCTGGGCCATCTGGACATCTTTTGGAAAGTCAACCAGAACCGGGCCGGGACGCCCGCTGCGGGCGATGTAAAAAGCTTTCTTCATGATCAGGGCAATCTCTTTGACATCCCGAATCAGAAAGCTGTGTTTTGTGCAGGGGCGGGTAATACCGATGATATCGACTTCCTGAAAGGCATCATTGCCGATCAGTGCCGTCGGCACCTGACCGGTAATAATGACCATCGGGATAGAATCCATATACGCAGTTGCTATGCCGGTGACGGTATTGGTTGCACCGGGACCGGATGTTGCGATGGCAACTCCGACCCTGCCGGTAGCGCGGGCGTAGCCGTCCGCTGCGTGGGTACCTGCCTGCTCGTGACGCGGCAGGATATGATGAATATCTTTGAAGTTAAAGAGCTCGTCATACAGATTGATGACGGTACCGCCGGGATAACCGAAAACGGTATCTACACCCTCTTTTTTTAAACATTCCAACATTATTCGTGCGCCGTTCATTTTCATACATAACCTCTGTGCACAGAAATTTGCACCTCACCAGTGAGGTGGAAAGATATAGTTAATCTGCTGTTGTAACCGCTCCGGTGTGAGCTGATGTAACCACTTTGGCATAGCGTGCCAGCCATCCGCCCTTGATCTTTGGTTCCGGCGCTTTCCAGTCTGCCCGGCGGGTTGCCAGCGTTGCTTCATCTACCAGCAGTTCCAGACGCCGGTTTGGAATGTCAAGCAGGATTTTGTCACCGTCTTTTACCAGAGCAATCGGTCCGCCTTCAGCGGCTTCAGGAGAAATATGGCCGATACAGGGTCCTCTGGTGCCGCCTGAAAAGCGTCCGTCAGTGATCAGTGCCACACTGTCGCCCAGTCCCATTCCCATGATGGCAGCGGTTGGCGCCAGCATTTCACGCATACCGGGGCCCCCTTTGGGCCCTTCATAGCGGATTACGACACAATCGCCGGACGTGATTTTTCCTTCCATAATAGCCGCCATTGCCAATTCTTCGGCATCAAAGCAACGGGCCACGCCTTCAAAGTACATCATAGCGGCGGAAACGCCTGACTGCTTGACGACGGCCCCTTTGGGAGCGATGTTGCCGGAGAGGATGGCGATGCCACCTTCCTTCTTTATCGCATTCCCAAGCGGGCGGATAACCTCCTCGTCCACATTCTGGATACTCTCGGCCAGTTGATGTGTGGTCAGGCCGAACAGTGTGGGCGTATCTTTGATTTTAGTGCCAAGTTGTTTCAGAACGCCGCTAACGCCGCCGGCGATGTCCAGATCTTCCATGAAATGCTCGCCGGCCGGATTCATCGAGGCCAGCTGCGGTGTATCTTTGCCTAGTTCGTCGAACAGTTCCAGTGGTAGCTCAACGCCCGCTTCGTGGGCAATGGCCAACAGATGCAGAACCGTATTGGATGAACCACCGAGGGCGAGATCAACACGGATGGCGTTCTCAAATGCCTCGCGAGTCATTATGTCACGCGGCTTGACATCATTCAGCACCAGATCAACAATTTTTTCGCCCGAGGCAAAAGCGATGCGCCGTTTGAGCGCTGAAACAGCCAGGGCGGTGCCGCAACGCGGCAGACTCATACCCATTGTTTCCGTGAGGATTGCCATTGTGTTAGCGGTGAAGAGTCCCTGACAGGAACCCATGCCGGGACAGGCGTTGTCTTCGCAGACCTGCAGCTCCTTGTCGCTGATCACGCCGGCCTTGTAACGGGCCATTGCTTCAAAGGTGTCGGAGACAAAAGAATATTTCCGTCCGGCGGAACCACGACCGCTCATCATCGGGCCGGCGGTGACGACGATGCAGGGGATGTTGAGGCGTGCAGCTGCCATCAGCATGCCGGGAGTAATCTTGTCGCAATTGGTCAGCAGTACCAGGCCATCCAGACGATGGGCCTCGGCAACAGATTCGACCATGTCGGCAATCAGTTCGCGAGTTGGGAGGGAATAGTGCATCCCTTTGTGTCCCATTGCCATACCGTCGCACACGCCTGGAATGCCGAAGAAGAATGCATGGCCGCCTCCCGTGTGAACCCCTTTTTCAATGAAACGCTCCAGGTCACGCATGCCGACATGGCCGGGAATCAGGTCGGTGAAGCTGGTTGCTACACCGATAAACGGCTTGTCCATCTGACTTTGCGGGACACCGGTCCCTTTTAACAGGGCGCGGTGCGGTGTCCGTTCAAGCCCTTTTTTTATCACGTCACTGCGCATATAATTGTCCTCTGTACGAAATTAGTTTGATGCAGCTAAACCCTTGATTGATCATATTTTACGGGTTGTGAAGAATAATATAGATACAAAGATGTGTCAACCGGAATGCCCTATGCGGAGTGTAATTCTTCGGTACTATTATCCAAACCTGCTTTTCTGTGGCGAATCGTCAGACCCTGTAAAAAATTCCTGAGAAACTGATCGCCGCACTCCTTGTAATGCTTGTGCCCCTTATTTCTGAACAGAGCACTGAGTTCCGATTTTGAAATAGCAACACCGGCCAGTTTCATCAACGCGAGCATGTCCTCTTCTTTGAGGTCAAGAGCAATGCGCAGCTTTTTCAAAATGGCATTATTGTTCAGTGATGCATCAGGTTTCGGAGGTTCTTCGGCTTCCGACCCACGCCGGCCTCTTTTATGTACGATCAAACCATCAAGAAAAAGCGACATCAGCGGATTACTGCAGGAAATAAAATCTTCATCTTCTTCCTTTTTGAGCAGCTTAATCAACGTGGGCTGCTCTATGGAGCAACCGGATATTTGAAAAATTTCGATCATTGTTGGATTGCTGATATCAAGTGCGTAGCGCAGTCTGCGTAAAATGTCGTTGTTGTTCATCTGAGTCATCTCCTCATGGATGTGCTGCTTTGTTTTACTTGAATGCTGCAACCTGTGCCTGATACATCGTGACCGGGACAAAGCGCACGGCAAACTCCGACGAACATCTGGCGCATGCGACAAAAAACGGCTTGCCGTTTTTCCCCTTTTCAAAGAGAAGGTCCTGTTTGTGACTGCAGTAGGGACACGTGGCTGTGACGACAGCCTGAGTAATTTTGACCGGCTTTATCTCTGCTGGTGCGGATTTTTTTACCGGCGGCGTAGACCGCAGTATCTGCGGCTGTTCTTCAGGCAGCTCTGATACTGGAAGTGTGCTTTTTTGCATGGGAGTTCGCTCCTTTTTAGCCGATGTTGTAACCGGCAGATTCTCATCTTCGGGATAATCGATGGCAGTCGCTGCTGGCGGTATGATACCTCTCATCGCCTTTTTCCAGAGCAGCGGCATCGATGTTTTGGAGTAGTGCAGCGGTCTGACCCCCTTCATTTGTGCCGAACCGCCGACAACAATGTAATATTTGTCGCGATACAGCACGAGGCTCTGGCTGCCGATTTCGGCTATCTTGAAACCCGAAGAAATTTTATTGTCAAGCCAGAAAGTAATTGTCTCTTCCATGAGCTGTTCTCCTCTTATTCTGTGTACCATACGGGTAACTGTTATCAGAATTGGGCCGTTCATACCAATAAAAATTATGAATATGACGCTGATAGATTGTGTTATTTTCAAAAAATGCCGTAACTTCACATGTACATTCTGATTGGATTGGAAAACTCAATGACCGAAACTGCCCATTGCACCGTATATCGTAACGACTACACACCACCTGACTACAGCGTCGAAAGTATCGATCTTTGCTTTGAACTCGGCGACGATACAACTGTTGTAACCTCCCGCATGGTACTCCGGAGGGAGTATGACGATTCCCACGCTGTTCGTCCGCTCCTTCTTAATGGCAAGCACCTTGTCCTGCAGGAATTGAAACTGGACGGTGTATCGCTCAATCAGAACGTTTACCAGGTGAGCGAAGATGTGCTGACGATCCCCGAAGTACCGTCCACCTTCACTCTGGAGGTGGTTACTCTGCTCCGTCCGCAGGATAATACCGCCCTGGAAGGTCTCTATCGCTCGACAGGGATGTTTTGCACCCAATGCGAAGCGGAAGGATTTCGTGCCATTACCTACTACCCGGACCGGCCTGATGTTCTGACGCACTTCACAACGACAATCATCGCTGATTATGAGTGTTATCCCGTGCTGCTCTCGAACGGTAATCTTCGGGAACAGGGGGTGTTGCCTGATGGTCGCCACTTTGCCACCTGGTACGATCCATTCAGAAAACCAAGCTACCTGTTTGCCCTGGTGGCGGGAGATCTGGTGCGTATTGCTGATACCTTCATAACGTGCTCCGGACGGGAAGTGACGCTGCATATCTATGTGCACCAGCAGAACCGTGACAAATGTGATCACGCCATGCGTTCCCTGAAAAAGGCAATGCGCTGGGACGAACAGGTATACGGCAGGGAATATGATCTTGATATCTATATGATCGTGGCCGTTGACGATTTCAATATGGGAGCCATGGAAAATAAGGGGCTCAACGTATTCAACTCCTGCTACGTACTTGCCAGCCCGGAAACGGCCACCGACGATGATTACCACGCTATCGAAGAGGTCATCGGTCACGAATACTTCCATAACTGGAGCGGCAACCGGGTGACCTGCCGCGACTGGTTCCAGCTCTCCCTCAAAGAGGGGCTGACCGTCTTCCGCGATCAGGAGTTCTCATCTGACATGCAGTCACGCGGGGTGAAGCGGATCGAGGATGTACGGGTGCTCAGGACATCCCAGTTTCCCGAGGATGGCGGGCCTATGGCGCATCCGGTACGCCCCGATTCATACATGGAGATCAATAACTTCTACACGGCAACCGTTTATAACAAGGGTGCTGAACTTGTCAGGATGCAGCATACGATGCTCGGGGCGGAACGGTTCAGACGTGGAATGGACCGCTACTTTGAACGCTTTGACGGGCAGGCGGTGACAGTTGATGATTTTGTGCAAACCATGGCGGTCGCGGGTGACATGGACCTTGACCCGTTTGCACTCTGGTACAGCCAGGCCGGAACACCGCAGTTGACCGCAAGTGGTTCTTACAACCCCACGGATAAAACATTTACATTGACTGTTGCGCAGAGCTGTCCGGCTACCCCCGGTCAGCCTGACAAGCAGCCGCTGCATATCCCGCTGGCGCTCGGTCTGCTCGGAACGGACGGTACGGAACTGCCGTTAACCCTGGCTGGCGAGACGCCGCGAACGGATACCTCGCGGGTTCTGCATCTCCGGGCTGCCGGAGAAACATTCTGTTTTACCGGTCTGAATGAGGAGCCGGTACCGGCGTTGCTGCGCGGTTTCTCAGCGCCGGTCAAGCTTGACTATCTCTACCGGCACGACCAGCTCGCGCTGCTGATGGCACACGAGACTGATCCGTTTTGCCGGTGGGAAGCGGGACAGCGGATGGCGGTGCAGGTTATTCTTGGGCTTGTTACCGACTGGCAGCAGGGTGTCGAACTGACTCTGGATCCCGCCTTTGCCGCCTCCTTCCGGATAACGCTCACGAGCGGCCACCCTGATGGTGCCTTTCTGGCTGAAACCCTGACATTACCCACCGAAAAATACCTCGCTGAGCTGGTTCCGGTTGTCGATCCGACGGCTATCCATACGGCTCGACAGTTTGTTGTCCGCACCCTTGCAACACTTTTCAGGGATGAATTTATGACGGTGCGTACCCATAATCTGAGCGAATCTCCCTATACTCCGGACGATGGCCGCTCCGGTGCACGGCGGCTGGCCAACCTGTGTCTGTTCTACCTAACCAGCACCGGCGGGCAGAGAGAAATTGATCTCTGTCTGCAACAGTATCGGCGTGCAGATAATATGACTGATGCCATGGGTGCATTGACACCGCTTGTCTCATGCGATTGCCCGGAGCGGCGGGAACTGCTCGACGATTTTTACCTCCGCTGGCAGGGTGAGCGGCTGGTTGTTGATAAGTGGTTCTCACTCCAGGCAGCCTCATCGCTTCCCGGAACCCTGGATGAGCTCAGGGTGCTGCTGGAGCACCCCGCCTTTGAACTGACCAACCCCAACCGGTTCCGCTCCCTGGTAGCGGCGTTCAGCCAGCGTAACCAGGTGCGTTTCCATGATCCGGGCGGCGCAGGATACCGGTTTTTGGCCGATCAGCTGTTGCGGCTGATTCCGATCAATCCGCAGGTGTCGGCCCGGTTGTTGGCCCCGTTAACCACCTGGCGTCGTTTTGATGAAACCCGTCGCACTCAGATGCAGCAGCAGTTGCAGCGCATCCAGGCCGTTGTTGACCTGCCGCGGGATGTCTTTGAAGTCGTGACCAAAAGCCTTGGAAGAGAATCATGAAGTGGTACTGCCGGCACAAGAGTTATCTCGTTTGAAACGGGAATAGGGATGGATATGACCAATATCAGGGCTATCGATCGAGGTACTGTATGAATGGAATTGTGGCACTGGCCCGGCAATGGCTTGCAGGCGATACAACAGCCCCTGACAGCACTGAAATAACCAGTCATCATATAATTGAAAGTCTTCTGACCGAGATTCAGCGGATCGAGGCTGTTAATGCCAGGATTCTGGAGGACGATCAGCTGCTCAAAACGGATGGAGTAAAAGAGCTCAGGCGTGCTGTTGCAGAGGAATGTGCCGTTATTTGCGAAACTGCAGAATATGTCGTAAGAAGTTACGGCTGTGCTCGTGAAATCCGGATAAAATTCGGACTTTCCCTGCAAAAGCCGTAACTGGAATCGGCGACCTCAGTCCCAGGCGTAGGAAGCCATCGATATTACCCCGAATGTGTATGACCGGTGGAGGGTGCGTCCGACGGTGCCGGCCCCCAGAGCAACAAACAGCGGCAGAAAATGTTCGGGAGTCGGATGGTTGGCGGTCGCGTGAGGACCTTTATTCAGATAGTCGAGCAACGCTTCCCGGTCGTTATTCTCAATGGCTGCCTTCAGCCATTCGTCAAAGGCACTGACATATTCCGGTGGTGCCGCATCCCGTGAACGTCCGAAAAAATCCCTGAGATTATGCGTGGCCGAACCGCTGGCCAGGATCAGCACACCTTCTTCCCGTAAACGTCGCAGTGCCTGTCCCATCGCCAGATGATGAGTCGGTGACTGGTGCGGCTGAACTGACAGCTGAAGGACCGGAATATCTGCCGCGGGATATATCAGTTTGAGCGGTACCCAGGCACCGTGGTCGAGGCCCCGTCCCATGTCCATATCGGCTTCTATACCCTGTTCTTTGAGGAGCATGATGACTTGTTTTGCCAGTACCGGATTGCCGGGGGCAGGGTAGGTGGCGCTGTAAAGTTCATCGGAAAAACCGCCAAAATCATAGATCAATGACGGAGCGGGGGTGCCGGTCACCAGCGCAGATGACGTGGTCCAGTGGGCAGATACGCAGAGTACAGCTTGTGGCCGCTCCAGTGTCGTTCCCACTGACGTCAGAAAATCTCTGGCCGGGCCGGTCTCGTACAGTAGTGATGGTGCTCCGTGTGAAACAAATAGTGTTGGCAATGCTGTGTTCATGGCGTGTCTCCTCTCAAGGGCCTGTCCATCTCTGATGATAACAGGCCCCCCTGTTGCTACAAATGTAACCGTTTGGTTACTATTTCCCCTTGATCATTTCTATTTCCAGATTGATGGTAACTTCTTCACCCACGGCTACGCCGCCTGTTTCCAGAGCTTTATTCCATACCAATCCGAAGTCCTTGCGGTTGATTTTTGTACTGGCAACTGCTCCGCTCCTGATGTTGCCCCACGGGTCTTTACTCTCTTTGGTAGGACCTTCTACGTCAAGTACAACTTCCTTGGTAATGCCGTGCAGTGTCAGGTCCCCGGTCACTTTAAGTTTGCCTGTGCCCGCCTTGGCAATTTTTTTTGATACAAACGTCATGGTCGGGTATGTGGCAACATCGAAAAAATCTGCGCTACGCAGGTGTTCATCGCGTTTCTGGACATTGGTGTTGATCGAAGCGGTGTCGATTGATACCTGTACTTTTGATTTGGTAATATCCTTGTCGTTGATGTCAACCACACCGCTGTTCTTTTCGAAACTCCCTTTGACATTTGAGATCATCAGGTGGCGAACCTTAAAGCCGATGTTTGAATGGTCAGGGTCTATGTTCCAGATTGTGGCGGATGCCAGTGCCGGCAGTGACAGGACGATGATGGTGCTGATTGATGCGAGTAAGCGTTTCATGGTGGTTCTCCTTTGTGTGATAGTGAAATACAGTTAGTGTAGTTCGATGTTAAACTATGTTGTCAAAAAAATGATGCTGACGTTACGTCCCCCCTTTCTCCCGTAATCCGAGTTTTTTGCACAACTGTGCCAGAATCTCCTGTTCATTTTCTGCTAATACATTCATCTCGGCACATATTGCTGCTTCAACAGCCCCAAAGACGGTTCCGATACGTTCCTCACCCTTCCCGGTGAGCCTGACGGTCAGATAACGACGGTCTTCACTGATCCGTTCCCTCTTGACCAGTCCCTGCTTTTCCAGATTATCGATGACCAGCGTGATGTTGCCGGTGCTTTTAAGAATTTTTGCGGCGATATCACGTTGACAGAGCGGTCCTTTGTGGTGAAGTGCTTCCAAAACTCCAAACTGGCTGATTGTAAGTCCGGCAGTCGTCATGACCCGGCTTACTCGCACTGTTACTGATTCAGCCGCACGCATAAGCTTTGTATAGGTGTTTAATGCAAGATATGATGTTGTACGTTCTGTTTTCATTGAATTTCCAATAAAGGTCAATGTCATATAGCTTAATATCAAACTATAACTGCGGCGTAAATATGTCAATATTTTTTTGGAAAGAGACAAAAAACTCTAGCGTTTCGGGAATTAAAGCAGTACCAAGGGAATCGGCTTCGCTCTCAATGTAAGTATCAAGACAGCTGATGCTCATGGTCGGAACATCATGTCCAAACAAATTCGGCAAATTTTGCTGATTTGCTTAAGTATGCTATCAGAGAAGGTTTGACCGGTCATAATTGAACATTTCGAAAAATTAAACGATTACACACGAATATAACGGAGTAAACCATCCATGTACCAGACAACGGCAAATAGTACCTGTGACAGCAGGCCCGACCTTAGTGGAGAAACTGATTGGACTTCATTCGACGCTGCTTCACTTGTCGGTTCTTCACTTCGATTTGTTTCCGGCGATCCGGAAGGAAATCGTTTTCGAGTCCGTTACTATCTGGACTCAGCCAAACACCTCAAGGCTCGCATCTGGTTTGGCCCCGAGACCGAAGGTCCCCCCGGCCATGCCCATGGTGGCTCCATGGCAGCAGTCGTTGATGAAGTGCTGGGACTTGCAGCCTGGGCTGCCGGCTATTCGATTGTGGTCGGCAACCTGAATGTCAGTTTCCGTAACCTGCTGCCATTAGAAAGGGTTGTTACCGTTGAGACCAAGGTCGTTTCCGTCGAAGGAAGGAAGGTTATGGTTCATGGCCGGATTTATTGCGACAAGACAACCTATGCGGTCGGGGAATGTCTCTGTATCACTATTCAGCCAAAGACGAAGTAAACTGAAAAAGTGGACTCGAAATAGATGTGAGTCTGTTTGTCAATTCAATAAAAACGCCCCTCAAGGCTCAAACCTCAAGGGGCATATTTTTTGTGAATCAGCCACCGGCGTCCAACTCCCACCACCTCCGCTATCTTCAGTCTCTCTACGCTACAAAAGACGGTTAAGTAAGCCTTTGAGATGATCATGGTCATACCAGTCAAGGCATGATTCAAGCTATTGTACAATAGCGTTTAACTCAACTCTGCTTTTGGGCATGACTTCCTTTTCCGGAATCTTGAATATGTTGTCACTTTTCTGGAATATTCTCTCTGCCGGAATAGTGCCGTTTTTGACCAGGTACGAAACGATTGCCACGACCCTGTCGTGTGCCAGTGCTTGAAATTCGGTTTCACCAATGACAGTGTTAGCGATGATCAGTTTCTTCATTTCGTCAGGAGGCAGCTCTTTGACCAGGCCAAATAAGTTGCGCGGCTTGGGAAATCTTTCCTTTTTATAGACCATGGCCATATACCTGGCTTGTTCATCGGGCATAATTCCGATCGAGTCGGTCGCTTCTGTAACGTTACCAGTCGATCCATTCTTCAGATCCAGAAGCTTTTCGTTCTGAAGTTTTACGTTAAGCAGCTCCAGACGATACGCTTCATTATCTTTTTCACGGTCAACATATCCTTTTAGTTCGATTTTTAGCGCAGGTCGGTTGAGCAGTGCTTTGGATAAAAGATCCAGTTTCCCTTTTTCCTTTGCTGAAAGGGTGCTTGTGCCGACTTCAAACTGCACGGCACTAAAATCCTGGCCATCGCCAAACATGGAGGAGAGGAGTGAAAATGGCGATGTAGCCGCTTTGACCAGAATATTCTGGATCGCCTGGAAGGCAATTTTCCACACGTTAAACTTTGGATCTTCTGTGCTGCCGGTAACCGGCACATCCAGATTGATTTCACCCTTTCGGTCTTTGAGTAGTGCCAATCCTAGTTTGACCGGCAGATGTGTTGCTGCATCACTGACTACTTTTTCACCAAACGTGAATTGGTCGATGAATATTTTGTTTTCAGAAACAAGCTGTTTTTTATCAATGCGATATTTCAGGTCGAGAAATAATTTGCCCTTTTCAACGCTGTAACCAAGAAACTTACCGGTGTAGGGGGTAACTGGAGATAACTCGATGTCGCGAAAAGAAACTTTCAGGTCAACAAACAGGTCGCCGCGCAGCGGGTTGACTTTTCCGGAAATCTGCAGCGGAGAGTGGTTTTCCAGAGTACCGCGCAGGTCCACATCAGCCATAGTTAATGCCTCGGATGACAGCCCGCTGACGCGCCCGCCGAGATTGTGAAACGTGGTTGTGAAGCGCTGCGGCAGATGATTGTCGGTGAAGGAGAGCGTCCCGTCCTGAATGGTGACCGCCTCAATACTGACCGGGTTCCTGAGTGCCGCCGTCTGTTGCGGGGCGGCAATTCCGGGGGTGGTCGGCGGCGTCTCTCGTTTTGCCGGCGATTGCGGAGTCGTTGGTGGAACACCGCTGCTGGCTGTTGTTTCTGAGAGATTCTGGAGATTCAGCGTACCATCCTTGCGAATGATGATACGGGAGTAGACACCGTTCAGGGCTATCTGGCGCAGAGTCAGATTGAATGGTTCCAGGTTTCCCTGAATATCTTCCAGTTGCAAGCTTTCCCATTTGAGTAGATCTTCACCGTCCGTTGCATCGACGGCATGAAATGCGCGAATGCCCGAAATCCCCTTGAAACTTCCGACCGGTTTTCCTTCTTTTAGGGAAACGTCCAACATCATGTCAGAATCAACAAAACCGCCCAGAATATAGACCTTGATATTGGCAGGTACATAGGCTTCAAAGTCGCGCAGCGGCAGACGACCGATACTAATGTTCCCCTTGTAACGAAAGGGCAGGGGGGTGATGTCGCCGCGTGCTTTGAGGGGTGTCGCTTTGTTAAAGGTCGAGGCAAACTGTAATCCTGCCGGAGTGAATTTTGGCCCATTCAGGTTCGACAAGCGCATGGAGGTGTTGTTCAGGGCAAAGTGTGGTTTGTCCGGAAGCGTTTTGTCGGTAAAATCAGCATTGAACTTGTCAATCTGAAACTTTTGTATCCGGTAGGAAAATTCCCGTTGCGGCAACTGCTTTTGGACAGCGGAGGCGGAACTGCCTGCGGGCGGTTTGGCTGAAACTCCACCAGATGTTGACTTTGCTGGTGAAGATTTGAGCAGCGACAATAGTGAAATAGTACCATCTGCCTGGCGTGAAACAGAAAGATCCCCCTTGGAAAATATGACCTCCTCGATTTCAGCGACGTTTTCTTTCTGCTTAAATCCTGCACCGTTAATCTCGAAGCGTGCCAGGTCGAAACCTTCTTTCTCGCCATAACGGGCAGAGAGGCCGGTGACCAACAATTTCCCCTGTTCAACGGTCAGCCCGAGTTCCTTATTAAAGGCCACTTCCGATGAAAGATCGATTGATCCTTTAACCGGTGAAGTCAAAAAACGGGACAGATACGGCCAGGTACGCTGAATTTTCAAACCGCTCAATTCACTGGAAACGGTGGCGGATAGGGGGGTGAGGGCAAAATAGCCGTCAGCGGCGAACGTTGCTTCATTGTCAATCATCAGGGAAAAATTGTACTCAGCCGTGGCGGCATTCGCAGTAGAAAAATTACGTACAGTGGCGTCTATGCCGGTTATCTCACTTTTAAAGCCGCCAGTCGGAACTGCGTCACGGAAGTGAACGTTGCCATTATTGAAGGCAAATGCCGCAACCTGCACCAAAGGTTGTTGTGACTGTCCGGCGCTTTCCTGCTTTGCCGCAGAAACCGGTTCAGTCGTCCTCTTCTCCGGGGCGGCGGGCAGCAGTTGGCTGTACATCCATGTACCCTTGACATTTCGGCTGGCGAAAAGCTCCAGTCCTTTCACGGTTATAGTTTCAAAGAGAAACTTCCGGGCAAAAATCGCCAAATCGGTGGCCTTTACCTGGAGCGAGGGGAGTTTCATAAGCGGGTGGCCATCCGTTAGGTTGACTGCAAGTGCATTCAACTCCAACAGACCTTTAATGTTCAATTCCGGTTTCTTCTCTTTGGAGATCCGGTACGTTACCTCGGCATTTACGGAAAGTGACCCTGAAGTCAGCTCAAACGGCGGCTTTACCGGCAGATACGCGACCAGTTCGGGCAGTTTGAATTGCTTGAGGTCCAGATTAACAGACGTTTCCAGCGACTTGCTGAGCGGTTTGACCTTTCCGCTAAAGGAAAAAGGTGCGCCGTTGATCAGCGCCGATAGGTGGGGATCGATATACGTTTCCACCAGGTATGGCATGTTGCTGATGAATGGAATGGCGACCTTCAAATTACGGATGGTATGCTGTCTGCCCCCTGTTACCGCCTGATCATCAAAATCAATGGTACCGTTGTTGATAGTTATGTTGTTGATGGAGAAAAGGGTTTCCCGTTGAGACTTCTGCTTCGGCGGGTTTTTCTTCTGAAGTGCGATGATATCGCCGAAGCTGTAGCTATTGGCGGTGAGACGCACGAACCGTATGGTTGGTGACTCTATGGTGACCTCGTCCAGCACCAGGGCCATCTTGAACAGTGAGGCCGTGCTTACGGAGGCGCGCAGTGTGCCGAAAGAGACAAATGGTCCGCCACCCTGTGCGTCAATTGCAATGCCTTTTACCGTAACCGTAAGTGTGAAAGGATTGATAGCTACCTTTTCAATGCGTGCCGAACGGCCGGTCTCCTTTTTTATGGCGGACACCGCCTGGTTTCTGATGATCTGCGGTAGAATGGTGATGGTGAAGAGTAACAGTGCGGTGATTGTAGAAAGACAGATAAGAAGTGTCTTTTTTTTCTTTGACATTGCGATGCTCCGGATGGTGTGCTGACCTGTAGTGGGGCAGGTATTTTTCAATCAGGTGACTTTGTACTACATTCGTCCGGGTGAGGCACTCGTTTTTTTATCGTTGGTGTTAAAGGTAATGAACGGGGTATCATATGTCCGTGCAACGATTTGCAGAAGAGGATACACAATGACAGAAGCGTTTTTTGATATACCGCTGGAGCGAATCAACCCGGAGATTCTGCGGAAGATGGCAGAAGAATTTGTCACACGTGATTGGAGCGAGCTGGCAGATTCTGAATATACTCTGGAGAGTAAGGTTGATCAGGTACTTCAGCAGTTGCATGACAAACGGGCCAAAATTGTTTACGATACTGCATCCGAATCGTGGAATATTATCAGCTGTCACTAGTTGAAACCAGAAAACAGCAAGGAGCTTCTCTATGCACTACATGGACACGTTGTACCGGTTGGCAGTCAGCCTTTGGGCCGGCGGCAACGCCATCTTCACACTGATGCTGACACCGATTCTCTTTAAAACCGAAAGCCGCGATGTTGCCGGACGCATCGTTGGTAATCTGTTCCCCGGTTATTTTCGCTGGGGCATGGCGTGCGGAGTGATCGCGCTGGTCTGCCGTCTGGCCGGTCGCGGATTTGATCTTAAACTGCCGCTGGTTGTGCTTGCCGTAATGATTGCAGTGACGTCATTCCAGGCATTTTATGTGGAACCGCGTGCCGCAGAACTGAAACGGCAGATCGGTTCTTTTGAGACAACCAGCAAGGATGATCCATTGAGAAAACAGTTCTCAAAGCTTCATGGTGTTTCGGCGGTCTGTAATCTGACGGTGCTGGCGGGCGGGGTACTGCTGGTGGTGCTGCCGTAAGCAAAGAAGATTGCTGCAACTACCGGTATTGATTGCCGGTCACATTTTATATCCGCCGGTCTTCGGCTGTGCGGGAAGGGGTAACGTATGCATTTGATAAAGCTGTTCTCATTACTGGCTGTATCGTTTCTGGTGGTTCAGATTTCCCGCACCGCCATGGCCGCTGAACCGCTTAAACCGGTATCCGGCACGATATCCGTCACATTTCCCAACGGAACGTCCACCCCCTCCGAGGTGTGTGGAGAGTGCCACAAAGCGATCTACCGTGAATATGCTTTCGGATTCGGCGGCGACAGCCATGCTCTTGATACCGGGGCCACACCTGCAGGCAAACGGACCATCAGCCACCCTTCGAATGTGTCATCCATGGCGACGTCCCATGCACTGGCCGGTGTCGATCAGTTTCCCCGCCATGCCCGCGAAATAGAGGCTGACGGAGCATCGTGCAATGTCTGCCACTTTCCTGAAGCATTCAACCTGCCTGACCTGGATGTATCCGAAGTCTTCAAACCGAAAGCGCGCACCAAAATGGCGGAAGAGGTCGGTTTGACCTGCGCCAGCTGTCACCTGACTCCTGAAGGGAAAATCCGTGGACCCTACAATCTACGGGCTCCCCATGAAAACAGCCCGGACGTCAGCATCAAGACTTCGGTCATGTGTGCCTACTGCCACAGCCTGGGAAAACGGGTAGCGGGCAAGCAGACCCAGACGTTCCTTGAATGGCGTGATGATTTCTGGAAACAGGGACTTGGCAGCCAGAATTGCCAGGACTGCCATATGCCGCGCACCAATCGCAAATTGGCCGAAGAGTATAACGTGCCGGACCGGGTTGCATCGCGGCATCTCTGGACCGGAGGCCGCTCTCTGCAGCGCTTGCAGAGCGCTCTGAATCTGGTCGCCGTTCAGCCTGATACCGGAACATCGAAGTTTGAATTTCATGTAATCAACATCGGTGCGGGGCATTCCGTACCGACCGGCTCCAATCGTCGCGCCGTATATCTGCAGGTTGAAGCGCTCAACGCGCAAGGAAAGGTTGTTGCCGGCACCTCCTGGATGTTTGCTCCGTGGTATGGTTCCCGGCCTGATGATAAAGCCTTTATTGAAGAAGACCGGAAACTGCCTGATGCCAAATCCGCCCTGCAGGCCGATGCTCAGGGCCCGCACGAAAACATCATCCGTGCCGGGGAAGAGCGAATACTGGCCTGGTCTCCCGCACTGAAACCGGGAACATATACGATTCAGGCCCGATTGGTGTATGACCAGAATCGCTATAATGACCGGACCGTTACGAACGATCAGACCCTGTTCAAGACAACGTCTCTCACCGTATCCGTGGCAAAGTAGCCAGTTGAAGGTGTGCTGGTCCGGAAACCTTGAAAACATGCAGCGAAATTTGCTTGAGAGCCTATGAACATACGCTTCCTCCATACCGCCGATATCCATCTCGGCAAAACATATCGCACCTCTGTCGATGAGGCCGAGCGTTACGAAGACTTCTTCCGTATGCTCGGCAGCATTGTTTCTGACGCTATCGCCGAACAGGTCGATTTTGTCCTGATCGGCGGCGACCTGTTCCACACCGGTCAGATCCTCCCCCGCACCTTTGCACGCACCATCGAAACACTTCAGCCGCTGAAGGACGCCGCTATCCCCTGCATCGCCGTAGAGGGAAACCACGACTGGATTCATCGACGCGACAGCATTTCGTGGATGGAGGCGTTGTCGCAGATGGGCTATATCCGCCTGCTGCGCCCGTCCCGCACAGAAAACGGCGACTATCGCTTTGATTCCTTTGATCCTGCAACCGGCGCCGGTGGTCACTGTGAAATACACGGGCTCAATATCTATGGACTCGGCTACATCGGCACCCAGGCGGGCAGCCATGTAGCGCGTATCTGCGAGGCGGTAACAACAGAGAAAAACCTGCTCCTGTTTCATGTGGGGGTCTGGACCTATTCGCCGGTAGAGATCGGCAACATGCATCCGAATGAGGCGCTGCCGCTGGCAGAATGCTTTGATTACGTGGCGCTGGGACATGGGCACAAGCCATACATAATCGCAACCCCCGAAGGGCGGAATTACGCATTTAATCCCGGTGCACCGGAGCGGGTTAACTTTGGTGAAGAGAAGTATGACAAAGGGTATTACATGGTGAGTGTGGAGAATGATGTCTACCATTGCACGTTTCTTCCCACCGTCCCCCGTCCGATGCTGGTTGTTACTATCAACCTGGATGGTGCCGAAAACGCCGACCGCGCCCTGGATAGCTTCCGCAATCAGATTATAGAAAAACTTCCTCACACAGATGATCCACGTCGACCGCTGCTTGAAATCAGACTCACCGGGCGCGTGGCCTTTCATCCTTTTGAGCTGGGGCGTGAGCGGCTGCGGCTGGCCTTGGAGGAAATCTGCAGCCCGCTGCATGTGGAGATAAAGAATCACCTGTCGCTGGTAACCCGCAGCGGGGCAGGGGAGGATGTAAAGCGCAGCCTGGCCGAGATCGAACGGGATGTGCTGGGAGAATTGATCAGCGCCAACAGCAGTTACAAGGG
>JAYTVV010000070.1:0-20982 GCA_043743795.1 Geobacteraceae bacterium
CCATCATGCAGGGCGGCTGTTGCAATGGATTCGCGCAACATACGTTCCGAGACCAGAGGTCTGACGCCGTCGTGAATCACAATGACATCATCATCAGAAACGTATTCCCTCAGTGCCTGCAAGCCGTTCATCACCGAATTCTGCCGTTCTGTGCCGCCGGGAATAATCGCTGCAACTTTGTTGAATTTGTAGGCATCAACAACATGTTCACGGCAATATGAAATCTCTTCCGCAGGAATTACCAGGTAAATGGCATCGATGAGGGGGGATTTCTCAAAAACCGAAATGGTACGGGCGACAATCGGCATGCCATCCAATTGCAGATACTGCTTGTTGATTGAGGCACCCATACGTTTTCCCATGCCGGCGGCAGGGATCAGGGCAATTGATCTGAAAGTGGTCATTATCGGCTTCTCCGTATGCGGTACATCAGCTTCTCGCTGCTTCTGGCCCGACACAGGTCAACTGCTTTTGGGTGGTGTCGTGCCGTTCATCAGCACCCGGCCACCATATTCGGCATTCTTGCGGACGAGTGTTTCCGCAAGATCAGCATCTTTTCTTCTGAACGCATCGATGATCTTTTCATGCTCCTGGACCGATATTGCCATCCGTCCCGGGAGACTGAGTGACGTAAAGCGCAGGCGCTGAAATTTGGTCACGAGGCCGGCGATCAATTCATGGAGTTTTTCGTTGTCAGCGGCCTTGATGAACAGTTCATGAAAATCACTATGAACTTTGAAAAAATGCTTGATATCACCGATTCGGGCCAACTCTGACAATCTGTCATTGATAGCTTGAAGCCGATCAAGATCTTTTTCGGATAAATTCGCACAGGCCCGCCGGGCTGCATACCCCTCCATGATGCTCTTGATGGCATAAAACTCTTCGACATCTTTTGGACTGTATTCGCTGACAACAGCACCCCGGCGGGGAATCACGGTCAAATACCCCTCTGATTCCAGTTGACGGAACGCTTCCCTGATCGGGGTGCGGCTGATTCCGTAGCGCTCGGCCAGTTCAGGCTCCGAGACGCGACTTCCTCCCTTAAGGCTCCCGGAAACAATCGCATCGCGGATATTTTCAAGTATCTTTTCACGCAGTGTTAGAGGCTTTTCCATCATCTTTTTCATGCTTGGGTATAACTCCCGGAGAAATTTTGCAACATTGTATACGGTATGCAGGGTTTGTCAATTATAACACACGTTGTGATCGCTTTATTCCGGCCTCCTTCAACAACCTTGTCTGTTCCCTGTTCACTGTTCCCGATACAGAGATAATAGCTTGTGTTTTTGGGCCCTTGCGGGTAATCTGCTGCGACTATGGATCCCGTTAGACACCTCAAAATATCGTTTTCTGTCCTTCTGATGCTTGTGTCGGGGGGGACCATCGGCTACATGACCATTGAAGGGTGGCGTCTGCTCGATGCCGCATATATGACGGTAATCACTTTGGGAACCGTTGGTTTCAAAGAGGTTCACGACCTGTCTGATGGCGGTAAGCTGTTTACGATGGGCTTAATCGTTGTTGGTGTCAGTGTCCTGGGTTATATCGTCGGGAGTCTGGCCCAGATTATGTTCGAGGGGCAGATTCAGCGGATCATGGGGAGGAAAAAAGTGGAGAAGCAGATAGAAGCGCTTGCAGAACATTACATTATTTGCGGTTTCGGGCGAATTGGTTCGCTGATTTGTAAAGAGTTCAAGTCCAACGGGCTGAAGTTTGTCATCATCGAAAAAAGTGCTGAAGCTACTGAGCGGCTTGAAGAAGATGGCTACCTGTACATGAAAGGAGACGCCACTCTCGATGAAACTCTCCTGAAAGCAGGTATTAGCAGGGCCAAAGGGCTTATTTCCGTTGTTACTTCCGATACGGAAAACGTATATATCACTCTGACGGCACGTGGCCTGAATCCGGATTTATATATCATGTCCCGCTCCGGTGAAGAGGGCTCCGATATCAAACTCAAACGGGCCGGCGCCAACAAGGTTGTGTCGCCATACACCATCGGCGGCAACCGTATGGCACAGTCCATATTACGGCCGAATGTGGTTGATTTCATCGAAATTGCCACCGGGCATGAACACCTTGAACTGCAGATGGAGGAGATTCACATTCCGGATCACTCAGCATTTGTTGGTGAAACACTCGTCAGCTCCGGATTCCGCAAGGAGATAGGCGTCATTATTGTCGGCATAAAAAAGAGTCATGGGAAAATGGTTTTTAATCCGCACTCCCAGACCAAGATCGAGGAGCGCGACACACTGATTGTACTCGGGGATCCAACCTCTATCCACAAACTTGAGGATCTGGTCGCTCGCGCAGCTACCGATGAAGTTATTAAACACCACAGGAAAGATCATCATGGAAAATAAAGTCCACGCCCATGTCCCGTACGGACGTTTGGCAGAACATCTGGAATACGCCATTGCAAACCGTATCAACCCGGAGGTGTTCTTCACTGCCGAGACACTCGATCATCTGGTGTGGGAAGAGTTGTCTTCACTGGCTGGTGCGTTGCATGCCGCCGGCCTTGAAACGACAATTCATGCCCCCTTTCTCGATCTCAATCCGGGAGCGGTTGATACAAGTATCCGTGCTGCAAGCCGTCACCGCATTCAACAGGTCATGAAAGCTGCAGAACTGCTCCGGCCACGGGTAATTGTTGTTCATCCCGGCTATTCCGATCTCTATTACGGTGACAATCGTCTGGTATGGCTCAAAAACAGCATTGAGTTCTGGCGGGAATTCGTTATTCAGGCTCGTAAACTCGGCACTATCCTGGCGGTGGAGAATATTTTCGAGAAAGAGCCCTCCACAATCAAAGCCCTGCTTGACGCCATAGATGATCCCTGCTTTCGCCACTGCTTTGATGTGGGACACTGGAATATGTTTACAACAGTGACTCTTGATGAATGGTTCAGCGAACTGGGGTCGTATGTTGTCGAAAGTCATATCCATGACAATCACGGCCAGCGTGACGAACATCTGCCGGTCGGGGAGGGCGCCATCGATTTCGAACAGTTTTTCCCGCTGTTAACACACTATGCGCCTGCGGCTGTCTGGACAATTGAAGCCCACAACACCGAACACCTTCAACGGGCGCTGAAAAATATTCAAAATTACATTACGAAATAAGGGCGTTATACAATGTCAGAAACAATTTTAGTAACTGGTGGCTGCGGTTATATCGGCAGCCATGTCGTACGTCAGCTTTCAGAATCGGGCCGCACGGTTGTTGTCTATGATAATCTGTCCACCGGATTTCGCGACGCCCTGACACAGGGTGAAGAGCTGGTTGAAGGTGAACTGGCTGATCGTGAACGCCTTGAAGAGCTTTTTCAGCGACATCGTTTCACCACGGTCCTGCACTTTGCCGCAGCTATCATAGCCCCGGAATCCGTATCTCTGCCGCTCAAATACTACGGCAACAACACCCGCAATACTCTGGGCCTTCTGGAAATGTGTGTAAAATACGGCGTCAGGCGCTTCATTTTTTCCAGTACTGCCGCTGTGTACGGTATTCCTGATGGCGGTATTGCGTCCGAAGAGAGTGCTCAGGTACCGATCAACCCCTATGGTACTTCAAAGTTGATGAGTGAATGGATGCTGCGTGATGTTGCAGCCGCACATGACATGCAGTACGTTGCCCTGCGCTACTTCAATGTGGCCGGAGCTGATCCGCACGCACGCATGGGACAGCGCACCCCGGAAGCAACGCACCTGATCAAGGTTGCCTGTCAGGCGGCGCTCGGGATGAGAAACAGTGTCAGTGTTTACGGCACCGATTATCCGACTCCCGACGGCACCGGTATTCGCGATTATATCCACATTGAAGATCTTGCCTCTGCCCATCTCTGTGCGCTTGATTATCTGGAAAGTGGCGGCACCTCAACCGCAATGAATGTCGGTTATGGTCATGGCAGCAGTGTGCGTGAGGTTTTGGCGGTCGTGAAGAAGATCAGCGGAGTTGATCTACAGATTATTGAAGCGGAGCGCCGACCGGGAGACCCGGCATCGCTGGTCGCCAGAGCTGACAGGATTCGATCGCTTACCGGTTGGCAGCCGCAGTTTAACAACCTTGAAACAATTGTGGCGGATGCCTGGCGTTGGGAAAGTACGCTGGCGGGCAGATGATTTAAAAAGATTTTTTCAGAAGGTTTTTCTTACATTTTATGCTACAACAGCTTCCTATTCGACGTAATTGAAAATTCTAATCATTCTGCGTACGGGATAACATGGACTACACCTCTCTTTACAGCACCCGAATCAAGGAAACTTTCGACGATGATCTCGCTGAAATTCTCCGCTCGTTTCAAAAAAACTGTACGTCCAAAGAGGGGTTAAAAGTAACTCTTACCAATTATTACAAAGGGTTGCCGATTACCTATCCGGCTACGATTCTTGCTGTCGAACGAGGAAATGTTGACCTTGATGTGAATGTGCAGCAAGCGGTCGCAATCGCCAGTGATCATTACACATTGATTCGCAGCAAACTATTTCCCCTGCCTATGGTTGCTCATGTCCAATATGTTAACGTCAAGAAACATGCGGTGTCACTGAACAAACTTTGTTTCGTCGAGGTGCTGGCAGAAAAGCGTGCAGCAGTACGTCTGGATCTTGACCCGCCCGTGCGAGCTGTAATTAAGTGTGATGATCAGGAAATTACCGGAAAGCTGGTTGATATTTCGACACAAGGAATAGCAATAACAGTTGATACATATGCCATTATTGAGACCGGGGTTGAAATGACGGTGAAGTTTATGCTGCCGGATCCGGTGTTGCAGAAACAGACCCTGCTCAAGGTCCCGGCCACGCTTGTTGCCATTGATGATAATACGGTTCCGTATCGTTATAAGTTCAGGATATCACCGGAAAAGCATCAGGAACAGCTGATATCCCGCTACAGTTTCCAGCGCCAGGTAGAAATTATACGGGGTATCAAAGAAGTCGCTGACTGAGCTCATTGTGCCGGCGTACTTTTTGCCTGCTGTAATTTCTGATAGACCGGCAGCGGCACCGGTTGCCCGTTCCTGATTTCAAGTACACTGAAATGCAGATGTGTCGGGGAACGCTTTTTTGCCGCATTCAGGCCGCTGCGGCCGACTGTTGCCACTACATCCCCCGGTTTGACAATCGTTCCCACCTCGACAAACAGTTCCTCATTGTGAGCGTAGTAAACCAGCAGGTCGTTAGCCGGATCATAGACCCAGATATATTTTCCTCCCCGCAATGTACTTCCCTGCTGCCACTTTTTTTCAAGAGCGACAACGATCCCGCCGGTCATCGAGAGCACTTCAACCGTTTTGCCGCTGCGGTCGTCGCGATTGTCCTGATTTCGATCGTGAATAAAAATGTCGTAGGCTGGATGGCCGCCGTGACGATTACCGCTAAAGAAATCATAGCCGCTCGAGATGAAGCCGTGGCTTCTCCCTTTATCTATTGCGCCGGTAGTGTAGCCTGCCACCGGAAATACCCACTCATTTGACGGATAGTCTCTGCCGCCGCGTTGGTAGTATTCTGCACGAATCCCGGCCAGTTTCACTGGAAGCTCTCTGCGGGCAGCTGTCTTGCTGATGCGTCCATCACGAATTAATGTGTTAAATTCATTGTATGCGGTACAGAGCGGACTTGGGGCCTCAGGGGCAGGCGTTGCGCACACTGTTGAAAATGTCACTAACAGGCAGAACAGCATTGTCGGCATCAAGCACTTGTGTCGTTTCATGGTGGTTTCCTTTGATGCTGAATGATCCTGTACAGCAAGAGACCTGGCAGATGGAGCATCTGACAGGTCTCGTAATACCGGTTTGTACTGGTGATTACATCTTGTGATCGTGTCCCGTGTGCTCCTGATGTTTTTTGCCATTTGACCGGTCAGCAGCATCATCTTCGGCAGCCTTGCGTACCTCCTCAAAGGTAGCAAGCTTGCCGCCATTCGCTTTTATAAATGCTGCAGCGCCTGCTTTCTCAGCAAAAGCCCACTTGGCAACTCTGGTCATAACGCCTTTTTTACTGCCGCCAATCACCCACGTAGCAGTTTTGGCATCGATCAGTTTCTTTGTGTTGTAATCGGCAACCTGGAATGATTTGACCTCTTTTTTTGCTTCCTTCAGATCGGTCACCACGCAGTTGATACTGCAGGTGCCGGCGCTGCTGCCGTCGGTGTATGTAACAACCATGCGGCTGTGGGCAAATTTTGTGCGATCCATGCCGCAATGTTTACAGGAATCGGGCGCTTCAACTTTATCAGCAGCCAGGCAGACCGTTCCGAGGGACAGTACGAGCATCAGAGCAATCCAGAGTTTTTTCATGTAGGTAATCTCCTTTTTTGTAGTTGAGTTGTTAAACTTGAGTCGAAACGATACGTTCACTTCTCGCGCGGCTTTGGAGCAGCGTCTTTCTGTGCCGCAGTCAGCACCTCATTCCAGGTGGTTATTAAACCGCCGTAGGTGTCGACAAACTGCTGTCCTGCTTCTCTCGTGGCAAATGCCCATTTTGCCTGCATGGTCATGACGCCGCGTTTTTTGCCGCCGAGTATCCAGACGGCCTTTTCCGCATCAATCAGCTGCCGTGTGTTGCGATCAGCCACCTTGATAGAAACGACTTCCCCCCCTTTGTTGTTCAGTTCGGTCACAACACAGTGCAGCGAACAGGTACCAACACGTGTGCCGTCTTTGTATTCCATCAGCATTCTGCTGTAACCATAGGCTTTACGATCCATCCCGCAGTGCCTGCAATTGCGGTGCTGATCGATGTCTGTCTCTGCAATAGCCGTCAGTGTCACGAGAGACAGTATCATAGCTGCGATTGAAAAAATCAGAAATATTCTCTGTTTCATAAAGACTCCCCGTCTCCTGAATTGATCGTCATGGCAGAGCGGCGAGGGTTGCGCGAAGATTGGTGCCATCACGGTAATCCTCATTCATTCTGACGATGCCGGCTGTGTCAATCACGACTGTTGTGCCCATGGTGCCCCGGTAGAAGCTGAGCAGAGCATTGTTCGTGTCAGCCAGCGTGGTAAAAACGCCTCCGGCATATCCATTTGCAGAAGCTGCGCCGGCAGCCCCGGAAACGCTGCCTGATACATAATCTACAAGGTAAAAATTTACATCAGGGAACGAAGGGGTAATAGATGCCCGCATGTTGTTCATATGGCTGTCACAGATCGGACACCACATGGTGAAGTAAAAGACCGCTCCTTTTTTTCCTGCCAATGAAGAGGCAAGGGTGACGGTGGCACCGTTTGAATCAGAAACTGAAAAATCAGGTGATTTCTGGCTTACACTTCCACCGCTGCTTCCGCCCAGAACAGGTGGGCGCTTGTCTTCTCCGGAAGGGTTAAGGTTGCTGCCACACGCGGTCAGACAGACGAGAAGCAGGAGGAGTCCAACCCATTTAAAGGAATACATAGCGCACCCCCACAGAGACAATATCCGTCGTCGGAAAGTTCTTACCCCATCCGTTCTGCATGATGGCATGATTCCACCCGGCCCTGATGCTCCAGTTCTGATCGTTGTTCGAATATGAAAGGGCCCCTCCCAGTGACTGCTTGTCGAACCCGCTGCCGTTGTTACGTGTGCCGTTGAAGCTGGCATCAGCCTCGTTCAGGTAGGCGTATGAAGCGGTTGCGGTAATACTGTCACCACCGGTTCCGAGAACGAGGGTATAACCGGTGGAAAGAGACGCGGTAAAACGATCACCCAGATTTTTTTTATACGGCTCTACATATTTTCCGTATTCACGATTGACGGAGCGCTCAAGGTACGTGCCGTAACCAAGAGCAAGAGAGGCGTTCCAGGGGCGGATTGTTTTTTCAATCAGCAGCGTCCCGTCCAGCCGGTAAAATCCTCTGCCGGTAATGTCAAAGCTGCTTTGCTGGTTGTCATACGGAGAGATCCCTGTGGGAATCAGCAGTGATAATCCCAGAGTAACTCCCGGAATCATATCGCCAATATCCCGAATCTTCCAGGCGGAGTTGTCATCCCGTACATCATACATCAATGATACGGTCGTATCGCCCAATCCGCTTGTTTGCGAAGACAAGCCGGAATAATGATTATCGTTCCAGACATACGGCAGGGATACGCTTGCCTGCCAATCCCTGGCGAAGCGGTATCCCAGCCCCGTAGTTAACCGGTACTGCCGTAAATCAGAGCCGGGAGGATCGGCAACATGTTTTTTGTCCTGGTTCCAGTAGCCGTCATACAGTTCAGTGTCAAAAGAAACATCGGCAACGGCAGTGGCGTATTTAGGTACGTTTAACGCTGCAGCCGAACCGCCGCCACAACAGGACGCGGAGAAAGAATCCGCGGGGGAAAAGGCGGCAGCCCCCGCGAAGAGGGCTGCCAGGGAATATGCAAGATAATTTAATTTCATAAAAGGCTACATCAGGTTGAATTTTTGGTAACCATTGGCGGCGCCAACGACGAAACCGTCGGTGGTTTTTTGCTCACCATTAACAGTGAGTTTGACCCAGACTCCTCCACCAGAAACTAAGCCGGAAAGTCCGGTGGCGGACCAATGACCACTGCCATCATCTGTTGCAGAAACCCAAGTGATGCCGTCAGAAGATACCTGAACACTGGACGTTCCCCCGTCTACGGTCAAGGGCTCATTCATCGGGTCGTGTAATGTTGTATCAATCGAGAATGCCGGAAATTTCATCATCATGCTATCGTCTCCAGCAGAGATGAAAAGTTTTACATTGTTACCTGTTATGCCATCATTGAAGAGTTGATACGTGCGAGAGACGGGAGGAGCTCCCATGGTCATGCTGCCAATTTTATCATTAATACCTTTAAGTTTAACAAGAGCGGTTGTAGTAGTCGCTGCTGCTACAACTGGATTGAATGTAGCGGTTTCACCATCGATAGTGAATTTGAGTTCCCATTTATCGCCCGTAGTTGATTGCATTAGGTAATATATATTTCCAGAATAAGTGCCATCGCCATTGCCAGTTATTGTTTCAAAAGGAGTTGAATGGTTCGCGCTTGCCGACATATGCATTGTTGGCATAAGTGAAATCATTTTACCGGAAACGAGCTTTCCGTCACTTAGATTCGAAAGCCTAATTTTAAATGTACTCTTACCCACTGTTGCAGTTGTTACTGGAATATATTCGACCTTATAACTTGCTGTATTTACTGATTCGTACGGTGTTTGTATCGCCTGAGGCGAAGTGCTTGAATTTCCGCACGCGGAAACAAGAGTTGTAATGAAGACCGATAAGGTCAGATTTAATAATAATTTAAAACGCATATATATTTCTCCGATCAGTTATTTTTGTGTGTTGAGCAACGAGGCGAAGCATTACGACGTAACAATCTAATTCATTGTCTAATGAGTCTTACGCCAAATAGACACAGAAATTAGATTGAACAGAGCTTCGCGAAAGCAGTAGTCTTAAGTTCAAATACGTGAAACAGCAGAAATTAGGAAATAATCGGAGGTGGATCAGGCGGGTCACCGTAACGGGATGTCAGGCGGTCCGGCGGGGTAACAATGAGAGTGCTTTGCCCGGGGGAAGGAATCTCTCCGGTAAAGAAGAATGGCAGATGCTGAGCTGCTTCAACATTCAGCAGGGCAGAAAGCTTGCCGCTTCCGCAGGGACTGCTGCTGATAGTTGTCGTTCTCTGCTTTTGAGTAGCAGGACGGGAGACGGACCCGTCTTCATGATCGACATGAGCCTCACAACAGCTGGCTCCGTTGTGGGCCACCGTGGTCGATGCTGATGGATGAGTATCACAGACGTCAGAGGTTGAATGGTGATCATCAGCATCGTGCTGTTTTTTCTGCCAGCAGCAACAGGTGTGAGCTGCACTTCGCTCCACGGAACAGCCGTCAACCCTGCAGTCACCGGAACACTCTCCCGTAACGGCATGCGCAATGCGTTTCGACTGCATGGCACATGGAGCCAGCGGAGTGAACACAATCAGCAGATAGATTGCGGTCATAAACAGTGACGTTATGTAGCGGTGAGACCTTTTCATGCAACCCCTGGAAAAAGTTACAGCAACCTGTATTCGTATTTCGGTACGTATCTTTGAAAATTTTAGTACTTGTCAGGCTAGCAATTATGCACCATTGCTGTCAAGTATTACCATCGATGCGGGAACTGAAACGTGAAAGGCGACATATCGTCGCCTTTCAAAGTGGAACAGATTTTAATCCAGGCACTACATGACTTTCTTCATCTCATTACCGCAACCGCATTTGCCCGGCTTCTGGCTGACAGTGCCGCAGTTGCAGCCGGCCCCACAGGAACAGGTATATTTTGCTTTCGTAGCGAAGTTCAAGTCTTTACCAGCGACTGTTACAACGGTCTTGTTGCCTTCAACCTTGCTCACAACCCCTTTGCCGAGGGCCTTGCCGCAATCACATTTTCCCTCTTTACGAGACATGGTCTTGCAGTCGCAACTGTCTCCGCAGGAACAGACATAGATGGAATCCCCCTTTTTATAGACAGGGAGGGACTTGTCGGCAAACGCGACAACGGCAACCAGCAGCATGCATACGACGAACAATCCGGTCAGGGCTTTTTTCATGTTTTGTCTCCATTCAGTGTGTTTGGGAAATGAACAACCGTTCCAGCTTATACCATACCATCACAAAAATACTATTCCGAACCTGCATTTTTTGTACTTTGCTGCAGATGCCTGTAAATATGTTCTTCCCGATTTATATCACTACAGTGCCATCATAGCCGCACAGCAGCGGCCGTATCCGAATGCCGGGGGCATGCACGGTCGCAGCCTGTCTGGAACGATCGACTACAAGTTCAATGAGTGTCTTGTCAAAGCCGGTTGCGACGGCAATTTCACGGGCGGTATTGGCGTGAGAGATAATCGCCAGATATTCGGGCGGAACATGTGCTGTCTCCGCCCAACCGTGCAGAACAGCAAGGTCAAGCTCAGAGGCCGCTGCATGGGTGTTTTTATAGCCGCAGGCAATTTTAAGCAGTTTGGCAAACTGGCAGGCCAGAACCGGTTGCATAAAACCGCGCTTGATACACGCCTGAAGAGCATACTCCACATGGTCACCCATCATGATACAGGCTTCTTCCGGAAGGAGCGGAAGGTGCTGTTGCGCTGCCATCTCGCTGCTGCGTCCGGTAGAAAGGATAACGGTTGTGCAGCCGCACGCTTTGGCAACGTCAAGCGCGGCATCGATGGTGTCCGTCCAGGCCTTTGCTGATATGGGGCGTACAATGCCGGTGGTGCCGAGGATGGAGAGGCCGCCGATGATTCCCAGGCGGGCATTAAGGGTCTTCTTTGCGCGCTCTTCACCATCAGGAATTGAAATGGTGACGCTGAATGTTGACTGCAGAAAGTTGGCTTCTGATAGAACCGGGTCTACCGCCTGTATGATCATGCACCGTGGTACCGGATTAATGGCCCATTCGCCCGGCGGAATTGCCAACCCGGGTTTGGTTACCTTGCCGATGCCTGTCCCACCTTCGATGAGTAACTTCCTCTTGCTTCCGGGAGAAGGAGGGTGATGGAGTCGTACTGCTACGGTAGCCCACACTTCTGCCCCGTTGGTAATATCCGGGTCATCACCGGCGTCTTTGACCACAAAACAGCTTGCTTCAGTCGGAGAGAGGGACTGGCCGAACAGCTTGAACGTGGCACCTGCTCCGGTCGGGAGGTCAATGCTGACTTCAGAGACCGGCCGTTGGCATGCAAGCATCAGAGCAGCTCCCCTCGCTGCTGCTGCTGCGCACGCCCCGGTGGTATATCCTGATCGCAGCTCTCTTTTCACTGGTGAGTTGTCGCCAAAATGGCCAGCGCATTC
Source organism: Geobacteraceae bacterium (assembly GCA_043743795.1). Taxonomy (GTDB): domain Bacteria; phylum Desulfobacterota; class Desulfuromonadia; order Geobacterales; family Pseudopelobacteraceae; genus JACRCG01. The sequence goes on from JAYTVV010000070.1 coordinate 11,788, forward strand.
ACTACGGCTGCCGCCACATTGGAGCCCCCCTTACGCCCGATGTTGGTAATGAACGGGATGTCATGGGTGCCGGATGCCAGCACGTTTTTGCTTTCCTCCGCCCCGACAAAGCCGACCGGCAGGCCGATGATGAGAGCTGGTTTTGCGGCGCCCGTTTCTACCAGGCGGAGCAATTCAAACAGTGCCGTTGGCGCATTACCGATCACAAAGATGCGGTTGTGCGGATTGGCGACAGCTTTGCGCATGGCAGCGATGGAACGGGTTATTCCTTCACGTTTTGCCAGATCAGCCACATCTGAATCGGCAACGTGACAGGAAGCCGTGCATCCGAACGGAGTCAGGCGGGGTTTGCTGATGCCGGAGAGGGCCATATTCGTATCAGTGACAATGCCGGCTCCGCTTTGGAGTGCTGCAACAGCTTTCTCGACACCATCGTCGGAAAGCACCATTGATTGGGCATACTCAAAATCGGCGCTGGTGTGTATAGCACGGCGCACGATCTGCCATTCTGCCGCAGGCCAACCGTGATCACCTGCCTCGGCGTCAATGATGCGAAATGATTCGATTTCGATTTCCTCTGGTTTCATAGTCAAAGAATCCATCAGCTCCACCCCAGTCTTTCAAGTGATTCATTGATGCGTTCCGCTTCAATCTCTGCCAGTTTGCGATGTGCTCCCAGATGCCCGCCCATCTCCATGACCAACCCCGGATGACGTTTCTGCCCCTCTGCAATCTCTTCCGGCAAGTCATGCTGGACATGGGCACCCATAAAAAGAAAATAGGGCATCAGCAGGATACGCCCGGCTCCCCTCGCAACGCAGGCGTCTATCCCGTGCTGGATGTCCGGTTCATGCAGTTCGCGGAATGATACCTCGACAATTTCGAAGCCGGTCATTTCCTGTACCATCGCTGCCACTTCACGGGCGGCATCATTTGCCTCGGCTATACGGCTGCCGTGTGCCATCATCAGAATCGCTGTTTTCATTGTTCCTCGCTGGTGTGGTTGAGATGTGTCGTTATCCAAGTCGGCTCTGCACATGATTCTTTTCTACTGGGAAACCATTTTATCCAGTAATTTTGCCACAATTTGCCCGGTTGGCAGCAGATCACCTCCCGGTGGGACATGGCGATGAATTCGTGGCGGATGAAGTTCCGGCGTAAGTCCTCTGATTGGCAACCCGGGCTGCATCACCTGTTTGAAACACTGGCTGCGCCCTTCATTGTTGATGTACGTACCGTCCATTTCAACCCAGGAAGTGACCGGTAGAAGTATTTCCGCTCGTTCCAGCAGATGGGTCGGCAGCCAGTCGGCGGCGGCCAGTACGCTGATCTCCGGCGGCAAATTCGGCGGCAGATCAGCCTCCAGAGTGATAATTCCTGTAATGGTTCCTCTCGCCAGCGCTTCCGGAAACGAAACCGCAGCATGCTCACGTGCCAGTAATGCCGTGCCGAAGGCGTTGGGGCCATCCATGATAAAAGCCAGTTTTGCTCCATGCAGCTCAACAGACTGGATGCTGGCCAGCGCGTTCCGGTTTACGCCGCAGATTATGATCGGATTGTCAGTGTCACCACGCGGAACGTCGGACAGTGCGGGGATGGCAGTGGCTTCATAGAGCTGATTGAACGGGATGAGCGGAATCCCGGTTCCGACGACAAAAATTCGTGCGCCGTTCCGCCATGCCTGGCGGACGGCCAGAGCCATCATGGGGGCTTCATTCAGCAGGTCGCACTCCAGCACTACAATCAGATCAGCGTGTCGAACATGTTCTTGAGATGCCGTATTATCCGGTGTCAGCAGGGAGATGGCTTCCAGCGTCATGCTGGAGTGCTGTTCGTTACCGCAGTAGCAGAGAGCTCCGGCACCGGTCACATCGCGCAGGCGGGCTGCCAGTACAGCAGCTTCCTGGGACATGCGGGATGAGCCGACGATCGCCAGTGCAGATGCTCCATTCTGTTCGATAAATCCAGCCACGCGGTTTGTTAGCGTATCCAGTGCAGCCGCCATACTAACCGGCTCACCATCAACCAGCGCCTGACGCGGCCTGTCCGGTGCATTGACGGCAGCAGTGGAAAAACGGCCCCGGTCGCAGATGAACCAACCATTAACCTCATCGTTGTGTCGTGCCGTCACTTTGAGCAGTTCACGATAACGTGCCATTGGTACTGTGTTGCATCCCAGCGAACAACCGGGGCAGATCGACGGAGCCATGTCATAGTCCCAATAGCGGGCGCGAAAACGAGCCGTCTTATCGGTGAACACACCGGTTGGGCAGATATCAACCAGATTGCCGGAGAAAGGTGATTCCAGTTGACCATCCTGCTGCCGGCCAAAATAGACGCTGCCGGAACGTCCCATGACGCCGAAATCCGTACCGCCGGCGTACTCCTGATAAAAACGGGAACAGCGATAGCATTGGATGCAACGGTTCATCTCATGTTCGATCTGTTCACCGAGATACTGATTTGTGTGGGTACGTTTCAGACCATCGTAGCGGCGGATTCCGTGGCCACCGGCAATAGTGAAGTCCTGAAGCTGACATTCTCCCCCTTCATCACAAACCGGGCAGTCGTGAGGGTGGTTGATCATCAGCCACTCAATGACTGCACGGCGCATGGCGACCGCTTCCTGGTCGGTCGTTGAAACAACCATGCCCTCCTGAGCCGGAAGCATGCAGGACATCTGGATTCCCTTGACCGGTCCCTCAAGCATCCTGACGGCACACGCCCGGCAGGCACCCGCTTTGCCGAGAGCGGGATGCCAGCAGAAATGCGGGATGGTGATGCCGATGCTGCGGGCAGCTTCCAGTACGTTGGTGCCTTCGGGTACGTCAAGCGCTATGGTGTCGATGATCAGTTTTGGCATGATTGCTACTCGATCCGCTCCGGAACTTTGCGTCCTCCAATCCAGTCGGCGATAACCCGGACAACTTTTTCTTCTACGCCAAAGAAGCCGTGAGCACTCAGGTTGTCGCAGGGAGCCGAACGGGGATAAGCGCCGCCATTTACTTCAGTAAAATCTACCACAGTAGACATGCTCAAGCTTGCCTGCGTTAATCTGGCTTCTGCAAGTGAGCTGACCCGGCAGGCGTCATTCCTGTGGTGAAGCATCAGCACCGGAAGCCGCATCTGCTCAAGCGGCAGCCAGCGCAGAAAGTTTTCGTACTCCAGTGCAGATGTCAGGATGAGCCCCTTAAGGTGGCTGTCTTTGAGACGCATACCAAGGAATGTTGCCGATAATGTCCCGCGGCTGTTGCCAACCAGAAAAATGCGCTCATACCCGTGATGCTCGAGATAATCGGTCAGGAAGGTAATGTCTTCCGCATGTTCAGTCGATTCACGAAAACCGGTACTCATGCCGGTGGAGTGATCGGAAGGGGGGGCAACAGTAAAAACCGATAAGCCGTTCCGGACAAAATCCCCGGCACTTCGCACTAAAAAATTCCAGCCGCTCACTACGCCACCATCGGTCATTTTGAACGGGTCAACACCGTTCCCTCCCGGAAAAAAAATCAGCGCATCATGAAGAACCGCTTTGTCGGGGGTCATCATAAGAACTTCCATTGTTACGCCGGGTCTGGTCGGGATGATGCGAATCTCCGTAAGGGCAAACGAGGAGGTTGCCAGAATCAGCACCAGAATGATGGTACGGAGAATCAGTCCCATCAGCCGGCCTGAACCCTTGGTAACGGACAGCACTGCGCGGTAATATGCTCCTGCAGCTCGTCCTCGAAATGTTTCAAAAGTCCGTCCACCGGGCCCATGGCACCCGGGGCCAGTGCACAGAACGCATAATTAAGCATCTGGACATGCTCCTTCAGGATGTCGATGTCACGTGCATCGCCCCGTCCTGATTCAATCCGCTCCAGTGTGTGCCGCACAAACGGAAGCCCTTCGCGGCAGGGAGTACACCAGCCGCAGGATTCCCGGGCAAAGAAGCGGATCAGGTTGAGCGTGACCGCAACCATGCAGGTGTGTTGATCGAAAACGACAATTCCGCCGGTGCCGAGTCGTGAACCGGCTTTGGCAACCGGGTCAAAATCCATCGGGACATCCCAGTGATTGCGGGTGAAGTACGGTGTCGATGCTCCGCCAGGAATACAGGCTTTAAAATGGCTGCCGGGACGCATTCCGCCGCAGGGACCGTCGATTATTTCGCCCAGCGGCATGCCCAGCGGCAGTTCGAAGCAGTCGCTGGTGGTGACATGTCCACTGACGCAGAATAGCTTGGTACCGGCTGCGTCGGGGGTTGCCGCAGTGCTTTTCCACCAGACCGGCCCACCGGTGATGATTGCGGGAATATTGGCAAGGGTTTCGACATTGTTAACGACGGTTGGCTGGCCCCATAAACCCTTGATGGCGGGGAAGGGGGGTTTGGCCCGGGGAGTCGCACGTTTTCCTTCAAGCGCATTGATAAGGGCCGTTTCCTCGCCGCAGATGTAGCGCCCGGCGGACTGATGTACGTCAAGTTCCAGATTGAAGCCGCTACCCAGAATATTAGTGCCGAGAAATCCGGAACGGTGGGCAGCAGCAATCGAACTGCGCAAATTTTCCGCGGCCTGTTCATAGCCATGGCGCACGAAAATAAAGGCGTGGTGCACGCCGAGGGCGTAACAGGCAAGAGCCATTCCCTCCACCAGCAGATGAGGATTCCGCTCCAACAGCACACGATCCTTGTAGGTGCCCGGCTCCATTTCATCGCTGTTGCAGATCAGGTAGCGCGGGCCCGGCAGGTCACGCGGCACGAACGACCATTTTTTACCGGTTGGAAAGCCAGCTCCGCCGCGACCGCGCAGGCCGGAATCGATGACGTTTTGCTGAACCTCTGCGGGAGTCATGTTCCTGAGTGCGTTGGCAAGGGCCCCAAAACCACCGGTTGATTGGTACTCGTCAAACGAAAGGCAGTGTCCGGCGAGGGTATGTTTGAGCAGGATTTGTTCCATGGATTGAGGTCACCGGGGAGAGCGGGGTGCGTCTCCCCGGTGGAACGGGCTACTTTTTGAAGGTTTTGATGATATAGTCGGCTACCAGTTTTGCGTCTGCATCAGAAATGGCTTTAGCATCAAAAGCGGTCATTCCGCCGCCGCCTTTGCGGATTTTCTTGGTAATTTTTTTGGCGTCTTTCATGCCTTTGAGTGTTTCCTTCGGGTTCATGATATTGCCGCCATCAGGGTGACAGGAAGCGCATTTTGCTTTGAAGATCGTTTCGCCGGTTTCGGCAGCGAAGGATGCAACCGACATCATGCTGATGCTTGCTACAACCGTTGCCATAAGAATGCTTCTTTTCATAGTGTTCTCCTTTTTAATACAGGTAGTTGTCCTCTCTCGGGAGGCGTATCAAACGCTGTGCACCATACCATTCAAAAAGCAATGAGACAAGTGGTCGTTTTATGATGTCAGTTGTTTGCGGGATTGCATCGTACGGCAGAAACTATCTGAACCGCTGTTTCCGGAGTCATCCGCCCATACTGTTTTTCGCCGACCATCATGCAGGGAGCCTCGCCGCAGTTGCCGAGGCAGGAGCACGGAAGCAGAGTTATCGCACCGTCAGTTGTGGTCGAGCCCGGCTCAATATCCAGAGAGCGGGCGAGGGATTCCAGCAACGTTTCGCCGCCCAAAGCCCAGCAGGAAATTGAATCACAGACATGCACAACATGACGCCCCACCGGTCGGCGATAGATCATTTCATAGAACGTGGCAAGTTCCTCAACCTGAAGAACTGACAGGCCCAGCAGTTGCGATGCTTCTTCAAGTGTTTCATCGCTCAACCAACCATACTGGCGCTGCAGTTCCTTCATCACATCCACGGCTGCTTCGCGATTGGTAACGGCAGCGGCAATGCGCTGTTCAAGGTCTGCTTTGAGAGTGGCGGAAATCATGCCGCTATTATAAGTGCTTTGGAGAATGTGGCAAGGGGAAAGCGGTGTTGTGTGCTTCAAATGTGAATTACCACCTACTGGTCAGTTTCATCTGCCGGCGATCGTCTGCTGAGTAATTCAGATAAATTAGTTTGATTCATTGATACGGGAGTAACCTTCACCCTTTATTTGACTTTTATGCTGATTTTATTCATTATGCTGAACTTTCAATCGGGTAGACTTTGCGCGGTGGCAGAGGTCAAAACCAGTAAAATTCAGTAAAAGGAATGATTGATGATCTGTCCGCTGTCGCCAGCCCACTTTGTTGCACTGGGTGCTTTTCAACTCTTTACAGCGTTGCTTTTTATCAATGTAAGCCTGGCTCCCCTGCCGCTTTTCATTTTTGTTCTCATCTGCTGCATTGCTCCGCTTTTTCCTCGTTTCAGTTTCTTTCTGCCGATAATCAGCGCGGGAAAAAAGGGGACAACAGGAGTAGCCCTTACGTTTGATGATGGGCCGGATCCGGAGGTGACTCCGCTGCTTCTGGAACTTCTGGCGCAGTATGGGGTTACGGCAACCTTTTTTGTGACCGGTGTGCGTGCAGAGCGCTACCCCGATATCATCAGGGCAATCCTGGCCGGCGGGCATACGATCGGAAACCACTCCTACAGTCACTCGCCGTTTCTGATGCTCAAGAATTGCAGCACCCTGCAGCGGGAGGTTACGGCAGCACAGAGTATCTTCCTTCGGTTCGGCATCGTGCCGCTCGCTTTTCGTCCTCCGGTCGGAATTACCAACGCGCGTCTATGGCGCATTTTGCTTGAAAACGGTATGTTCTGTGTCAATTTCAGTCGTCGTGCTGCAGATTTCGGGAACAGGCGGGTAAAGGGTCTGGCACGTAAGATGCTGGCAAAAGTGGACACGGGAGACATTATTATGCTTCACGATGTCGCGCCGCGGCAGGGAGACGTGACACAGTTATTGCGGGAATTTGCGACCTTCCTTGACGGGCTGAAAGGGAAGGAGTTGGAAATTCGTCCCCTGGCCCGGATCATTGGGAAAGAGATTATGCAGTGGGGTGCTTCGGACTCCGGTCCCAATCAGGCGGAACAATTTTACAACGGACTGGCGGCGACCTACGATCAGGAACAATTCACTTCTACGGTTTCTCTTTCCCGTTCCACTGAATATCGGCTGTTTTCGGCTCAACTCCCCGTGCTTTTTGCCGGTGCGAATCGCGTACTTGAAATCGGCGCGGGCACCGGTATTTTTACACTGGATATCGCTCGTAACTGCAGCGAGGTCATTGCTGCCGATATTTCGGGCAACATGCTGGATCTCTTGGAAAAAAAAGCGGCTGCGGCGGGAGTGGGAAACATTCGCACTCTGAAGGGAAACGTGGAGACCATAGAGCTCGAAGGGTTTTTTTCGGTGGCCTGCGCTTTTTCGGCACTGGAATATCTTGTCGATCTACCTGCTTTTTTTAGCCGATTGGCGAGCCATATCGAGCCTGGTGGGGCGATATATTTCATTACCGCCCGCACGTCCCTGTTCAGGTTCTTTACTCAGATCGGCAACGCCATGCGGCAGGGCCTTTGGTTGAAGTCCCACAGCCGCAGGCAAATTGAGGTGATGCTGACGGCTGCGGGATTTGAACGGATAGCGGTTTCCTCCCATCTTCTCAAATCATTTGTGTCAGGCGGCATGCTGCTGGAGGTGGTCGCACACCGGCCCATCGCTGAAGTTTCAACAGGTTCGGAGCGAGTGTGATCGAACTGAATACCCTGGTGGTCATACCGGTATACAACCATGTGAAGACACTGAGACAGGTCACTGAAGGGGTGCTGGCTCAGGGTTTTCCTGTCCTCGTTCTGGATGACGGCAGTACGGACGGCAGTTTTGACAGCGTCGCCGGCCTTCCGATCGAGCGCCATCGATTGCCGGTTAACCGGGGTAAGGGAGGCGCCATCCTGGCAGCGGCGCAGCTGGCACAACGCGGAGGCTACCAGGCGATCCTGACTATTGACGCAGACGGCCAGCATGACCCGGTTGATGCGCGACGGCTTCAGGAAACCGCTGCATCCTCCTGGCCCTGTATTGTCATCGGTGCGCGCAGAATGGATGATACGTTAAACGTGCCGCGTTCGAGTCTGTTCGGCCGGGATTTTTCAAATTTCTGGGTGCGTCTTGAATGCGGTCAAACGCTGGCCGACACCCAAAGCGGGTATCGACTTTATCCGGTTGAATTTCTGGCGAGCGCCCGCTTTCTCTCCCGGCGCTATACTTTCGAGATAGAAGTGTTGGTGCGGGGTAGTTGGGCAGGCCTGCCGATCCTGTCCACCCCGGTGTCCGTTTACTACCCTCCCGGCGACGAGCGGATTTCGCATTTTCACAAATGTAAAGACAATCTGCGTCTCAGCTGTCTGCACACATTTCTGGTGACCCGTTCGCTGATCCCCTGGCCGCACCGACGGCTGTTCCGAAGGGAGAGTGCTGCCGAGCGGCCGCCGAATATTTTTCATCCAGCTGTTTTTTTCAGGGCGCTGACGCGGGAACATTCGAGTGCCGCGCAGCTCGCTGCCGCGGTATGGGTCGGGATATTCCTTGGTTCGCTGCCGATTATCCCGTTTGGAATAGCCGCCATTGTCTATGCCTGTCACAAACTCCACCTCAACAAACTTGCGGCGGTCGGCGCCAGTAACATCTGTTGTGCTCCCTTCGTGCCGTTTGTTTGTATTGAGCTTGGCCATTACTTTATCGATGGCTCTTTTTGGTATGAATTCAACCGGCACACGCTTGTGAATGAGATTCATCACCGCCTCTGGGAATGGCTGCTCGGGGCATTGCTGGTCGGGCCGCTGCTCGGGATAGTCGGTGCTTTTCTGACCTATCTCCTGGTGAGTACCTATCGCAAACGCAAGGGGGATGGAGTTGAACCAACGCAGGATGATCTGATACCCAAGGCGGAAGCCCGATGAAAATACTACTCATCAACCCACCCAACTGCGGCAGGAGCATTCCGGAAGAACGCTACGGAATTGATTCGATTCGTCAGATCTTCCGGGGAGAACCGCTGGCGCTTGAGGTACTGGCCGGCAATCTGGTTGGTCATGAGGTCCGGATTCTGGATCTGAAGGCGGAGCCTGATGGTATGCAGCAGACTATCGAAGCTTTCAGGCCGGATCTGGCCGCCTTTACCGCAGTCACCTGCGAAGCCAATACGGTACTGCGGCTGGCCGGAGAACTGAAAGAATGTTGTGGCGCACAGGTCGCTGTGGGGGGCATTCATGCCAGCAGCGATCCCGCTTTTTTCAACCAATCCGCCATTGATTACATCGTT
>JAYTVV010000071.1:0-3968 GCA_043743795.1 Geobacteraceae bacterium
CCGTCGCTGCCGGCCTGCATATCCCAGAACAGCGCCTTGCCCAGTTTGATGGCGGCCGGCTTGTTCTTGACAAACTGGAACAGGTTGGGAGGCTCAGGCACCGGGATCTGGTTGAGCGGTAGCAGCGCCGGCGGCGGTATCACGTTTGCTCCCCAGGCGCTGATCGGCAACCAGCTACAGAGCAGTAGCGTGGCAATCACACCCAACAATGCTCGTGACATCATAGGTAAGCTTTTATCCATGGAAGTTCTCCCGTAAAATTATTCTCAAAAAGTGGCCAAACCCACTACCTTGCGGAGTATCAGCAGTGCGTCGGCAATATCGACCTGACCGTTCTGGGTCGGCAGACCATTGACCAGCGGGGCTACATCACCATGCAGCACGTCCGTGGCCGTCGGTTGTATCAGGCCAACGGCAATACGCAGAGCCTTGAGGGCGTCGGATATGTCCACAACACCGACCCCCTTGAAATTGCCGTCGGGGAGCACCCGGGTAATGGCCCCCGTGACCGTGGTCACATTGAAGACAAAATCAAAAGCAGTGACCGTTACCGTTGTGACGCCGCTGGCAAGACCGCTGATAGTGCAGCTCCAGGTGCTGATGCCGGAGCCGGGGATCGTAACAACCGGACCGAGCACGGCACTGGTATTCGCGGAGATCGAGGGAATCGAGCCCAACTCCACCGTGCCGCTGATTGTCTGCGTGCTGCTCCCGGTAGGCGAACTGAGCACATTCAGGGTCAGCACGGGCGGAGTGGCTTTAACCGCCCAGGTGGCTGTGGTCGCGGCGCCTAACGGCTGCTGGTTACCGGCCGCATCCCGGCCGAGAACGACTACGTTGTGCACCCCGTCAGACAGGCCGGTCAGGACAATCTGTGTGGCCTTGGGTATTTCCGGGCTGAACGGGCCACCATCCAGGCTGTACTGGTAGCTTACGACCCCGCCCCCGGTGATTGTCAGAAAAGCATTGGTCTGGGTCGTTCTGCCGCCAGACGGGATGCCGTTGATGATGGCTATGGGCAGGACCGTCAGGGAAAAGCTGATGCTTTCCGCCCCCCCACTGGGAGTGCTGGCGCTGACCGTGATCGTATTGTTACCAACCGGGAGAGCAACGAGGTTCAGACTCCAGCTGCTGCCTGTTACAGCTGCAAAGTTCGTCGGCAGTGCATTGACCTGAACCTCAACCGTGGCCGATGCATCGACGGTCCCACGTACCAGCTGACTGTTCAGTACCGTAGCCGGGGCCGGCAGAACCGGGCTCTGCACCACAAGCAGCGGTGCTACAACGGCCGGCGCTCCACCCGTTGCTGCCAGAGTCAACAAAATATCGCTGCCAAGGGCATCGACGCCATTCGGGATGATAAGTTCGGGGTGATCGAAGGGAGCCGATTCGTTACGAACCCGCTCATCGGTGAGCGCCTTCAGAAACTCCACCAGATCGGCCTGTTTGCCGGAGTTACCCTTAAGGTTGCGGACCGGCTGCATGAATGCGCCTAGTTCGGGGTTATTGGGGAAATCTCCGCCCCGGGTGTAGAACTCCACAACCTCTTCCAGGCTAAAGGCGTTACCGTTGTGGAAGTAGGGAGCCGTCAACTCCACGTTGCGCAGACCAGGCGTTTTAAAGGCGCCGTCCACATGAACCGGTGTTGACAACGAAGTCCCCGTAAGTATTGGGGTTGCAAAGGGAAGTTGCCCCTGGGCGCGCAGTTCAGCCAACTTGGTAAACGAGAGCGGTAATCCGGAGGGAGCTGAGGCACCCCGGCCGATATCATCGGCTGTGGATCTGACACCAGTATTGTAAAAACCGGTATCAATCAGGCTTACTGCAAACGTATCCGGATTAAGATCCTGCTGAATCAACCGGTGGGTCGTATTGTTGGAAAAAACCGGACGGTTGCAGTCGGGGGCGGCGCAGAAGGACTGATTGCTGCCCACGGCAGCGCTGGTGAATTCGGAGCCAGAGTGGCAAAGAGCACATTTGCTGTCGAAAAGGGCAAAACCGCGTACAGCGCTGGGTGCGTTCGGTGTAACCAGCGAGTCAGGGCTGAGGGCGTTCAGATTGCCAGCCTGGTAACGGTCAAAGGGGGACTGGTCCGAAACCAGGGTCGCTTCGTAGAACTGGATTGCCAATCCCCAAAACAGGGCAAAGTTTGCCTCCATCTGACTAAACTCTTCGCCGGCCGGAGAAAATTTGGTCGGCAGGAAGACCTTCTTGGATGAATTCCAGAGGCTGTCGGGGAACGCGGCCTGGATCATGTGGGTATAGTCGCTGGTTAGGCCCCGGCTGCCGATAACGCTTCCACCCGACTGGAGTGTCGCCCGCGAGAGTGGGCCCAGAACACTATCGTTGGGATGGACAAGCTGCTGCCCGAGCGGCGGGGTTGTCAGGCCAAGCATCTTTCTGCCCAGTTCGGGGAACGTGCGCCCTTTGAACGACATCTGCACCGCGTTCAAGGGTGGCTCGACCGCCTGGGACGCGAGACTCGAGTTCGGAATGGCTACCTTCTGCTTCACCAGTGCCGAGCCGTCGTCGATCCAGATGCCGGCATCAGGGTCAAGGGGGCCGAAGGGAGTTTCTCCGTTGAAAATATTGTTGGCACGGCCATCCCAGAAGTTGGCATAGTTGAAGACGGCATTAATCACGGAGGGCGAATTGCGCCTCGTTACCTGGCGAACATTGTTGATCGGATTGGCATTCGGGCTTGATCCCGTATGAAAAACCTGGTCGGCGAGCGCTGTTCCGCTGTCCTGGGGGATATTGTTAATGGCCAGGAAATCGACCAGACGAATCCCCTGTGAGCCAACGACGTCATTGGTGTCGAGGATAAAATTGATCGAATCAGCGGTAAGTCCGGTCAGGGGATCAATGACCAGGCGAGCGTCTACCGGAAACGGCCTGAACAGCGGGAAGTCAAATGAATTCAAGGTATAGTTCGGCTTTAGCCGGGGATTTCCCAAGGCACGCACGGTCTGAGGAACGGTCAGGCCTGCCACCGTGTTGGCAAAGGTCTTGATAACCGTGGAACTGTTACCGAACACAGTGTCCGGTCCCGGATTGATCTGGTTCGTGGAGCGCGATACACGTGTCGGGAATAGATTGGAATCGGTGACCGGATCGGCCCCGGCGCCGTAGTGGCAGGTAGCACAGGCCATAGTGCCGTCGCTGCCCGCCTGCATATCCCAGAACAGTGCCTTACCCAGCGCAACCGCAGCCGGCACATCCTTCACGAAGGAGGCTAGACCATTGGGACCGCTGAACTTCGCTTGTGTCAGCTCCGCATTGCTGCGGGGTACAGGCACAAGAATCCGGCTGAGAGGCGGCTGATTCAATCCCCAGGCGGCACCGTTCGGCAACAGGGCACAGATCATGACAACGGACAGCAGGCGCCTGACAATCCGTGATTTCAGGCGAAACATTACAGCCATGCACTCCTCCCGAAACAACAGCTTCCATATCCGGTTTCAGACGCACAAACACCCTTGGGAGCCGATGGTTGGCTTCTTTTGTCTACAATTATTAAGCTACGTGAGCAAGACGCATGCCGACAGAAAATGTCAAACTGACGTAGCACTAATGCTGTATGTTTACGCGGCTTTTGGTTGGAATCGAAAGGATCACGGGGGGTGCAAAAAATCTTTCAGGAGAAGCGTACCTGCACAAAAATATGATGACAGGGGTGTTCAGGCTTTATCGTTGCCATACGCCCTTGCCTTATAAATAAGGCGGTTAGAGCGGACAATAGCAACGACAATTCATTGAAACATTTGGCCTGATACCTGCAGTTTCTACATCACAGATGTTTTAAACGGTCTCTGGCCTGGATCGGCGGCGACAACAGCGATAAAGGTGACGATTATGGCAACCACGAGAGTACAAACCCTACGTGTAACATTGTTACTACTGGTTGTGCTGGTAGCTTTAGGCTGCAGCGGAGGAGGCAACGATTCTTCACTCACAACTACCACACC
>JAYTVV010000072.1:0-26692 GCA_043743795.1 Geobacteraceae bacterium
CACGGTAACCGTACAACCAAACACCACTTTGTCCGGCTTCAAACCAGAGAGATCAACAACATGTGCACGAGCCAGCTTACCGTTGATTTCCTGGATGCGTCCTTCAATAAAGCCCTGGCGGTTTTTTGCAGCGTCGTATTCGGCATTTTCAGACAAATCACCATGGTCACGTGCTTCAGAGATGTCTTGAATAACCTTCGGACGTTCCTCACGGACAAGTCGTTTTAACTCTTCCTGCAATGCTTCAAAACTTTCTTTTGTTAATGGTATTGAATGGGACATCGAGTCATCTGCTCCTATAAAAATAATTCAACCTAGGTAATCCTGTATCGGTTTAACCTTTAAATCCTGAGTTTGCAGAGAAAGAATACTATCGGCCACAGCCTTTGCTCCGGCAATGGTCGTATAATAAGCAAGGCCATGCATCAGAGCCTCACGACGGATTGAAAAAGAATCTGCTACGGCCTGAGCGCCGTGGGTGGTGTTAAGCACCAATTGAACCTCTCCGTTCTTGATGGCATCAACAATATGTGGACGCCCCTCCAGCACCTTATTGACACGCCGGGTTGGAATTCCTTTTTCTTCAAGAAATTGTGCAGTCCCTCCGGTGGCCAGAATACCGAATCCGGCTTTATACAGTTTTTCAGCAGCGCTGACAACATGTTTCTTGTCGGCGTCCCGCACACTGATGAAGACATTTCCGGATAACGGCAGTTTGACATTCGCCCCCAGTTGCGACTTGGCAAACGCCTCGGCGAACGTTGCACCGATCCCCATTACCTCTCCGGTCGATTTCATTTCAGGGCCGAGTAGTGTATCAACGCCAGGGAACTTGACGAACGGGAAGACCGCTTCTTTTACTGACATGTGCTTTGGTATGATGTCGCTGACAATACCCAATTCTTTGAGAGTCTTTCCGGCCATGATGCGGGCGGCAATCTTTGCAAGTGGTCGCCCGGTAGCCTTTGACACAAATGGTGATGTTCGGGATGCACGAGGATTTACTTCCAAAATATAGACGACAGATCCTTTGACCGCATACTGTACGTTCATCAGGCCAACAACTTTTAATTCAAGTGCCATTAAAACAGTCTGACGCCGAATCTCGGCGACTACTTCCTGACTGATCGAATACGGCGGTAGGCTGCAGGCCGAATCACCGGAATGAATACCGGCTTCCTCGATATGCTCCATGATGCCGCCAATCACCACGTCCGTTCCGTCACAGAGCGCGTCAACATCAATCTCGATCGCCTCATCAAGAAAGCTGTCAATGAGAATAGGGTGTTCCGGAGACACCAGCACGGCTGTTTTCATGTAGCGTTGCAGGTTTTCATCATCGTAGACGATTTCCATGGCACGTCCGCCAAGTACATACGAAGGGCGAACGACAACCGGATAGCCAATACGCTTTACAACAATTTCCGCTTCCTCAAAGGATCTGGCAGTACCGTTTTCCGGCTGGAGCAGACCCAGTTTTTGAAGCATTTCCTGAAACCGTTCACGATCCTCGGCGCGATCTATCGCATCAGGTGAAGTACCGATAATCGGTACGCCGGCTTTCTCCAGGGCAACAGCAAGCTTAAGCGGAGTTTGTCCACCAAATTGAACAATTACACCAACCGGTTTTTCGATTGCAACAATTTCAAGTACATCTTCAAGAGTTAACGGCTCGAAATAAAGACGATCAGAGGTGTCATAATCGGTTGATACCGTTTCAGGATTACAGTTAACCATGATGGTTTCATAACCATCTTCAGCCAATGCAAAGGCTCCATGCACACAACAGTAATCAAATTCGATCCCCTGTCCGATCCGGTTTGGACCACCACCAAGAATCATAATTTTCTTCCGGTCTGTCGGCGCAGCTTCGCATTCATCCTCGTAGGTAGAGTACATGTATGGTGTGTAGGCAACAAACTCGGCAGCACAGGTGTCAACGCGCTTGTAAACAGGGCGGACTTCCAGTAACCAACGTAATTCACGAACTTCAGCCTCACTGGATTTCCATAGTTGCGAAAGCATCTTATCTGAAAAACCGTACTGTTTTGCGTCTCGCAGCACAGCTTTTGTAACCTCGGCAAGAGAGAGAGATTTCAGTTCTTCCTCTTTTTCGATAATTTGCCGGATATTGTGCAGAAACCATGGATCAATGGCAGTATGTTTGTGGATTTCCTCCACACTCATTCCACTACGCAGAGCATCGCCGATGAACCAAAGTCGGTCGGCATTTGGCACCCGCAACTTCTCTAACAGCAACTGTTGTTCTTTGCCGGTCAATGCACGCCTGGTTTCGCTGCCAAGCTCAAACAGTCGTGAATCAAAACCACAGACTCCGATTTCAAGAGACCTGATAGCTTTATGAAAAGATTCCTTGAAGGTTCGTCCAATAGACATTACTTCACCAACAGATTTCATCTGCGTGGTCAGTGTTGCGTCAGCGGCCGGAAACTTCTCAAACGTAAAGCGCGGGATTTTGGTAACAACATAGTCAATACTCGGCTCGAAACAGGCCGGCGTTTCACGGGTTATATCATTAGTAACCTCATCCAGAGTATATCCGACCGCCAATTTGGCAGCGATCTTGGCAATCGGAAAGCCGGTTGCCTTGGAAGCAAGTGCCGACGAACGCGAAACTCGAGGGTTCATCTCAATCACAACCAGTCGTCCATCACGAGGATTAATACCAAATTGAATATTTGAACCACCGGTATCAACACCAATTTCACGGATAATCTTCAAGGAAGCGTCGCGCAGAATCTGATACTCTTTATCGGTAAGCGTCTGAGCCGGCGCAATAGTGATTGAATCACCAGTATGGACTCCCATCGGATCAAAATTCTCAATTGAGCAGATAATCACAACGTTGTCAGCGGTATCCCGCATAACTTCCAGTTCGTACTCTTTCCAGCCGATTACCGACTCCTCAATCAAAATTTCATCTGTTGGCGAGGCATCAATTCCGCCCACTGCCATTTTTTCATATTCTTCCAGATTATAGGCAATGCCCCCACCGCTCCCTCCAAGCGTGAACGACGGCCTGATAATTGCCGGAAAACCAATAGTTTTGATAACTTCCATTGCTTCCGTATAATTATGAGCCAAACCAGAGTTAGGTACTGCCAACCCAATTTTCTCCATAGCAGCTTTGAAAAGAGTACGATCCTCTGCTTTTTTGATTGCCGGAAGCTTGGCACCAATCAATTCCACGCCGAATTTTTCTAAAATGCCCATTTCAGCGACAGCCACAGCTGTATTAAGGGCAGTCTGTCCACCCAATGTCGGCAGCAGGGCATCAGGACGCTCTTTCTCAATAATTTTTGCAAGAATTTCCGGTGTCACCGGCTCGATATACGTACGATCGGCAAAATCAGGGTCAGTCATAATGGTTGCCGGATTACTGTTCAGTAACACGACCTCATACCCCTCTTCCTTTAACGACTTGCACGCCTGAGTACCGGAATAGTCAAATTCGCAGGCCTGACCAATAACTATTGGTCCAGCGCCGATGATGAGGATTTTATTGATGTCAGTTCTTTTAGGCATGTATGCAATACTCCTTCGTGAGATTATCGAAATATGAAGAATACAGCTCCGGCCAGGCAGCAGCCAGCCCAGAGGTAATTCCAATTGAGGCTCGTCCCCATGTAAAATACAGCAAACGGTACAAAAACAACCAGAGTGATAACTTCCTGCATGATCTTCAGTTGTGCAAGGTTGAATTTTCCGTACCCCATCCGGTTAGCCGGCACCTGGATAAGGTATTCAAAAAAAGCTATTCCCCAACTAACTGCTACCGCAATCAACCAATGCCTGGTGCGCATGTTTTTGAGATGAGCGTACCAGGCAAAGGTCATAAATACATTTGAAATAATCAGCAGTACAATTGTTCTCATCCGGCCATTACAGTGCGAGGCAACATCAAAATAGTCTGAAGCCTTTTGAGCGAATTCACATGTTCATGATCAAAATCACTCATTGCCTGGAACATTTCCTGAATGGATTTATTGCCGAATCGAACCGAACTTTCCATGTGCAAGCCCGCGAGGCGTTCTTCCATTTCAATTGCCTTGGTCAATGCAGTAATCATATCAGGTGGATTAACACGAACGTGTTCAAGCAGGTTCTGCAGTCTGTGATAAATCCTGTAGGTATCATCAAGGTCAGTAACAAGAGCAAATTCAGCATTTTCGTGCAGTCGAAGGGCAAGTTCAAACTGCCTCTTGTGATTTTCCTCTTCTAAAGCAGTTTTTTTCCAGAGATCCGACGTTTCTTTGCACTCTTGAAAAATTTCACTGTAATAATGATACAGCTCGGCACAAGATCCTTCGATACGTGCACAGGTATCTAAAAACAGAGCTATTTTGTTGTCTTTGATAAGATCAGTAGTCATATAGTCACTTCAATTCTGAATTTCATTAATTATCCTGCACCCAACCATATTCAAGACCATTTAACAACAGGGCATCCACCGCCTGTTCATATTCTTCATCCGTTATTTTACGCTGCATTCCTGTTTTCTTCAGAGCGAGATGTGCGGGGAAATACTGATTCATAAGCGCAATATGGGTCTTACTGCCCAGATTTTCAGCAATCCAGCGTAGTGTTTCCTGTGACCCAGCCCGTCCGTCAGGTAACACAAGGTGCCGTATGATCAGCCCGCTAACTGCAATACCGTGGTCATCAACCTTCAGATAACCAACCTGACGCACCATCTCAACAAGCGCTGAACGATTGATCCGGCAATAATCGGGGGCAGATGATATCTCGATGGCTTGATTGTCGTCACAGTATTTCATATCGGGCAGGTAAATCGAAACGACCCCGTCCAGAAGCTGTAGAACATCAACTTTTTCATACCCGCTGGTATTCCAGACAATCGGTAACGAAAACCCCCGAGGTATTGCCAACCAGAGCGCTGCCAAAATCTGAGGCATGAAGTGGGTCGGAGTGACAAAATTGATATTATGAACACCCTGACGCTGCAATTTGAGCATGCGAGTCGCCAACTCACGTGTAGTGATTACCTCGCCGTTACCAAACTGGCTGATAGGGAAATTTTGACAGAAAACACATTTGAGTGAACATCCCGAGAAAAAAATGGTGCCGGACCCTTTTGTTCCTGAAATCGGCGGTTCTTCCCCCCGATGCACGTTCACCGAGGCTATCTTTGGCTTAAGCCCGGCCTCGCAGATGCCGCGTTCACCATTGATGCGATTGGTACCACATTCATGAGGGCAAAGGTCACAGGCAGCCAGTCGCCGATAAGCTTCACGCACACGCGTAAGTAATTCACCGGAGTGGTAAAGATCGTGGTAATTCAATGTATCCTCGTAAATCTGCTAATTCAGCGCCATGTGCGTTCTATTGACCCTTATGCCGCTCCATCATGTCAACAAACCGCCCGAACAAATATTGCGAGTCATGCGGCCCAGGAGATGCCTCAGGATGATGCTGGACTGAAAAGATCGGCAGTGTACAGTGACTGATTCCTTCAACCGTCTGATCGTTCAAATTTTCATGCCCCAGACAAGCGGAATCTCCGAGCGAATCAAGATCAACAGCAAAACCATGATTTTGAGAGGTAATCTCCACCTTGCGATTGGACATATCCATGACCGGTAAATTTGAACCATGGTTACCGAAAGGAAGTTTAACTGTCTTCCCGCCCAATGCTAATCCAAGCAATTGATGTCCAAGGCATATGCCGAATATCGGTTTTTTCCCGACAAACTTTCTGATTTCCGCCTGCACATGTACTAAAGGTTCCGGATCACCCGGGCCGTTACTGAGAAAAATGCCATCCGGGTTCATAGCCAGTGCCTCGTCTGCCGAAAAATTGGCTGGAACAACCGTCACATCACAACCGGCATCCACAAGACAGCGCAGAATATTGAACTTGATACCGAAATCATAGGCCACCACTTTGTATTTCAGGGTGGATGGGTCCACCTGGGGGTAGCCACCTGCCAGATCCCAAACACCTTCAGTCCAGTGATAGGGCTTAACGCAGCTGACTCCGGAGGCAAGATCAAGTCCGGCCATGCTCGGTACAGCCCTGACCTTGGCGATCAAACTGGCATGATCCAGATCAACTGTTGAGATAATTCCGTTCTGGGCACCCTTGTCACGCAAATGGCGCGTCAGGGCACGTGTATCGATCCCCTGGATGCCAATAATGCCATTCTCCTTCAAGTAGGAGGCGAGACTCATTGTGGCACGCCAGTTCGAATAACATTCCAGATATTCCTTGACGATGAATCCTGACAAAAACAGGCCCCGGCTTTCAATATCCTCAGGATTAATGCCCGTATTACCGATTTGCGGGTACGTCATGGTAACCATCTGGCCCTTGTATGATGGATCAGTCAGAACTTCCTGATAACCGGACATTGCAGTGTTGAACACGACTTCACCGGTAGCTTCTCCGGGTGCTCCGAATGATGTACCTTCAAAAATGCGCCCGTCGGCGAGCGCAAGAATTGCTTTCATAGAATGTAACTCCTGGATTCTGATTTATCTTTTGAACTTCACGTTACCACTCACAATAGTTGCTGCAGCGCCACCAGTTAGTTTGTTGCCAAGCCAGGGCGAGTTTTTGGACTTGCTGGCCAGTTTCTCAGCCTCAACTATCCACTCAATATTCGGATCAATCAAAGAAATGTCAGCAAAGGAACCTATTTTGAGTGTGCCTCGGTTTAAACCTAATATAGTCGATGGGTTACATGACATTTTTTCAATCAGTTGGCTAAGGTTCAGAACTCCTTCTTTGACCAGTGCAAGTGACAACGGCAAGGACGTTTCCAGCCCGATAATGCCGTTCATCGCCACATTAAATTCAACATCTTTTTCGTCCTGATGATGAGGCGCATGGTCAGTTGCAATGGCATCAATAGTGCCGTCCTTCAAACCTTCTTTAATGGCAGCAACGTCAGCGGATTCCCGAAGCGGCGGATTCATTTTGGCATTGGTATTGTAGCCGCGAACCGCATCATCGGTCAGATTGAAGTAATGGGGAGCTGTCTCGCACGTCACCTTGACGCCACGTGCTTTGGCTTCTCGAATGATTCGTACCGCTCCTTTGGTGGAAACATGAGCAATATGAATCGGCGTTCCGGTATATTCAGCCAGCAGCGTTTCGCGCGCTGTAGCAATATCTTCAGCAACACGCGGTATCCCTTTTAAACCAAGTTCAGTTGATGTGAAGCCTTCATTCATTGCTCCCTCACCTACAAGCTCCAATTCCTCGGCATGCGAAATAACCATAATTCCGATACCGGCGGCGTACTGCAGAGCACGCATCATCAATTCACTGTTATTGACCGGCTTACCATCATCTGACACAGCAACACAGCCCGATTCCTTCAACTCCCCCATCTCGGACATACGATCACCGGACAACCCGTAGGTAATTGAACCCACCGGAAAGACGTTGCAGAACCCTTCATTCTTTGCCTTGTTGACGATATAACTGACAACTGCTTTGTTGTCGATAACCGGCTTGGAATTCGGCATGCAGCAGACAGAAGTAAAACCGCCGGCAACCGCGGCTTTTGTACCGGAAACAATGTCTTCCTTATACTCCAGTCCCGGATCACGGAGGTGAACATGCATATCGATAAGTCCCGGCACCACATACATACCGGTTGCGTCAATAGTCTCAACTCCGACAGGTGCAGTCAGGCCCTTGCCTATTTCCTTGACCAGTCCGTTCTCCACTAAAACATCAAGCACGTCATCAATTTTCTGGCTCGGGTCAATAATATGTCCATTTTGTATCAGCAAATTCATATAGTCACCTCTTGAATGAAGTCCGGAATTATTCCAACTCGCCGCCGCTTACGTGGTACAGCATCGACATCCGTACGGCTACACCATTTTCTACCTGTTTAAGTATCCAGGACTGGTTACCATCAACAGTACTGGAGGACATTTCTACCCCGCGATTGATCGGGCCGGGATGCATGACCATAGCATGCGGTTTTGCCAGTTTAATATTGGACGGGTTAAGTCCAAAGTAGCGGGAATATTCGCGGGCATTCGGCATAAGAGTTTTACCCTGACGCTCTTGTTGAATACGCAGCATCATGACAACATCGGCATCTTGCAGCGCCTCGGCCATCGTCGCACACACCGTAACATCACCCAGCTTCTCTACCCCCGGAGGAATCATCGTTGGCGGTCCTGCCAAATACACCGACGAGCCGAGTTTGGTCAGCCCCTGAATATTTGATCGTGCGACTCGACTGTGTGTTATATCACCGATAATAGCAACTTTCAGTCCATCCAGACGACCGAAACAATCCTTCATGGTCAACATATCAAGAAGACCTTGTGAAGGATGCTCATGAGCACCGTCGCCGGCATTTATTATCGAGCAGTTGATTTTGTTAGCCAGAAAATAATGGGAACCGGAGACAGCATGGCGCATAACAATAATATCAGGTTTCATCGCCAGCAGGTTCAGCGCAGTATCAGCAAGCGTTTCTCCCTTGGTGGCAGAGCTATTTGATGGGGCAATATTAACCGTATCTGCCGAAAGTCGTTTACCGGCAATTTCGAACGACGTACGAGTACGTGTCGATGATTCATAAAAAAGATTTATAATTGTTTTACCGCGCAGTGTCGGTACCTTTTTGATATCACGGCTGTTGATTTCGCGCATGTTTTCAGCAGTTGATATCAAAAGTTCGATATCGATTTTAGACAGGTCACGCAGTGCGATAATGTGCTTGTGCTTGAACTCGGCCATATAAGTTACCCCCCTATTTTTCGAGTACCACTTTAATCGGCTGGCTGGTTTCGTCAAAAACAACCTGGATGTTCTCTTTCTGACTGGTCGGAACATTGCGTCCCACAAAATCTGCCCGGATTGGCAACTCTCGATGACCACGGTCAATCAACACTGCCAATTGAATTGACTGGGGGCGGCCGAAATCCATCAATGCGTCCATAGCAGCCCGAATAGTCCGACCGGTATAGAGGACATCATCAACCAGGATAACTTTCTTTCCTTCCAGAGAAAACGGGATATCTGTTTTGCCAACCGGATGATGCGGCAGTTGCCCGGAACAGTCATCGCGATAAAGCGTAATGTCAACAGCTCCCACCGGAACGCATCCCCCCTCAATGACACTGACCTGTTGCGCAATACCGTCCGCCAGGAATGCTCCGCCAGAACGGATACCAATCAAAACAATATCAGCAACGCCCTTGTTTCGCTCAAGAATTTCGTGCGCAATACGTGTCAGCGCACGCTTTATTCCTTCTCCGTCCATAAGTACCGTTTGTGCATCAGCCATTTAGCAACCTCCCTACACACAAAAAAAGAGCCTCACCACACAACGCGGCAAGACTCTTCTTATATGAATTCAGTGTATCCATCGCGACGCCTTTGTTAGTCTCTCGGACTAATTTAAAAGGTTTGTATTTCAGTGGCAACACACTACCACTTAAAGCTGAAACAGGTCAAGCAGGATTTCGATATTTTAAACAGGATGTTCTTATCGTTTCAACAAACCACTTTCTACTCCTACAAGCCAAGCTGTTTAAAAAAATCGGTACCTTTGTCATCAACCAAAATAAAGGCAGGGAAATTCTCAACTTCAATCTTCCAAACCGCTTCCATGCCGAGTTCAGGGAAATCAATACATTCAACTTTCTTGATATTTTCCTCAGCAAGAACCGCAGCAGGACCACCGATTGAACCGAGATAGAAGCCGCCATATTTTTTGCAGGCATCAGTTACCTGCTGGCTGCGGTTCCCTTTGGCTATCATTATTAATGAGCCGCCTTTGGATTGAAGTTCATCAACGTACGAATCCATCCGGCCTGCAGTCGTAGGTCCGAACGAACCTGATGCTTTGCCTTGCGGAGTTTTGGCCGGCCCTGCATAGTAGATTGGGTGGTTGAGCAGGTATTCGGGAAGCGGTTTACCGCTGTCCATGATTTCTTTAAATTTGGCATGTGCAATATCACGACCGACAACAATTGTGCCGGAAAGCAACAGCGGCGTAGAGACCGGATGCTTGGTCAGCTCTGCCAGAATATCCTTCATCGGCTTGTTCAGGTCAATTTTGACGCCATGTTCATGTTTACCACGGTACTGCGCAGGAATCAGACGGCCCGGATTACGATCCATCTCTTCAACAAACAGGCCGTCCTTTGTAATTTTTGCTTTGATATTACGATCCGCCGAGCAGGAGACAGCCATCCCTACCGGGCAGGAAGCACCATGGCGGGGGAGACGGATTACGCGCACATCGTGTGCGAAGTATTTACCACCAAACTGGGCGCCGATTCCAAGTTTCTGCGCAGCCTCCAACAGTCTATTCTCAAGCTCGACATCGCGGAACGCCTGGCCATGTTCATTCCCAACTGTTGGCAGACCATCAAGTTCCTTGGCGGTTGCCAGCTTAACGGTCTTCATGCAGGCATCTGCAGATGTTCCGCCGATCACAAAAGCGATGTGATAGGGAGGACAGGCGGCCGTACCGAGATACTTCATCTTTTCAACCAGAAACTTGAATAACTTGTCCGGTGTCAGCAACGCCTTTGTTTCCTGATACAGCATTGTTTTGTTGGCAGAACCGCCACCTTTGGCCATGAAAACAAATTTGTAATAATCGCCATCAGTGGCAAGAATATCAATCTGAGCAGGCAGGTTGGTGCCGGTGTTGATCTCTTCATACATATCGAGAGCAACGGTCTGGGAATAGCGTAAATTTTCCTCCGTATAGGTCTTGTAAATACCCTTGGAAAGCCACTCCTCGTCTTTGACACCGGTCCAGATTTGCTGGCCTTTTTTGGCTGCGACGGTGGCTGTGCCGGTATCCTGACAGACCGGCAGATCGAATTGTGCGGCGATCTCAGCGTTGCGCAGGAAAGCCAGGGCAACACCTTTGTCATTCATAGATGCTTCCGGGTCACCCAAAATTGTTGCCACCTGCTCGTTGTGGGCTGGACGCAACAGAAAAGAGACATCTCTCATGGCTTCATTGGCAAGAATTGAAAGTGCCTCTGGACAGACTCTCACCACATCCGAATCGGCAAACTTCTCT
The DNA here is from genome assembly GCA_043743795.1 of Geobacteraceae bacterium. GTDB lineage: Bacteria > Desulfobacterota > Desulfuromonadia > Geobacterales > Pseudopelobacteraceae > JACRCG01. Next base: position 11,061 of record JAYTVV010000072.1, read on the forward strand.
ACCAGGATATATTTTTCTGAACCTTCAATTTTTCGGTATTTTGTTTCATCCTTTGCAAGTGGGAACGGATCCTGATAAACAAACGGTTTGACAGACATCGGCACTCTCCTTTTAGTAAGTTGGAAGATGTTTTTTGCGTTTTTCCGGCAGAAAACAACTTTGTTAACGCACGTATCCTGTTTATCAGGACGAGATGGTTATGGTCGCTAAATAACACTGGATTACAACAGTGTCTACAGTTTCTGGAGGTAGTTAGTAATGCAAACAGCCTTATAAATCAAGACTAAATTTGTTCATTTATTGGTATAGACACCGAAGAAGTTTAATTCCGTCTTTAAAGAGTACCTGCATTTTATTCGGGACAATAACAGCTTTTACAACACCCGCACCAAATATGGGATGAAGAATCAGACGTTTCACCACATACCTGTTATTCATGTCGTAGGGAAGCGCTTTTTCATAATCGAACGTTGGATGAAGTGACGCCCATTCCTCGCGCTCAACTTCAGCAGGATCCTTCCTTGATACGCGTGGAGCAGATGTTGACCGAGCTTTGGCTGCTGCAGTCGCCCGGGGAGCTTTGGCCACTTTTGCCGTTGGAGGCGGATAATAATTGTGCGTGCCATTACAGGTATTGCATTCGACTCGTACTACTTTTCCATCTACCATGGCAACAATTCTGTGATTCAGCACTTCGCGACACTTGGTACAACGAGACTCAATAATGTCGCCTGCCGATAATATTCTTGTAGTCATTGATTCCTTCTTTTGTGCGGGTTATTTCGTCCCAGTATAAACGATTGGTTCAAAACTTTCAGAAAAAAAAGCCGCTCAACAGCATCACAGCTGGTGAGCGGCTTTACATATTGAATTGGGTAGATACAGCCGTCAAACCACCCGCTTGTCGATAACTCTTTGGGCTTTCCCTTCGTGACGAGGAATACTGTTTGGCTCCACCAATCGTACGGTGACGCCGACTCCGAGGACAGAGTCAATCCTTTTCCCCACCATGTCAAGGAAGGCTCGCTGTTTCTTCATTTCGTCAAAGAAGATATTCTCCCTCACTTCGATACAAACTTCCAACACATCCAGCGCACCCTTTCGATCTACAACAAGCTGATAATGCGGTTCACACCCTTCTATCGCAACAAGCACCTCCTCTATTTGAGAAGGAAATACGTTAACTCCTTTGATAATCAGCATATCATCAGAACGCCCCATAGTCTTCTTCATCCGGACCATGGTACGACCACATTCACAGGTTGTATGATCGAGACTGGTAATATCCCGCGTACGATAGCGAATCATCGGGAACGCTTCCTTGCTGATCGTCGTCAACACCAGTTCGCCCACACTGCCGGGAGGCAGTACCTGACAAGTTTCCGGATCGATTATTTCAGCAATAAAAGCATCCTCAGCGATATGCATACCTTTTTTGCACCGGCATTCACCCGCAACACCCGGACCCATAATTTCGGAGAGTCCATAGTTATCAGTGGCGCTGATCATAAGACGTGACTCAATGTCAGCCCGCAACGCTTCAGACCAGGGTTCACCGCCAAAAAGACCGACTCTGAGAGAAAGCGTCTGTGGATCTATACCCTGTTTTTCTATCAAATCTGCAAGTGTAACGGCATAACTTGGCGTGCAGACAAGTGCAGTTGACTTATAATCCTGCATGATCATGATCTGCTTGTCACTGTTTCCACCGCTCATCGGGATAACGGCTGCTCCGATTGCCTCCGATCCGTAATGAAGGCCAAAAGCTCCGGTAAACATGCCGTACCCGAATGCTATCTGTACGACATCATCGTGTGTAACACCGGCGGCCGTCATAATACGCGCCACAAGATTTGACCACATTTTCAGGTCATTTTTAGTGTAGCCGACAACCGTCGGCTTTCCGGTCGTGCCTGATGAAGAGTGGATCCGGACAATTTCGCGCAATGGTACCGCAAACATCCCGTACGGATAATTACGTCGCAAATCCTCCTTTGTTGTAAAGGGAAGCATCGACAGATCGGTTAACGAGGCAACATCCTCAGGAATAATGCCGAGTTCATTAAACTTGCCACGATAGCAGGGAACATTTTTATAGACACGATTCAAAGTGGCCTGAAGGCGCTCCAACTGGAGTTGTTCAAGTTCTTCTCGCGGCATACATTCGTGTTGAGCATCCCATATTTGACTAGACTGCATGTAAAAAACCCTCGCACCGGAGTTTGTTGGCTATTCTGCGTGTACCAATGCTGCATCAATCAGCTGTTTAACGGTTGCCGCCACTTCATCCAGCGAAAGCGACAGCACTTCACCGGTCGAGCGGATCTTCACCTCAACCTTCCCTTCCGCCAACCCTTTGCTGCCGACAACAATTCTGACCGGAATACCGATCAAATCATTATCTTTGAACTTTACCCCCGGGCGTTCGTCGCGATCATCAAACAGCACCTCTATCCCCAGTTTTTCAAGACAGAAATAAATCTCTTCTGCAGCGGCCATAACACCGGAATCCTTGGTGTTGACGGCAACTACCGAACAGTGGAACGGAGCGATCGCAATAGGGAATATGATGCCGTTTTCATCGTGGTTCTGCTCAATCGCCGCCGCAACGGTGCGGCCGATGCCTATGCCATAACAGCCCATAAAAATGATTTGTTCTCTGCCATTAGCATCAAGATATGTGGCGTTCAGCGCCTTGGAATACTTTGTTCCAAGCTTGAATACATGCCCGACTTCAATACCACGCCACATTTCAAGTTTCCCCGAATCACAGCGTGGACAGGCGTCACCAGCTTCAACAGTACGAATATCGATAAATTCAGTAACCGCAAAATCACGGCTGCAATTGGCATTGATGAAGTGCTGATCCTTTTCGTTGGCACCCAGAATGACATTGATCATACCATGGACAACCCGGTCGGCAATCACCGGTATTTCCTTTTTCAGCCCAATCGGCCCCAGAAATCCGACGGGGGAACCGGTGCAGGCAAGAATCTGTTCTTCAGTTGCCATCTGAATTTCGTCCCATCCCAAGTGATTCTTGAGCTTCAGCTCGTTTAGCTCGTGGTCGCCGCGCAGCAGCGCCATTACCAGATCACCGGCATCAGAGGCATACACAAGCGTTTTAATAGTATGATCCGGTGTAACATTCAGAAACGCAGCGACATCAGCAATTGTTTTCATTTCCGGCGTTGATACTTTCTGTAAAGCTTCAGATGCTGCAACTGATATAGCTGTATACAAAGGAGATTCAGCTTTTTCAACATTGGCGGCATACCGACAGGCATCGCACGAAACAATGGCATCTTCTCCGGAGTCAGCCAGCACCATAAATTCATGAGAAGAAGAGCCGCCAATGCTGCCGGTATCTGCTTCAACGGCTCTGAAATCAAGACCACATCGCTCGAAAATTCGCATATACGCGTTAAACATTTTTTCGTAGGAAAGATCAGCGGCGGAACCGTCTACGTCAAATGAATAGGCGTCCTTCATGATGAATTCACGACCGCGCATTAACCCGAAGCGAGGACGAATCTCGTCGCGAAACTTGGTCTGAACCTGATAAAAATTAAGCGGCATCTGCCGGTAACTTTTAATCTCGCGCCGTACCATGTCGGTAATGACCTCTTCGTGAGTCGGTCCCATACAGAATTCGGCATCTTTTCGGTCTTTAAAGCGCAATAACTCTTTGCCATAAAAAGCCCAACGCCCTGACTCCTGCCACAGTTCGGCTGGCTGGACACTTGGCATAAGCATCTCTATCGCATCGGCTTTATTCATCTCCTCACGGACAATGCTCTCAAATTTACGAATCGAGCGGAGTCCGAGCGGCAGATAATTATAAATTCCGGAAGCAAGCTTGCGGATCATTCCGGCTCGCAACATGAGCTGGTGTGAAATGACCTCGGCGTCAGACGGTGTTTCCTTGATAGTCGGTATAAAATAGCGAGAATAAAGCATAGAACTCTTTTCCTTGGTTACAGAAGAAGTTACCAGCAGTGGTACATTTGAAATTTAGTTCAGGTTACATTGCGTTTAGTTGATCACGCTGAATACCTCAGGTCACAGTTTATCAATTTCTTCCAGTAATGCATCAGCAAGCTTATCCTCCGGAACTTTACGAATAATCTCGCCATGGCGGAAAACCAACCCCTCCCCATTCCCGCCAGCAATACCGACATCCGCTTCACGCGCTTCGCCAGGGCCATTAACGGCACAACCCATAACAGCAACGGTGATTTGTTTGTCTACACCCTGTAAACGCTTCTCAACATCCTCTGCTACCTTGATCAGGTTAATCTGGCAGCGTCCGCAGGTTGGGCAGGAAACAAAGTTAACGCCGCGTTGGCGCAGGCCAACAGCTTTGAGAATGTCGTAACCAACCCGCACTTCATCTTTCGGCTCACCGGTCAGAGAAACCCGCATCGTGTCGCCGATCCCATCTGCCAACAGAATACCAAGCCCGACTGATGATTTAATTGTTCCGGAAAAAAGCGTACCAGCCTCGGTAATTCCAATATGCAGAGGGTAATCGGACTGTTCTGAAAAAAGACGGTACGCTGCCACCGTCTTCATCACATCAGATGCTTTAAGGGAAATCTTTATTTCCTGATAACTCAAATCCTCAAGGATGTGAATATGCCTCATGGCTGATTCAACCATAGCCTCGGCGGTCGGGTGCCCGTATCGCTGCAGCAATTCCTTTTCAAGCGAGCCGGCATTCACACCGATCCGGATGGGAACCCTGCGTTCAGCAGCGGATGCAACAATCTCGGCCACCTTCCACCTTTCACCGATATTACCCGGATTAAGCCGCAGACCGTCAATTCCACCTTCCAGGACCTGAAGTGCCAGCTTATAGTCAAAATGAATATCAGCAACCACCGGAATGGGGCTTTTACGTTTGATCTGTGCCAAGGCGTGAGCCGCGTCACTGTCCGGCACAGCGCAACGGACAATTTCGCAGCCGACCGCCGCAAGTTCTGTTATCTGAGCAGATGTCGCTGCGATATCACGGGTGTCGGTACTGCACATTGACTGAACCGAGCAGGAAGCATCACCACCGATTGCTACCCGGCCAATATGCACTTGTCTGGTAGTTTTTTTCATGGAGCGACATACTGCCAAAGGCGGGCGGAAAAGTCAAGAACGGCGCATATTTCGGCGCTATTCAGGTATACTTACTGTGGCGTTTCTATTTTGCCGTACGCGTACCAATATGCACCGGCAACAAAAATAACACCACCGACAATATTGCCCAGGGTAACGGGAACAAGGTTGGTAACAAAAAAATCTGTCCATGTGAGAGCCGGATTGGGAGACGAGATGCTGTTTGAAATAAACAGGCCGGTAGGAATATAGTACATATTTGCAATTGAATGTTCAAAACCGCTTGAAACAAAAGTCATGATAGGTACATAGCATGCGAGCAGTTTTCCGGGTATGTCACGGGCAGCGGTGGCCATAAAGACGGCAAGGCAGACGAGCCAGTTACAGAGTATTCCTCGAACAAAAGCTGCTGAAAATGACAGCTGACACTTGGCAGCAGCGATACGAATGGCATTTTCAGCAACACTCCCCTGCTCCCATAATCGCGTTTCAAACAGTAGCCAGGCGAAAAATATCGCTCCGACAAAATTGCCGATGAGCACGATAACCCAGTTTCTGGCAAGGTGGGGCCACGATATTTCCCCGTGCAGGGCTGCTCCTGCAAGCAGACTGTTGCCGGTAAACAGCTCCGCACCGCACACCACTACCAACATCAATCCGATTGAAAAAAGACTCCCGCCCAAAAACCGCGCAATGCCGAATCCGACAAACCGGGCAGCATCCTGAGTGACAACTGTCGATAATTGGGCACCGAACGCGATGTAAAATCCGGCAAGAAGACCGAGGACGAGTGTGCGTCCAATACTTTGGTCCAAGACCCGCCGCCCGTTCCGTGCAATGGTATGGGCCGTTTCACGAGGCGTCAAAAAACGTTTGTATTCAATATTCACATGTACACCTGTGGAACAGCAACTAGTGGCAAATTGCTGCCGTTACCGGTTTTTTTTAAGGATAATTTCACGTTCAGCCAGCAGGCGTTCGGACTGATCTTTTTCACCACGAGTAACATGAATGCGTGACATTTTCAGCAGGTCGTCAGCAGCTCCTGACCGATCACCACCGGTGCTGCTCACGGTAAATGACCTTTGATAATAGACCAGCGCCGAATCAGAATTGTTTTGTGATAGGGACAACAATGCAAGTCCGCGAAGATCATCGGCAATTTTTCTGCTCTTGCCGATAGTTTTATCAATGGCAAGAGCCTGGCCATAGGATTCTGCTGCTTCAACGCGGCGCTTGTCAGCTGTCTGGATGTCACCGAGAAGACGAAGTGAATTTGCCTCCTCAGCCCGCATCTCCAGCTCCCGGTTGAGGTGCAGAGCTTCACGTACTTTCACTTCCGCTCCCGTCAGGTCTCCCTTCAGGAAACACATGCGGGCCAGAAGATTTACCCTCATGCCATACTTGACATCACTCTTGTCAGCGACCGCCTTCTCTGCCCACACGGCAGCTTCACCCAGTTCTCCCGACAAAAGGGTTGCCTGGGCCATTTCAAAAGCAACTTCAGAATAAAGTGGAGAACTGGATGTTACAAGTGTAGTCGCCCTGCTGACGGCAATCAGCGCGGCTTTTGCATCGCCATTATGACGATTGACTCGTGAGCTGTTCACCAGGGCAACGACGATCCCCTCGGTATTTTCTATGGAATTGCTAATTCTGAGCGTTTCAGAAAACTCTTCCAGTGCCTGTGGACTTTCTCCCCTGGCTTCAGCCTTTATGCCGCGCTGGTTATGACGAATCGCCTCCATGTGGAGACCTGATAGTGCCACCGGTGGTTTCCCGGCACACCCGACCAGAAAGAACACTAAAAAAGAGGCGGTAAAAAGGTATTTCAACCACCCCGTAGTCGCCATCATCCGACCATTTCCGTGGGTATCATTCATGACTGTCCCCCGGAACAAATTCTCTTTCACGCGGGGCAGTCACATGGTTTTTCAATGGCCACACATCTTTTAACGCGTTCAAAACGGTATCTGCCCCCTGGAGTGTATCTTCAGCACTGTTCAGCAGGAGCGGAATCCTGGGTGTTGCTTTATCCGCAATTTTTTCCAGGTTACTGCTGGTTTTATTAAGGTGATCCATCGTAATAACAGCCTTTTCCAGGAGCTGCGGCAGTTTTTGATCAACCGATGCCATGGATCGGTCCACTTTTTCCAAAACGGGTCCAATGGCATTAATCTTGTTGCCGGCAGTTTTCAGCAGTGTTTCAGCATCTGCGGACAGGGTACCGACTTTCAGTTTGGAATCTGTCAGCAGCAGATCGACTTTTTCTCTGGTGCTGTGAAGGTCTGCGGTCAGAACTCTGATGTTTTTCATTGACTGTTTGATATCACCATCAGGGTCATTGACGTAGCTGATAATGTCCTTGACTTCAATCAGTACCGGCTTGACTTTGTCGGCAATGTCGTTTGCAACCTCCTCAAGCCCCTTGGTCTTCTCAAATTTGATGAAAGCACCGTCCTTCAGTATTTCAGCTTGCTGTGTACCAACCGAAACCTCGATGATGTTGTCACCCACCAGGCCTTCCTTGACGAGTTTGGCAACGGAGTCTTTTTTGATCCATTTCTGGTATTCCTTGCCGATCTGGATCTCAATATCCACCATAGCCATTTCATTGAGCGAGATCGTATTGATCCTACCGATGCGGAAGCCCGAGAGCTTTACCGGCATGCCGCGGGAAAAACCGGTTCCTTTTTCAACGGTGAACTTAAGTCGGTATTTTTGGGTAAACAGGTCTTTGTCCGCCCCGATGAAAAAAATCACGGCAAGGAAACCGAGGATAGCGACAACGACAAAAACACCAATTTTCTTTTCAAGATACTTAAAGCGCGGATCTTCTTCAGTTATCACGGGATCTGTCCCTTCGGTCCATTCGTAAGATTTATAACAGAAGCTTCTGGCAGAAACCGTACGACTTCCTGGTTTGATGTAATAAAAAGGGAAGCTCTTTCAGGTTTTTCACGATGAAACTCTGTGGCAATCCTGAAGAATGTATCTTTTTCCTCTTGATTCAAACCAGAATCAGGAGATTCATAAAGCATTACATCAGGTGTGATGAGCATTGCTCTGGCAAAGCCGACCAGCTTCTTCTGGCTGATAGTCAGATGGCCGGGAAGAGCCATCAGTCTGCCGGTATAGCCAAGACGGCTGAGCAGTGCCAATCCGCGTGCTTCGACCTCGGCGGGATTCAACTGTTGATGATAATTAAGCGGCAATATAAGGTTTTCCCACACCTTAAGATTGGATATCAGTCCACCGGATCCATATACAACGCCTATCCTGCGGCGTATTTCCCGGAGTTCATTATTTGAAATGCTTGCTGCGTCGGTGTTGAAAAGAACTATCTTTCCGGAACGAGGTGCTTCCAGACCAATGAGCAACTTGGTGAGGTAGAGGTTAATTTCGTCTTTGGGAGTCAGAACGATACTCATGGCACCGCTCTCCAGAGAAAAAGAGGCTGCCGCCGAGATTTCGGCAAGAGAGATATGTTCTGCCTGCAGCAATTTGATCATGTGACTGCTCAACTGTGTCTGAATGCCAATGAGGCAACGGTTATGACGCCATCCAGGATAAACACGAGAAAGAGGCTCTGCATTACCCCTCTGGTAGCAGCCTGGGGAATTTCAGTGGTGCTTTTACCAACCTCAAGACCATGTTTGCAACAGGCGGCGGTAAGAAACAAGCCAAAAAAGAGGCTTTTGATTACTGACACCGACAGCTCCAGGACGGTAAGACTTGAGAAAATACCCTGTGAAAACTGCTCGATCGGCACATGCCACCCGAGTGAAGCGACGAGAAAGCCTCCCATGATTGAGAAAATTTCAAAATATATGGTGAGAATAATTACGGCCGTTGTCACACCAAAAATCCTTGGCATGATGAGATACTGTTCCATCGGAATACCGAGAGATTCGATGCTGTCAATCTCTCCATTTATTCTCATGAAGCCAAGTTCTGTCGCGATTGCCGTACCGCTCCTGGCAATGACGATTATCGCGGTCAAGAGCGGCCCCAATTCTCTGATGACACCCCAGACCAGTACTTTGCCAATGAGTGATTCGTTTCCGGCACCCATAAGACTGATTATTTGGGTGATAAGGACGGTTCCTATGGTGAGCGATATGATAATAACAATCTTCAGCGATTCAAAACCAGTGAAGTAAACCTGTTTGAGAAAAACCCGGGCAATGGGACGACGCCCGGGATTGAGCGGATTGGGGAAACTGTTGAAGGAGGTAACGATAATTCCGACAATAGTTATCAGGCTGGATACAAGATGGAGTGCCCAGTGCCCAAGTTTGTTAACTATGGCCATATGGCCCCCACTGCCTTCCAGACACCCACCATACCGAGCATTGCAACGACCCCGCCCATGCAGCGCTGAAAAACGCCCCGCCCAAGGGTTGAAAGTGCCGAAGCTACTTGTCCGTAAGCCAGAAGAACCGGAACGGTGCCGCATCCGAAGGCCAGCATCATACCGCCCCCCTTCAAAACAGAGCCGCTGGTGGCTGCAGAAATAAGGATTCCGTACACCAACCCGCACGGTAAAAGCCCCATAAGCAGACCGGCCGGCATTGCGGTAACAAGAGAGGTGTTTGTTGTCACTCGGGATAGCTGGCTCTTCAGGCCCCTCCATACCGAACCGTCAAGAGCAGAAATACCAAACGCCCGCACACCCAGAGCAGTAAACAATCCGATTGCCGCAACAAAAAGATTGGCAGCCAGAAACAGCCAATTAAAAACAGGTTTCAGCGAAGCGACCATTCCGGCTTGAGATGCCAGACCGACAAGAAGTCCAAGCAGGCTGTATGTGCATATCCGTCCGGAGTGGTAGAGAAGATTAAAGAGAAAACGCTGCGCGGCACTACAATTACTCCGGGACAGAGCCAGTGCCGATACTATTCCGCCACACATGCCGAGACAATGACCACTGCCCGCAAGTCCGGCTGAAAATGCTAACCAGATTTCCAGCACTCTGTCAGGTTTCCAGCGCGCCGATCAGACTCTTGATGTCGGCGACTCCATTAGCAATCAGCCATGCTTCCATATCTTCGGCAATCTTCTGAGCCGCGCCGGGATTGATAAAACTGGCGGTACCGAGCTGGATTGCCGTGGCTCCGGCAAGCATGAATTCAAGCGCATCAGTTGCATTCATAATTCCGCCGATGCCGATAATCGGAAGCTTAACGGCCTTTGCCACCTGCCACACCATACGCAAGGCAATCGGTTTGATCGCCGGTCCGGAAAAGCCACCGGTGATATTGGCAAGCACCGGACGTCGTTTGTTCAGGTCAATGGCCATACCGGTCAGGGTGTTGATCAGCGACAGCGCATCAGCACCGGCATTTTCGCATGCCTGTGCCATAACCACAACATCGGTTACGTTGGGGGAGAGCTTGACAATCAGCGGTTTTTTAGTCGCCGCGCGGCAGGCCGTGACAACTGAAGCCGCACTGTCCGGGTCGGTGCCGAACACGATCCCGCCATGCTTGACATTAGGGCAGGAGATATTTACTTCCAGTCCGGCTACCTCGGGGATTTCATCCAGACGACGGGCCATTTCGGCATATTCATCAACGGTGTTACCAAAAAAGTTGGCTATTGCCGGGGTATTGACAGAGCGAAAGTAGGGAACTTTTTTAGCGACAAAAGCATCGATACCGACATTCTGCAGGCCGATGGCATTCAACATCCCGCCCGGTGTTTCAACAATGCGCGGCGTCGGATTCCCGGCCCGCGGCTTGAGAGAAAGTCCCTTGGTCACAAAGGCACCGATTGATTCCATATCAACGTATTCGGCAAACTCCTCACCATAGCCAAAGGTGCCAGAAGCGGTCATTACTGGGTTGCGAAGCGGAATCCCCGCCAAATTAACGGTCATATCAGGTTTCATGTTCAATCCCTCCACTTCAGTTCGCCAGATTCAAAGACCGGCCCTTCGGTGCATACACAACGAAAATCCGGAGTTTCCGGTGAATGGGAGTGCCCCGGCGCGACGCAGCCGAGACAGGCGCCGACACCACATGCCATGTACCCTTCCAGCGAAACCTGGCAGAGAATGTTGCGTTGTGTTGCTATTCCGGCAACAGCGTTGAGCATGCCGTGCGGACCACAGGCATAAATGGAGGCTTTCCCCCGTAGTTCATCAAGACGCCTGACCAGCGCCTCAGTCACCAGGCCGCGCTCACCCAGAGAACCGTCTTCAGTAGCCGTATAGCACTCAACACCAAGCCGCTCGAACTCTGTAATACAGAGGAGATCATCTCTGGTGCGACCGCCGGCAAACAGCCTTACTTTTGATTCCTTAACCAGTTCTTTTGCCAGCAGATAGAGCGGCGCCAGCCCTACCCCGCCGCCGACAATCAGCTTTTCTTCATCAGCCGAACCAAGATCGAAACCTTTGCCAAGCGGCCCGAGGACATCAAGCAGATCGGTATCATGCAGGGTTGACAGCATGGCAGTTCCCTTACCCACTACCCGGTACAACATTTCAAGATACGGCTGAGCGATAGCACCGCTTTGAGCCGGAACATAGGTGCCGATGTCAAAAATGCCGAATGGTCGCCGCAGCAGCGGATCGATTGCGCCATTAACCCGCACCATCACAAACTGTCCGGGTTGTGCCGCAGCACATTCAGGGGGAGCGGTCATACGCATCCGCCAATATCCGGGCGAGACCTCCACATTGGAAAGAATCATTGCGGTAAACTGCATCACTGGTTCTCCTTACTGGTGTTATGTAGTACTACGGAACGATATATCATCAAACAATCCTCAACTCCATCAAAACCGCATCATCCCTGCCTTCATAATACCTGGCCCGAACTCCGGTCCGGACAAACCCGAGCCGTTCATACAGATTGATGGCTGCACAGTTGGTAGACCGGACTTCCAGCGCAAGCACTTCGGCCTGTTTTTCCCGCGCCACCACAATGGCATAATCCATCAACAGCCGGGCAACGCCCCTCCCACGCAGCTCCGGAGCAACGGCAATATCCAGTATCTGTGCCTCTTCAAACAGCGTCATCAGACAGACATAACCGACGATGCAGCCGCTGACCTCGGCAACAAACGGAAACGAATGCGGTGCCGTCATTTCGTGTTCAAAATGTTCACGCCGCCACGGCACAGAAAAAGAGTCCTGTTCGATGACCAAAACGGCATCAAGATCAGCTGCTGCCATAGAGCGGATAACTGTTTCGGGAAGTGTGGACATGGCTCGGCATGATATGCAAGTAAGAAGATATTGTAAACGGTTTTCAGCTTGGCAATCACTGGTGAGCGGCTCAAAAACAGGTTGCAGGTAACGGCAGGGCAGTATTTCCTCGATAGTTCTCTAAACACCTCTCAAAATCCGCAAAAACTTCTGAAATTACATTGACGGCGGCTCATGTTAGGTAGTATATCTCCTGCACTGAAAATGCAAATTCCTATCCCTTTATCCCGTTCTTTGAGGAGGTTTAGCCCATGAACAGAATCAGTAATTGCGGAATCCTTTTGTTCACTTTTCTGATCTCAGGGTGCGCCATGAATTGGCAAGCATCTTGGGAAACAGTCCGGCCGAAGTCTTCACCGGCGGATGTCCAACCCCTTTTGCAGCAGGCGACCACCGCCTATGCAGCGGCTGTCGATGGCTCCACTGTCGACGCCGGGCTGGCAGCCTATGAGCGCGTACTGGACGCCGATCCAACCAATTACCGGGCGCTCGTAGATTCAGCAGCCCTCTTGATTCTGCGTGGCACCAGCTATACCACCAACTCGTCGCGCAAGTCGGACTATTTTTATCGGGCAATGCGCTATGCAGAGCTGGCGATGTACACCAACCCCGTATTCCGTGCCCGAGCCGACGCCGGGAGCGTACCATGGGAAGCGGCGGATACTCTGGGAGCGGCCGAGGCCGAGGCGATGTTATTCTGGGTGACAGCCCTGCAGTACGAGTTCAAAGAGGGAATGTCGCTGCCGTCCAAGATCATAAATATCGTCTGGCTTCAGCGGGCACTGGTCTTCCTCGATCGCATAGAAGCAGTCGCCCCAGAGTTCGGCGGCGGTGCAGTCGAATTCTCCAAGGTCATCTGTTATATCGCCCTGCCAGAGAGCCGTGGCGGCTCAAAGCAAAAAGGAGACGAATATATGCAGAAAGCGATTGTCAAAGGTGATGGTTGGCTGCTGCCACGCTGGGCACGGGGCAAGTACTACTATGCGATTAAAGGGGATGTGGAAAAGGGTCGGCAGGATCTCGCCTGGGTCGCGACCCAGCCCTTAGAACTCTACAAAGATGCCTATCCGTGGCGGATCCATTTTCGCAATGACGCCCGCGATATCTTGGGGAAATGATGCCCATTCATTCACCAAATTGAAGAACAGCGAGCGGATGTACATTCTCGGGCCGTAAGGAGTATTCGCCAGTACGGACAGTGGCTTTCGAAGCGGAAAACAGTGCTATCGAGACCATTCACTTCAAGTACGAGTGGCGCGCAACCCTCTGCCGCCTGGGAATTGTCGGCTGTAACATTCCCCCTCGCCGCCCGTCAAACCGGTTATGGGATAACGACGGCTATGCCCCTCCCCCGCCTGTCAGATCATAAATTTCAGATCAAAATAAGGCCGCGTTCAACTTGAAAATGAGTTGGCGCGGCCCTACCGCTTACCCGCCGGATATCCTATAGATGCCACGCCTCCATTCTCCTGCCTCTCCACCCTACTTAAAGACATAAATACTCTCCGTCCAGTCAGAGAATACTCAATACTCAAACTTGACATTCAATATTGACAGCACACTTATTATCTGTATAAATATAGTATCTTCACATACGAGGTCCTATTTATGTACAATATTGAAAAAAGCATCGGCTTCCTGCTGTCAAAATGTTACCTGCGGGCAGGTGCCATTTTGCGGGAAGAAATTGAACAGTATGACCTTACTCCTCCGCAGTTTGCCCTCCTCTGTTTCCTCTGGCAGCAGGACGGCCTGACCCAGGTAGAGCTGTCTGAAAAGGGGCAGATAGATCGCTCCACGGTCGGCGGGCTTATCGACCGACTGGAGAGGAGCGGGTTGCTGGAGCGACGTCAACACCCGCAAGACCGCCGTGCCTACAGAATTTACCTGACAGAGCAGGGTAAATCTTTAGAGGTTCCGCTTTCTCAAGGAGCCGAACGCTCCCTGCAACGCTTCACTTCCGGCTTGAATGAAACTGAAATCAACGAGCTTAGAAGGATGCTGGAAATTTTACGCGGAGAACGGAGAATCTATGAATTTCCTTCATGCTAGCCTTATAGCTGTTGTCTGCCTTGGCATGGTGCCTCACTGCTGGGGAGCGACAATTTCTCTTCAGGATTGCCTGCAAAAGGCAAAAGCCAATAATCCTGCTCTTAAAAGCAGTGCATGGGACAGCCGGATTGCCGAGGAAAACAGCCGTCTGGCATCAGTTGGCACTTATCCACGGATTGACGCCACTGCCGGATACACGATGCAACTGCAGCCTCAGGCGGTCAAGCTGGGTGGAGTTACCGCAGAGACCCAGGAACCTGATTTTGCTTTTGCCGGGATTGCAGCGACATATACCCTGTACGATTTTGGACGTCGCGATGCCCGAATCCGGCAGGCAGGCGCTTACACTGAAGCCGCAGCGCAGGGTTTTCTGGCCGGTAAAGGTGACGTGGCTCTCCAAGTGATTGAAACATATTTCAAAATTTTGGCAACCAGGCGGCTGCTTCAGGCAGCAGACGAAGAGGTGGCTCAAATAACCGAGCATCGTCGCGTGGCGCAGGTTCTCTTCGAAGAGGGGAGCGTCACCCGCAATGATGTCCTGCAGGCAGAAGTCCGCCTGGCATCTGCCGTACAAAAACGGTTGTCATTAACAAACCGGCGTAAAAACGGCTGGCTGCTGCTCAACTTTCTCACCGGCAACGAACCGGAACTTCGGGGTGAGCTGGACGAAACAACGACTCTGACCGGCTCCAATCCACCTCAGGCAAACACTTCTGATAGTTTGGCACACCGACATGATCTCAAAGCGCAGCAACAGATACTTGAAGCCCGCGAGTTTGAGGTGCAGGAAAACCGGGAGAACTATCTCCCCGAACTATATGCCCGTCTGGGAATGGAGTATGTGCAAAACGATAAAGTCCGGGAACAGGCCATATTTTCAGCAACGGTCGGCATCCGCATTAACCTGTTTGACGGTTTTGCATCACAGGCAGCCCATGAGAAAGCGGTCAAGCAGCGCTCTAAACAACAGGAATCAGTCAGACTGTCAGAACAGCGTGCCAGGCTTGAAATAACGACCGCTCGCAATGACGCCGGAATAGCAAAAGAACAGATTAGTGTCACTGAAGCGGCTATCCGACAGAGCGAGGAAAACCTGCGTATTAACAAAGAGCGCTACCAGGAGCGCGTCGGAATCGCCTCCGAAGTGCTGGATGCTCAGGCGCTGGTTGCCCAGACCAAAACCGACTACTATCAGGCTCTCTACGATTACCAGACCGCATCTGCCCGCCTGCAGAATGCTCTTGGGGAGCTATAG
>JAYTVV010000073.1:0-15168 GCA_043743795.1 Geobacteraceae bacterium
TTTGAGCGGTTCACGTTAAGGAGGCTTCTACATATTTCAGGAACTGTCAAACTTTGTGAGTCCCCCACCAAAGGTGGGGGATTACTCAAAAGAATTTACATCCCGAATAATTGTTGTTACATTTTACAAAATAAAATCGTTATTTATATCAGTGCATTAGGCAATGGCACACATCAATCAATAAAGATCACACAACTTTCAGGAGATCCAACATGCAGCATAAAGCGGTAGTTTTGTATAGCAGCGGACTCGATTCCACCACCTGCATGGCCATTGCCAAAGCAGAAGGTTTTATCCCCTACGCCATCAGTTTTTCCTACGGCCAGCGCCACAGCCATGAGCTGTCGGTCGCCCGGCAGAACGCCAAACGGATGGGAGCAGTGGAACATCTGGTTGTCGACTTTGATCTTCGCCTCATGGGGGGAAGTGCCCTGACGGCTGATATCGATGTTCCAAAAGATGGTGGAGGGGATGACATCCCGGTCACCTACGTACCGGCCCGCAACACCATTTTCCTTTCTTTTGCTCTGGGATGGGCCGAGGTACTGGGTGCTTCCGATATTTATATCGGCGTTAATGCCCTTGATTATTCCGGCTATCCCGACTGCCGCCCTGAATACATTCAGGCGTACGAAAAGATGGCCAATCTGGCAACCAGGGCAGGAGTCGAAGGGACGTCACAATTCAAAATCCACGCACCACTGATCGATATGAGCAAAGCCGATATCATCCGGCGCGGTGTGGAATTGGGGGTGGATTACGCGTTGACTCATTCCTGCTACGATCCAACAGCGGAAGGGCTTTCCTGCGGCCTGTGTGATTCCTGCCGTTTACGATTAAAAGGGTTTGCCGAGGCAGGGTTGAGTGATCCGCTTCAGTACGCGTAAGAGGCTGATATGAATATCGAGCAGATGAAGATCGTCATCAAGGAGATCATCACCAAAACAGACCTGACCCCCTGCGTAGTTGGCCATCGCGGGGTTGGAAAAAGTGCCGGCATCATTCAGGCCTGTCGTGAAATCGAGCTGAACTACGTTTCGTTACGCCTGGGGCAGATGGAGGTCGGTGATCTGGTCGGCATCCCGTTTCGCGACGGGGATATCATGCACTGGTCACGGCCGTCCTGGTGGCCTGGTGACGATGCGCCGCCCACGGTGGTTCACTGTGACGAGCTGAACCGGGCCCAGCAGGAAGATACGCTGCAGGCTATTTTTCAGTTTGTGGAACCACCTGCTGAAGGCTTACTCCGATCATTGCACACCCATCACCTCTCCCGTCGGCACAAGGTAGTTGTCAGCATCAATCCCCCCGATGGCACGTATCAGGTTGCCACGCTTGACCGCGCTCTCATCGACCGTATGGTGATGCTCTTTGTCGAAACCGATTACCAATGCTGGGCTCGCTACGCTGCCGGGCGCAATCTGTCCGGAGACGTCCGCCAGTTTCTGGCAGGGAACTCCGGCATGCTTGCCCGTCAGGGAGCACCGATGAACCTGCAGGTTGAGCCGACCGAGAGGGGCTGGGAAATGGTCAGCGTGCTGCGCAACAACTGCCGCTTTCCCGGTGATCTGGAAATGGAGGTCTACGCCGGCATCATCGGCACGGAGGCCGCCATTACCTTCATGCGCTGGTTGGCAGACCACAAGGGGCGCCCGCTGACCGCCGCACAGATTCTCAATGACTGGGCCACCGTTGCCGGACAGGGAGAACTTCAGCGTGATGATATTCAGGCTGCGACGATCAACGATCTGACAGCAACCCTCCAGACCTCACCCAACCTGGAGCAGGAACAGGAAGCGAACCTGATCGCCTATATTGCCATTCTCCCGCGCGACCTTCGCTTCGGCTTTGTCAAGTCGCTGCTCAAAATCCCTGAAGTTGCATTGAGCATTGCCCAGGACAAATACGACAATGTCGTGTTTGACGCCATCCAGACCATTTCCCGCGAGGCATGAACAGCGGAACCCTTGAAAACGCCGTCGTGCGATTGCTGCGGGAACGGCCGTTCTATGGACATTTCATCCTTAATCTACGCCGCGAGCAGCGTCAACTGAATGGCAAGGCAGCAGGTGTCACGGTGCGGGACGGCATCGCGGTTCTGGCGGTTGATCCCGATTGTTTCGCTCCATTGGCGGCAGCGCAGCAGCGGGGTCTGCTGGAGCATCTGGTCAAGCACCTGCTGCACCTCCATCCGCTGCGCCGCAAAGGGCGCAATCAGCATGACTGGGATATTGCCTGTGACCTGGCGATCAATCCGGGTATCGCCGACCTGCCTGAAGATGCGCTCTTCCCGGAATATTACGGTGCGGAAGACGGGTTGGCTGCAGAGGAGTATTACGGGCTGCTCGTTCCGCCGTTCGACACCGGCAATCTTGACGGCAGCGGCTATGGCGATGCCGAACGCTCTGAGCACGGTGCGACTGGAGACGGACACGGCACCGAGGCGGCGGAAACACTGGACAGTCACGCGCTCTGGGGTGATGCCGACAGCACGCCGCTGGCATTGGCGGAAGAAACGATTCGGGCGATTACCAGAGACAGCCTGAGGGGGTCTGATGGTGAAACACCGGCAGAACTCAGCTGTGTTATTAACGCCCTGCTGCATCCATCCCCCCTCCCCTGGCATCAGATTTTGCGGCAATTCATCGCCACCGCCGGGCGCACCGGCCGGCGAAGTTCCTGGATGCGTGAGCACCGCCGTTTCAGTCACACCACACCCGGGGTCAGAAAGCAGCGACGACTCAATCTGCTGATCGGGATTGATGTCAGCGATTCAACCAACAGCGTTGACCTCCGGGAAGCGTTTGCACGGGAGTTGCTCCAGATCGCCCGCGGCCGTGATGCAACCGTCACCGTTCTGTACGCCAACAGCCGTATCCGGCAGATAGTATCTTTCAACGGCGTTCCCGGCGTTGTCGAGCGCCATGACGGCGGCGGTTTCACCGACCTGCGGCCGGTCTTTGACTACGCCAGGACCATGCATCCGCTGCCGGCGGCGGTAATCTACCTTACCGACGGTGTCGGGCCGGCCCCGGAAAAAATGGAATTTCCGACACTGTGGGTATTGACCGCAGCAGGAGAAAGACCGGTACCGTGGGGCATTGAATTACGAATGGAGATATGAGCATGGAGACTTACAGAGCAATGACCGCCGAGTCGGTCGGAGAGATACTCAAGAATGCTGGTGCCGACATCATGGTGCGCTCCGGACGAAGTGACAGTTACAGTGCCCCGCGTGAATTTTCCTTTGAAGTAAAGGCACTATTCCCAAACGGCATGGGGATGCACGTTGTCGCCCGACAGTTCAACTATCGTGACGCGTGGGAGGCGACAGGCCGGGTCAATGACATGGTCGATGTCATGTTGCTGAGGAGTGGAGCCCTAACGCCCCTCCCTAAAGGATATAACTGGTTTCAGGGTATTGAAGAAGAGTGCGGGCTTGACGAGGAGCGCCTGAGAGAGGTGGTGGAGTGTGTCCGCAAGGTTAACGTCAAGCTGTATTTACTGCAGGAGATGACCGGGGATTTGTGAACGCTGTAATTCGTTAATCCGGATCCGGCGGACTTCTTGCCTCCTTAGTCGTTCTTACCGAAACACAATGGGTATTGAGGAATATCTCGGTAAAATGACTATGCCGATTAGAGACTGGAATCGGCATTGATTCAGTTTAGTATCCTGTTCGATGGAAGACTGCCAAACTTCTGAAATTGAGTAAAAGCATTTATTAGACCAATGGTAGCAATGGAGTTGTGATGAAGGTTGATATTGAAGTTGTCAGCGCGTTCACTGATGGCAATAAAGGGGGCAACCCCGCTGGAGTTGTCTTGCGTTCAGAACGTTTCAACCAAATTCAAAAACAACAGATTGCCGCAATAGCTGGTTTTTCAGAAACGGCCTTTGTATCTCCATCGCAATCAGCCGACTTCAAGGTGGAATTTTTCACTCCTACCAAACAAATCCCCCATTGCGGACATGCCACAATTGCAACATTCGGCTATCTTTTTCAAGCAGGAAAAATAGCCGGCCAGGCCAGTTCCAAAGAAACAATTGACGGCAATCGAGCGATCTATTTTGTGAACGACATAGCTTTCATGGAGCAGCGTGCGCCTCGATACGAAGAGATTAGCTCACACAAGGTTCTGTCTTCACTTGGGATTACCTCTGAGCAGTTACTCAATGGGCAAATACCAATCATCGTCAATACCGGAAATAGTTTCGCCCTTGTGCCATTGCGCGATGAGGAGGCGGTCCGAGGTGTGCATCCAAATTTTGAGGGTATTGAGCAGATAAGTGCCAAACACAACCTCATTGGTTATTACGTCTTTTCCGGGCAAACGCAAGTCGCCGGCCGTGACGCGGGCGCGCGCATGTTTGCCCCTCTTTACGGAATTCAGGAAGAGTCTGCAACTGGGATGGCAGCAGGCCCGCTTGCCTGTTATCTGTATGATTGTATGAATAATCGCCGAGACCAATTTGTAATTGAACAGGGGCTCCTGATGACTCCTCCCTCACCCAGCGAACTTATCGCGCGATTAGTTTTAAAGGACGCAAAGATTGAGAACGTGATGGTTGGAGGAAAATCAACTTTGCTTAGAACTCTTGAAGTGGAAATTTAGTTCAGGGGAGAAATAGATAGGAATAAATAGGGATGACATCGCCGATCCAGCCGCTTGCGCTAACAAGCTATTTAATACCACCGAAGGCTTCCACTTCAACTCATTACCTATACATTCAAACACTTCCCATTTACTGTTGACCAAACTTGCACAATAAACAGGAAGTGTTTGGTGCTATTTGTTTGTCAGCATTGTCTCTATATGTCTTATAATCGGGGCGCTTATCTTCGCCGGTACGCCATATTCTTTTGCCAATTGCTTGAATGCGGCAACCGACGTTTTTACCTGCTCAATTATTTCAAGTGCGGACTTTCCGCTTATTGACGATTTAGCGGCAATGGAGAGCAGGTTTGCCATGCCGGGATTCCTGCCTTCACCGCCATAGCTTGTCCAATGTTCACCGCCAGGGCCTGTTGAGTAGGTGAGGTCATATGCTGGAGCCAACTCCCATAAACCCTCGTCAGACATCACATACCCGTGGTTTTTGGAATGGTCGTCTCGATTAACTGCAAACATGTTGAACGCTGCCCGCCTGAATTGCTCTTCAACTTGAGGCGCACTCGCCGTAAGTCTCCAGGCCAGTTTAAATAATTCTTCATAGTCAAGTGTTGGAGCCATATGGCTCACATGCAGCAGTCCGCTTACGGTTGCAGTGTGGCGTCGCATGTTGCCTGATAACCGGTCGAACCGCCTTGTGGCAATATGTCGCCCGCCCTTGTCATCATTTATAAGTATGTGATCAGGCACGGTAATTCCGGCGTTATATGCCATTTTATTGTAGATAAACTCAAGAATGCCGTCATATTTATCCTTTTCACCAGTGAACTTGACAAGCCAGTGTGAAAAGCCTTCCGGTAAGCGGCTTGTCCCCGACACAAATCTATCGTTTGACTCTGATATGCCGATAAGCGCTTTTGGCCTTGCTCCGCCAGGAGAACCGCCGATTAATGCCAGAAGGCGGCCAGCGTCTTCTATGCGACCCTCATATAATTTAAATGCCTCTCGCGCCATATCACCGATGCTTACGGCTTCAATCGCATAGGCATCCTCTTGCGAGGGGGGGCGATAACAAAGGGCTCCCATTGCATGATTGCCGAGGAAGGCGAGCTGATCAAGCGGGGTAATGTCTCTTTTTTCAATGCCGCGTTTTTTGAAGCTCCTGTCCATAATCAACATGCCCCAACCATCAGGCAGCGAGTCGGCAAAGAGTCCAAAGGTCGAAGATGCCATGTTTGACGGCTTAAAGGTGTGAGAACGGGCGCTGACCGGAAGTTTGAACGGCGCAAGCTCAAGCCCGCGTTTCATCCACGCATCGTCATATTCAAAAACCGTAATCGCACCGGAAGAAGCCAACTGGCCTACGTGCTGGACATTTAGCCCGTTATCGTAAAGGACATTGATCTCACGAAAGGACATGAGTTTTCCTCTTTCCTCGCTGGCGTTGATGCTTGTTATGCATTTTTTTCAGGTCGGCTATTGTTATCTGCTTTTCAGGAGGAACAAGCGCTGAAACAAAAACATCTAAAACACCCAAGGCAGCCAGAATTTTAACTTGCGTATCAGTTGTGCCAGCGCCGCTTTTTTCAAACCTGATAAGTGTAGAACGGCTGACGCCAACCCTGGTTGCGAGATCTTCCAGAGTCATTTCCTGGTTGAGTCTGGTTATTTTCACCAACTTCGCTAATGCCGTTAATGCATCAAGTGGGGTGTTTTGTAGTACGATTGTTTTTGTCATGTCGGAGATCTTCTTTCGGATTTAAAGTATCAGATACGATACGATAAGCAATGAATACAACTTAAAGTATCATATATTGATCGTTATGTACAGGTTGGATATGTGTGTGAAGAGTAGCCGAGCAGCGCCGGTGAGACTACATGCTTCAGGTAAAAATCGCCATGCCTCATGGTTTGAATTGATTTGAAATATCTTGCCTGAGGTGGTAAGTATGGCCTTATGGTAATTTAATCTAAGTATTCGGAGGGAACGTGTTCAGAAATGCTGTTGTTGCAGTCTGCATCACGTTAGCGCTTGGCTCGATCACTTCTATAGAAGCCAGCCAACCCACCAAAGTCAAACATCACAAACGAAATAACGGTAAGCCAGTCTCCTCGTACATACGCACTACCCCCGACAAGAATCGTTACAACAATTACGAAATAAAGGGAAATCTGAATCCGAACAACGGCGAGTTTGGCAAGCGTGACCCTGCAAGTGTGAGGAAGAAGCGGTGATAAAGTTATTCGGAGTCTTATTCTATCAGGTACTTATTGCTACAATCATCATTGTTGCTGCTTATAAAGGTAAAAAGGCTCTTACGGTTGCTGTTGTTCTAGCTGTGCTGTGGACATTATCCCATTTGTTTTACCCACCTTTGATGATTCTTCAGTTTTGCACAATCACCGGGGCTGCAATCTACGGATACAGGAAAACCAAGTAGACAATTTACATTGTGTTGAGGACGTTTATGGATATTTTAGACATTTTAGGAAATAAAGCGCGAGCCGAGAATGTTGAACTTCGTAAAAAAGTTGCGACAAGGACATTGATGTACGAACAGCTCTTGAAAGAGCTTGATACCCTTAAGGCTCATCTCAATGCAATTAACTCTGCCAATAAAAGCAAGGATTTTTACGATAAAACCTGGAACGAATATGGTCAGAAAGCGACTGATCTCAGTAATCAGGTTCGAGATTTAGGAAAACGTTCTGAAGTTTTGATTAAGGAAGTAGCAATCAACCAAAAGAAATCCGATAACCTGAAAAAAGAAATTGGCGAATATGAAGTTTTGCACAAGAGATTGAGTGCTGATTTGAGTCAGATTACTTCCGGTAAGGTTGAGGCAGAATCAAAAACAAAAGATCTTCAAAAGTTACAAACTGAATTGGTTGAAAAGCTTAGAAAGAGCACTGAGTTTCAACAAAAATTAGCAAACGGAACACGCTGGATGGAATTAGCAACCGCTCGGATTGACAGACATGAAGATATTGACACTTGTTCTGAGGCAATGCTTCTCGATTTGCAACGGGTAGCTGATGAGGATAAGGTCAGTTCATTACAGCTCAATTTGTCTTCAAGGCCTTTGTTGTTGGTGCTGGATGTCGGGACAAAGCAGACTATGGTTGCATTAGTGAGGGGAGGAACCAGTTTCGTTATTGAATCACAAGAGTTAATTAAATATGGAGCTGTAGATTTTGAGGATGCTTTGGCTGAGTGGCTGAAAAACCGTTTTTCGACGAAATACCCTCTTCTGAAAAAAACAAAGAATGAGCGGTTTCTGCCTCTTGCACAACGTTTGTTTATGTTGCTCTGCCAGGGAGCGCCGCAAGGAGATATTGAGGAAACTGTTGTAATAGATAGCCATCCGTATACTGCAACGATTCCGCTTGTAAGAGAAGAGTTGGCGCCGATATTCCGCCCCTTGCTGGTGGAGGATGGAAAAATTATTAAAGCAATTAAAAAGAGGCTAAATAATTTAGATGGAATTGACCGTGTTGTTTGTCTAGGGTTGTCCGCAAGGTTGTTGCTGTTCCGCGAAGCGTTAGAAGTTTTCAGGAAGCCAGTTTTTTTACCAGAATTGATAAAAACTATTGCAATACCTGTTGAGTTTAAGACTTTAATCAAGCCCTCTTCGATCAAAGCATTAGATAATTATTGCTCAATGAACATGATTGCATCAGGACTAATTGAAAAACTTGTTTTTCAGGATAAGTCTACTGGCCTAATGTGGTCGCTCGATTGCAATATTGCTGGAAACAAAATGTCTTGCTTCGAAGCAAACAATTGGTTAGCTAGACTCAGCTATGCAGGATTTAATAATTGGCGATTACCTACGGTGGGTGAGTTGGATAAATTCTCTCGAAATTTCAGTTCACAACGAGATAACTGGGGTAATATAAATGGTTTCCGTAAGATTGAAAGTGGATGTTACTGTTGCAATAATAACAATAATAAGACTTTAAATCCCGCTTTTAATGTTTTTAATGTATTAGAGGGTAAATGTGACGTCAATGATAAGAACATTGGCAAATATTGGGTGTGGCCTGTTCGTGACGATATTCAGGAAACAGCCAGCAGCTTCAAATGTAACGCAACCGGCATGGAATTTGTCTTCATTAACGGCGGCACCTTCCAGATGGGTGATACCTTTGGCCGTGGAGAGAGTAAGGAACAACCAGAGCATGAGGTGTCTGTCAACAGTTTTCTTATTGGTAAATACCAGGTAAAGCAGTCCGAATGGCATAAGATCATGAGGTATAATGCATCATACTTTAAAGGTGATAGTAATCCTGTTGATGATATCAATTGGGAAGATGCACAGATATTTATCAAAAAACTTAAAAGTCAAACTGGCAAAAAATATCGACTGCCGACAGAAGCTGAATGGGAATATGCAGCCCGTAGTGGCGGTAAGAGCGAAGAGTATGCTGGTGGAAACAATCTAGATGCTGTTGCCTGGACTTATGACAATAGTGGCAGAAAAACTCATCCAGTAGGACAGAAACGACCAAACGGACTTGGCATATATGATATGACCGGTAATGTGTGGGAATGGTGCCAAGACTTGTATGATGCTAACTACTACAAGAATAGCCCTAGATGTAATCCTCAGGGGCCATCAAGTGGTTCATCCAGAGTGCTTCGCGGTGGTTCATGGAGCAACGACGTCAAGGCTGTACGGGCATCGTTTCGGCTCAGTAGTAATGAGGATGAACGCAACTTCTGTTATGGCTTGCGTCTTGTCCTACCACCGGATTAAGTTTTTATTTTCTATGTTCACATGCGAAGTTAGATTCTAAGATCATTTACCTGTCTTCGTCTGTGTTTGAAATTGAAGGTGAAATTGCAATTGACCGTAGAACAGATCTGATGTGGCAGCTTGAAGGAATCCATTTGGGTCGCAAAGTGACTTGGGCTCAGGCAGAATCTGATATTCAAAAATTAAACATAGAATCTGCGGCAGGTCACAATAACTGGCGGCTTCCAGAACTAAAAGAGCTTCAGGGCCTATTGTGCTGTATAAACAAAAATGACTGGGAAGACAGAGGTAAACCATATGTTTCTAAATGGTTTCAAAACGAAGGGATCTCGATATTAAACCAGATTGGTATTGGTCATCAACAAAAGATGAAACAAATAATGAGTGTTTTTACAGGAGTGAGCATTGTGGGTGGTGATTTCAGCACAAGTCGCATGTCATTTAGTAAATGTTATTTCTGGCCGGTTCGCTTAAATATAGATTTAAATTAATTAACTACTGGAGAGTGAAATGGGAAATACAGTATACATATCTGAAATCACTAGAACAGAAAATACAGATATTTATTATGTTAGGAGCGTGACAGGTAATGATGAATTTGCTTTTGAAATTAAAGTTAATAGAGATGGGGCAATCATATTATCAGAGGACTCTAAAGATGAATTTAGCAAGAGAGGTCTTGATTACAAAATAATTAGGGGAGCTATTAGGACAAAACTAAATGAGATAAACTCAATATGATGCCAAAATGCTAATTATAATGATAAAAGTCTTACTGTTACAAACACTATGCCCTCCATTTTAGGAGCAATCATGACCATTCTAAACAACTCTCTCGCAGCCTTTTCCACCCGCCGTGAAGCCTTGCTGCAAACCGGTGACACCCTCCGTAAATTTCTTGACGAAGCAGGAATGCCAGACAAAGCTCGTGAAGTGTCCGGTCATCTTCTCAGGCTTGAGGTCGATTCAGTTAAAATTGCTGTAATCGGTGAATTCAGCAGTGGCAAATCAACTCTTATCAACGCAATGCTTGGAACTGAAATCCTTCCTAACTGGGCTGTAGAAACAACCGCAGCTATTACCCAAGTTGGTTACGGCGAACAGCCAGTAATGATCGTTCATAAGGCTGACGGTAAACAGATTGAGCACCCCTTATCTGACCTTAAAGAAATAGCTACAACTCGTAATGAAAACTTTGATGACATTGCTTACATTGAAGCTCGCTACCCTGCTGATCTGTTGAAAAATGGCTTGGTAATAGTTGATACACCTGGATTAAACAGCGCTGCCAAAGCAAGGGGAATCATCACCAAGAAGTTCATGAAGATAGCTGATGCCGCTATTTTGGTCTTGAACATTGAATATTTGCTTAAGCAAAGCGAAGTGCAGTTTATCCGTGATGAGGTAACGCAAAGTAATTACGGAGCTGTGTTTGTAGTGGTGAACCGTTGTGATCTCTATAAAGACCAGCCTGAACAATTGAAATCAGCTTTAGACAAAGCATCTGTCCGGCTGAAAGAACTGATTCCCAACCTTGAGCGCATTTATCCTCTCTCTGCATTGAATGCTCTGGAAGCAAGGGAAGATGGAGATTCAGGATTATTGGCAACATCAGGAATAGAAGCGCTTGAGAACGATCTGGGGCGCTATGTAACTGAACGAGGCGCATTAGATAGACTGGAACGTACCAGCGCAGCATTTGCAGATATCCTTGCAGAGTGCAGTAATGATTGTCGTATGCGTCTGGCTGGGTTGACCCTGGATAAAGAGAAAGCTGATGTATATGCTCGCAAGGCAACTGACAATCTGCGAAAAGAGGGAGAACGGCTAGATACGCTCAAATCTCATATACATGAAGGCTTTGTGAGTATGAAAGGGCGATTGGCTACTGATATCAGGCAAAGAACCGATGAATCTCGTCGCAATCTTGAACAGCTATACGGAGGAGTCCACACAAACCCACCTGAGCCAAAAGTTATTGAAGATCGCATAGCAACTGATTCTGGTGCCTGGTTAGCCCATGCAGAACAACAGTGGGGAAGCTTTTATAATGACATGCTGGTTTATACCTCAAATTATCTTTCTCAAATTGATCGGGAGCTTTCGGAAGGACTGGTCGCAGATGCTGGAGGAGGTTCACTAAGTACGGTCAGTTTTTCACCAGTTCGTGTGCAGGTACAGACACAGGTAAGAGAAAAAACAGAGTACATAGATGAATATCAATCCAGACCGGTAACGAAAAGTGGTGGTATCAGTGGCATGGGAATCGGCATGATGCTTGGCGGTTTGATTCTGGGGGGGTGGCTAGGTGTTGGTTTAGCTATCTTTGGAGGTGCCTCGCTTTTTGGGGGTGGCTCTTCAAGTGAAGATGAGGAAATGGAAAAGATCCGTAAACCGATAACAAGGCAGATCAAAGAATTTTCTTTAACATCTCTTGAAACTCCCTATAGTCGCCTGACCAGTGAAATGTTAACCCATCTGGACAAGGTGTTGCAAAGCGCGCTGCAAGGGCTGTTGGGACAGGTGGAGAACATTGCAAAAGGTCATCATGTTACCCTTAGGAATAGAATGTCTGAAATTGAGCATCAACGAACCGGCGCTGATGCTCCAAAAGAGGTGTCACGATTGCAGAGTGTTCTTGCCAAGATTGATGAGTTGAACAGGTTGGTAAAGGGATAATCGTGGGGTTTGATTTATCTGACATATTTGGAATCAAAGAGCGAAAGAAGCTTCGTGCCGTGCAGCATGTTGTCAACCAACAGGTGGAACTCGCTATATGCACAATGGCAACGTTTACAACGAGTCTAAAAACCGCAGCAACTTTGTTTGGCCAGTCAGAGCAAGAAAGTGAGCCTTATGTCCGCAACCGGCATTCTCAGCGACAATCCAATAGAAACCTGCCGTGACCGATTACTAGAACTGGCAGAGCATCACAGAGCAACAAATGTGAAGCTGTCGGATAACAATTACCGAACCATTCGCCTGTTAGAGTCCTTTGCAGGTGCATATTACGGCATTGGTCATTTCGGAGCTATGCGTGAAGTTGTACGAAGTGAAGCCCACAATCTTTCCGCTTCGTTGGGTAATCAGCCCCTTAACTGTGCTATCATCGGTGAGTTCTCTGCTGGCAAGTCCTCACTCATCAATGCCCTGGTTGGCAAAGACGACTTTTTACCTGTGAATCTGACTGAAACAACAGCTCTTATCTCCAAACTTGAATACTCTCCATTTCCCCGTGTTGAGCTGGAATTGAGAGATGGTAGTCGCAGAGAATCAAGTATTGAAGATTATCGTAAGCTGGTTGATCAGAATAGTGATTCATCATTACGTCAGCAAGTTGCGTTAGTGAAAGCTCTGGTGGATTATCCTCCCCTCAAGAAGATTTCCATTTATGATACCCCCGGCCTTAACTCAAAGATTGAAGAGCATGAGAAAACCACGATGCAATACATTAGCAAGGTTGATGTTGTGTTCTGGGTCTTCAAAGCAAATCAACCAGCTGCTGGAAGTGAGCTGAAATATCTGGAAACTATTAAAAATCATGGACGTCCTGTGTACGCGGTCATTAACAAAATAGATTCAGTTCGTGGTTATGGTAAGAATCTAGATAAGTGGAATGAAGAAATGTCTCAGATCATGGAAGTGTTCCATAAGCATTGTGGTGGTATCATTGAGCAATTCATTCCCATGAGCGCATTGGAAGCTTTAAAAGGTATGGCAACTAATAACAAAGAACAGATCGAACGTAGTAATATTGGCGAATTGAGACGGGTAATTGAAGATGAAATTGCCGGTAGAACTGAAAAAATCAAGCGGGAACGTCTTGCTACTACCGTTTCACATTATGCAGGTTTAGGAAAAGCAGCTGAAGTGTACATGCAGGAACTGTTTGCTCATCATAGCACAGGACTCAAACCCATTCGGGAACGCCTAGATTTTATGGAACAGGAAGCACGAGATTATAAAGTAGATGATCGTACCCAAAGTTTAGATACCATCAAAAGGCCTTGGTAATGGTGTGTGAAAATGTCTGATATTCTCTATCCAATGTCGGTCTGTGGATCTCTTTTCGTTTTAGCTAAACGTGATTTTCAACTGGTAGCATTCAACGAAAGTGGACAGCAACCGGCTCAAATGACTCCTCTTGATGAAATTGGTTATTCAACTGTTGATAATATTAACAGGGTAACAAGCGTAAAGCCTTTTAGTGATAACCGCTACGCGCCTAAAAAAAGAAATGCTGATATGCGTGAGTTACGTGAAGTTCAAAATGCCCAGCTTGCATTGGAGCTTGAACGGTATCTACGCAGTACTGAAAAATCGTTTGTAATTGAGGAATTAAATCCTGCTTGGTATCCAATCAAGATGCTGGCTGATGTTCTTCGCAATCACTCTGAATATGATTTGTCTGAGATCAACCTGGTTCAACTGGCAGCTGATATGGTCTTCCATGCAGATTCTCTGATTCGGCAGAATCTTGAACGTAGTGAACTGGAGTTGCCCGTGGCTAAACTTACAATATCAGACAACTCTCCAAATTCATCTATTCCAGCAACTCGACTTGCACTTTCATATTTTGAACAGGTAATGAGTGATTATTCAAAAGCTCATTCTGAATCGGTTAAATGGAGGGTAAGAGAGCTAGGAGCATGGAACCCAAGTTTTTAGAGTGTGAATAGAGAGACTCTGCATCTCCTGCCACCACTTGCACGAAGAATTCAAAACTGGTGCTATGCTCCGTTAGGCACGAGAGCAAGCAGGCAAAGCAACACCCAACTACCAGTAGCCTACCCAGCTACGCAGCAAGCGATAGAGGCTGCACCTGCTGCATCCTCTGAACCATCATTTTTTCGGCAGTTTTCAGGTCGTAGCTAGTTTGCAGGTTCATCCAGTAGGTCGGCGTCTGACCAAACACCTTGCCGAAAAGAACCGCCAGTTCAGCCGTAACAGGACGCGAACCCTTGACAACATGAGATATGCGCATGGGTGAAACGCCAATTGCATGAGCAAAAGCGTTTTGTGACACGCCGAGTTCGTCAAGTATTTCTTTCAGGAATACCCCCGGATGTATTGGAGGAAGACCGTTTTTGATAGCCATAGAATTTCTCCTTAATGATAGTCGGTTATTTCAACATCGGTTGCTTCGCCGTTTGTAAACCGAAAGCATATTCGCCATTGGTCGTTAATCCTGATACTCCACTGCCCCGACCTATCACCAGAGAGGGTTTCAAGACGGTTTGACGGGGGAATTAGCAAATCAGTAACCTCGCGTGCGCTATCCAACTGTGTCAAACGCATGATCGAACGGATGATAATTTCAGGAGGAAGTTTTTTGGATTTCCCCGTTGCAAAGAGCTTTTCAGTTTCTTTATTCGCAAACGATGTGATCATGACCCAAGAATAAACATTTTGTTTACATGGGTCAATACCAAAAGAGCAATCAAAGCTAAATTCCCAACCAGGAAGAAGCACCGGCCTGAAACCGCCGGTGTTCTCCCAAACCGT
Source organism: Geobacteraceae bacterium (assembly GCA_043743795.1). Lineage (GTDB taxonomy): Bacteria > Desulfobacterota > Desulfuromonadia > Geobacterales > Pseudopelobacteraceae > JACRCG01. The sequence goes on from JAYTVV010000073.1 coordinate 14,879, forward strand.
TGAAAAATAATCAAACTGTGTAAGTGAAGAGTGTGTAAGTGAAGAGGGACGTTGTTATCTATTTATCTATTGACTCTTTTTATTTATATGGTATTTTTCGCCTATGCCACGCTTAGCAAGACTTGACATCACCGGACTCCTCCAACTTTTTGAAACCTATCTCAAAAAAGTAGCCTCTTTCCTTTTCTTCACTCCAAAAATACAACCGGTACACCCAATTTATACGATTTTGCCAGCTATACGTGGATCAATTTCCCACCTTATGGATTCTGTAACCTTCATTTTTCCCG
>JAYTVV010000074.1:0-8254 GCA_043743795.1 Geobacteraceae bacterium
TTTGAGCGGTTCACGTTAAGGAGGCTTCTACATATTTCAGGAACTGTCAAACTTTGTGAGTCCCCCACCAAAGGTGGGGGATTACTCAAAAGAATTTAAGACACCCCGCACTTGAGCGATCAACCGGAATGGCAACATGCAAGGTTGGCACACCGTTTTGCTGCACAACCTCTTTAAATTCTTTAAGTTCGCCAAACTTCATCTTTGCCAGCAAGGCGCTTTCATAGGCATCGGCCTGATTGATCGGGTTACGAGGATTATCAGTAGCAAGCTTAAAGTAAAGCGGCGGCAGACCGGCCTTTTCACGTTCTTTTCCCAACAGCTCCTTAATATTGCGAGCGATGAAGGTAAAGGACATGACTTTGGGCGAGAAGTACTCTTTGTAAAGTCTGCCTTCGCCCTGAAGGCGATAAATCTCCGGACGCTGAATTTCAGCAACATACCGATGTACAGCCTTATGATTGAGCAGAACATCCAGTGCGGTTTTCTTGGCCTCATTGAGAGCATAATCTTCCATTTTCTGATGGCAGATTACAGCCAGAACAATGTAGGCCACAACAAACACAGGTAACAGGATGATCAGTTTCTGACGATTCTTGGGCAACACCGGAAACCAGGAATGATGCGCGAGCTTCATACTTCCTCCTGAAAATAAAAATAAGCGGGAATTCTGACGCCATAGGACGTTATATCCGTCTGCATATTGTGCCCCTCTGACAGTTGCCACCTGAAGCACAAAGTATTGGTTCAATATAATCGCTATCATCTATAAGTCAACCTATACAGGGAGATATGTTCATCCGATTGGGCTTATTTGAGAGAGCCTAAGAGCTACACATAAAGAAAAAGGACTTAAGCAATTAAGCCTAAGTCCTTGATTTCTTTTGGAGCGGGAAACGGGATTCGGATTATCATAAACTTTACGACAAAATCAGAATTAACAGTATTACTGGCCGTGCAAAAGAGCATCAGCGTTTGAAGGAGCGGGCTTTATCCGTTACCGATCAACCGAAACAGCCCACAGGTAAAGAGAAGCAACTGAACCATACGGCGAGTATCTTTTGCGATATAGTTCAAATTGCTCTTTGCTGATAGTATTCAATCCATACAGATTCATCATACCGCGGCGAATGGCAAGATCTCCCCAACTGACAACATCCGGACGACACAAGGAGAATATCAGAATCATTTCCGCCGTCCAGATACCGAGCCCATGAAGAGACGACACTTTTTTTATAATTTCTCCATCTGAAAGTTCGCAGAGTTTCTGCACATCCAGTTCACCGCAAACAGCAGCAGAGCCTATCCCTTTTATGTATCCTGCCTTACGCATTGATAAACCGCATTTCTGGATGTCTGAGACATCAGCAGCTGCAATGCGGCAGGGATCAATGTCTGTAAGCAGGTTACAAAGTCTGCCCCATACCGTATCAGCGGCCTTGGTGGAGACCTGTTGCGCCACGATGCTCTTGACGAGGGCCGTAAAAAGGTCGGGCGTGACCTCCCGCTCGATTGCTCCAATCCTCTCTATTGCTACGCCAAGCTTTCTGTCACGACGCTTTAGATGATCTGTTTCTGTTTGTCCGTATCTAAACAGTTCCATGTTGTTTTTCAAGATCCAATAGTATCTTTTTAACTTCCAGACCGCCACGGTATCCTACCAGTTTACCGTCTACGCCGATGATCCTGTGACAAGGAATAAATATCGGGAGAGGATTCCTGTTGTTTGCCAGGCCCACAGCACGAAAAGCTTTCGGATTTCCGGCAACGATGGCGATCTCCCTGTAACTGGCAGTTTTTCCATAGGGAATCTCGCAGAGAATTGCCCACACCCTCCGCATGAATTCCGTGCCACAAGGCGCAAGCGGCAGGGAAAACGACTTCAGATCTCCGGCAAGATATGCCGCTAATTGCCGGAAGGCCTCCTTGATGACACCTGTTTCACATATTTCTGCGTTCTGCGGGATGGTGTGCGATTCAAAAAAAAGATTTGTTATGCAGCCATCTTCTTCGGCAATACCGATTTTCCCAATAGCCGTGTCATGATAAAACAGTTTCACGATCTTGTACCTCCCGTACCAGTATACTATAGCAGGGCATTATACAGACACTTCAAACCATCATCACCGAATGGTACGATCATAAATTCCGCTCTTGCCGCCTTCTTTGAAAAGCAACTTTATCTCTCCGATAGTATTTGAACAGGGATAAAACGATTATAACGGGAACTTCCTTGAAATGTAACCGTACTTCAGCGCAGACACTGGAACACCCCGGTGCACCAGAGACATGACCCGCACGGAACGCTTCTTATATGACAGTCCTGCTGGAATTCATCTGCCTGCACATAGTCGCACGGGGCCAGGCCGCATCCTGCACAGGACGGATAGTCATAGGCAAGTACATCATTACGAAACGATGAGAATTCGGGACTATTCCAGATATGCAGCATATCCTGCTCGGCCAGATTGCCGAATATTTTGGGGGTTACCGTCTGGTTCCAACCGCTCGCAAAGCATTCGTAGCGATGCCAGAGAAAGTAACAGGGAGAGATATCGCCTTTCCACGATACGAACGCACTGCCTTCCTCAACAAAGCTGCATTTTCGTTGTTCCTTGAGAGCCAGTTCAGGCAAACGCAACTCCAGTCCGGTCCTGGCGGCCACATCCTCTGCCGCCGCAAATATGGCGGCAACCTCATCCACTCTTTCGTGTTCCAGCTGGAGCAGTTTTTTTATGTCGAGCAGGAGCCCCTGCTGCTCTGCCTCAGCTTTCATCGTTTCAATTAAATCCACCACGGCCTGCTCTTCCGGTGTACGGGTGAATTGCCAACGCACTTTAAAATAGCGTTGAAGGTCGATTCCAGAGTCAAGCGCTTTCCTGCGGCACTTATTATAAAGCGTAAGTGCTTGATCCGTAATGTTGCAGAACACCGCTTCATGAGCATGATTTTCGTCGTATGGCAGGACATGGGTGACAATTGCAAAGCTTGCCCCGCGACTGGCAGCCCATTCGAGAGTTGCCGGCAGCTCCTTAACATTACTTTGCATCGCCACAAACTCGATGCCGATCTTTACTTCAGGGCGATTGCACAGAGTCCTGGCGCTAATCAAGGCTGCCAAAGCGGTGTCAACGGCATCCACTTCGCCACCCTCGCGCAATTTTCTGAACTGTTCGGGAGCGATTGCATCGACGGAAATACATATTTTGTCCAGCCCGGCATCAACCAGAGACACCGCACGAAGATGGGTCATCAGGACCCCGTTGGACTGAAAGCCGATCCACCCGGATGCACGAAGTTGAAACTTTGACACCAACTTTGACAATCAGCTAATTACAACCCCAGGGATTCCGGTTTCTTGCCGGCATCGGGAAAGAAGAGCGGTGCGCCGAATTTTTCAACACCGAAGCGGCCGATGATCTCCTGAGTCTTCTTTGCCACCATGAAACCGGCAAAAGCCTTGCCTCCCGCCGCATTGATTTTTGTCCACTTGACCGGATTGAGCTCTATGACATGGTAGATATTGAGGAGTCTGCTGTCCCCTTCGAGCAGGACCACGAGACCGAGTCCCCTTTTCAGAGACAGGTAGGTGGCACGATCAGTCAATGTGTACCCCTTCTTTTCGGCGGCAACGTTCAGGGTTTCCCCCATGCCGAGTCCGGTCTGCTGGTACCACTTCTGTCCCTCCGGGTTAATAGCGGCCTCTTTCCAGAGTCCCTTCTCCTTGGCGTGGGTACCGGAGTTGTCTCCGCGGGAGACGAAAATGGAGCCGGATACGGCGATGCGCTTTATGGCTTCAGCAGCTGTAGCCCCCTTAATTCCGGCCGGGTCGGCGGCAGGGCCGACGATTACGAAGTCATTGTGCATCACCAGACGACGGCTGGAGCCAAACCCATCGGCCATGAATTTTTTCTCGGCTTCCGGCGAGTGCACCAGCAACACATCGGCCTCACCTTTTTCACCCATCTTCATGGCCTGGCCGGAACCGACCGAGATGGTCTTAACCAGAAATCCGCTCTCCTTTTCGAACAGCGGCACCAGCACATCCAACAGCCCCGAATCCTGGGTGCTGGTGGTAGTAGCCACGATAACCGTCTTTGAGGCGGCCAAGGCGGCCGTGCACCAGACTAGGATTGCGAGTGCAGCAATAAGCGTTGTGAGACGGGTTAACATCTGTTTTGTGAACATGTAGCCTCCCTTTTTTAATTACAATTCTGCTGATTAATTATGCTTTAACCGCAAGAATGACAGTCGAAGCCTTGAACAGGGCGGTGGCCTTGTCGCCGGCATTCAATTCCATTCCCTGTACGCTTGTCTTGGTGATAACGGCATGCAGTAGTACTCCGCCGGCCAACTCCAAGCTGACTTCAGCATTTACCGTGCCGAGTTCTACTTGTTTCACAGTTCCCTCGAGCATGTTTCGGGTACTGAACTTCATATCCGGCTTCCCCTTGGCAAGAATCACCAGAGGAGCCTTGATGATTGCAAATGCATCGCCGCCGACCTTGAGTTCGAGATGTGCGACGCTTTCGTTGGTAATTATCGCCACAATCTCCTGTTTTTCCGCCAGAGCCAGTATTACTTCTGAATTCACCGCCCCTGGTATGATTGCAACAACCTTCCCGGACAATAGATTTCTCGCGCTAATGTTCATACCAAGCCTCCTTGTCGCGTTGATAGACTGCTTGCCATGATTATACTACTGACTCAGAGATATGATGTCACCAACGTTTAGGCACCCGGTCCGCCGGATCAGCAGTACATCCTCCAGTTTCCAGCGCCTCTCAAGCTCCATGGCAATACACGCCAGCTCCATAATTACATCACCATGAGCTTTGTACTCGATAGTGGTTGTGGCCTTGCCGGAACCGGCCTGTTTCTTGACCAGTGCATAGTGAAACACCACGGAACCGGAGAAGGCCGAGCATATGGAATTGAAGACAGCCGCAGGAATGATGGGGGTTTCAACAAGCTTGACCATGATACGTATCTCCTTTTGAAACAACAAAAACAGAAAACCCCTTCTCTCGATATAAAAGGGGCGCGGACGCACCACCGGCAGCGGCACGTCAAGCACGAGATCCCCTGAATTGCCCTGGATGTCGATCGGACGAGCCCTCCGAGGTTGGAAATCCCGGAGGGCTGTTAAATGTAAAACGTAAATGTTACGTGGGATCAGTTGTTAGCCGAATTCCTGCGGGCCGGCCGCTTGATGTTGAGCAGGTTCTTGTAGCCGACGTTCTCGGTGGTGATGTTGCCTCCCATGGCGCCGCATCCGAGTGTCAGCGATGGCACGAGGGAGTTGTACAGGGCGCCGATGGTGCCATGAACGGAGGGCTGGTTCCAGACGACACGGTTGGCGTGCACTTTAAGTGCGAACTCGTGTGCTATACCTTCGTCCTCGGTGAAGACCACGGCCGAGTGACCGGCGCCGCCGAATTCGAGCTGTGTTGCGCAAGCTTCGATGGCTTCTTCCTTGCGTCATTGAGTTCGGCGACAAAGCAGGGGCAATCCGGCTGTTGGAAGAGGTCCAGAACGGCACACCACTGGGACGTGTACTCGGAAGCGGCGCTGCAATCACCGGCAAGGTGTTCGGCGTTGAACGGGTACCGGTCGTAAAAGATCAGGCACTGCCTGCCTACGATCCGCGCGCCATCCAGGGTATCGGCGTCACCTACGCAACTACAACTCAGGGTGCCGACCACACCGCCGGCTATGCGATCGCCACCAACATCCTCAAGGTTGGCGGCGATGTCGATCCTCTCAAAACTGAAGGGCAGATCGAGTTGTCGCGAAACCTGCAGATCGCCACGGCGGCAATCGATTCAACCGGCATGTGTCTGTTCATCGCCTTTGCCATCATGGATCAGCCGGAAACGTTCCAGGCACTGCTCGACATGCTGGGCTCCTTCCACGGCATCAGCATGACCGGCGATGATGTTATCGCGCTGGGCAAGAAAGTGCTTTCCGCCGAGCGTGATTTCAACACCCGGGCCGGGTTCACCAAGCATCACGACCGGCTGCCGCGCTTCTTCTACAACGAGCCGATCGCGCCGCACAACCAGACCTTTATGATGAAGGACGAAGAACTGGACGACGTATTCAACTGGTAATGCTTATTGCAGCGGGGAGGAGACATTTCCTCCTCGCTGCAATAGTTCCGGAGGAGCCGTGAAGCAGAGAAAACTTGACCAGCCAGGCGCCATCCCCGGCTTGAAATCTGTGGTGTTGCAACTGAGCGCTGACCAGCTGAAAACCTTCTTCCCGATTCTTCAGAAGGGCATTACGGTTCCGGCCATAACAGGGTGTACACTTAAAAGCCTTCTCTGCGACCAGTTCGCCATCCCTTCTGACTATGTAACCGACCGTATAACCACCGTATTTTTAGACAACTGCCCTGTTGACGACCTTGACCGGGCAATTGTACAGGATGGTTCACGGGTAACACTGTCGGCTGCGATGCCTGGCCTTGTCGGCGCCACCATGAGGCGTGGCGGGTTCTATGCTGCACTTCGACAGGGAATCAGCCATGTACTGGAGAACAAAGCCTCTGGAGGACAGTCGGGTACGGTACGTATAAAGCTTTTCAACCTGCTGCTGGCAGAACTGGGCCCGCTGGTGCTGGCTCGTGGACTGATTCCGGATCATGGCGAGCTGAACGATCTGCGGCAGATTTTTCCCGGACTGCCGGAGGATTCGCCTGGCCGCACAGGACAGATACTCCTGACCGCTTTATTCAGGGAGTGAGACTATGAATATCACCGTAAAATTATTCGCTTCATTCCGCACCGGCCGGTTCGAGATTGAGACCGGCGATTATCCGGCTGGAACCACCGTAGCCGACGTTGCCGACAGCTTGAATCTGCCGCGCAGTGAACTGGGGATCATGATGATCAACAACCGGCATGTCAAACTGGACCGTCTGCTTGTCGATGGCGACACGCTGGCGCTTTTTCCGCTTCTGGGCGGGGGATGACATGGAAACCCTGCCGATTTTTGTACGTGACACTACTGAAGATCAGCTGCTCCCCTGGAAGCGCCAGATCGAGGCGGCCGAACGCTTCGGTCTGACCATTGCTCAGGTTGAAGAGGCTGCTCTGGAACGGGGGATTCTGCCGGCCCGCTATCAACGCAATCGCAGCGCCATCCCGGTCACTGACCAGCTGATCCTGTTCCGCAGCAGTGTCGCAGTGATCGGTTGCGGCGGCTTGGGCGGCTATATAGTTGAAGAGTTGGCCAGGCTTGGAGTAGGCAGAATTGTGGTTATCGATCCGGATGTCTTTGAGGAGCATAACCTGAACCGCCAGTTGTTCAGCAGCCCGGCCAATCTGGGGAAAGCCAAGGTAGAAGCGGCAGTTGAACGGATCGCCGGTATAAATCCCGCGGTAACCCTTGTGCCGGTTCAATCCGCATTTTCACCTGTGAACGGTGCCGGACTGCTCGACGGCTGTCATGTAGCGGTTGATGCACTCGACTCCATACAGGTCCGGCTGGAACTGGCTGAAGTCTGCACGGCAGTGAATATTCCTCTTGTGCATGGCGCCATCGCCGGCTGGTTCGGGCATGTAGTCACCCAGTTTCCCGGAGATAACAGCCTGCAAACGATCTATCGTTCCTGGGAGGCCGGCAAGGGGATAGAGCAATCACTGGGAAACCCCTCATTCACACCCGCTGTGGTGGCCAGCTTTGAAGTCGCAGAAGTCTGCAAACTGCTGCTCGGCCAGGGGAAGCCATTGCGGGGGCGTCAATTGATAATTGATCTGTTTTCAATGGAAATTCACTTGATTGACATACGGGAAGACGACAAGGAAACGGCATGAAAGCAGTTGAGGAAAAATACATAATTCAGACTGTAACGCGAGCGCTGGATCTGCTTGAGCAGTTTCAGGAAGGCGATGCAGAGCTTGGTTTAACTGATTTGACCACCCGTTTAAACCTTCAAAAAAACAGCGTATTCCGGTTAATTGCTACATTGAAGGCAAAAAAATACATCGAACTGAACAATTCCACCGGGAAGTATCGGCTCGGGATAATGACCAGAGCACTTGGACAGGTCGCAACACAGCATATTGATTTTGTGAGCCATGTACACCCCTTTCTGAAAGACCTTAAAGAGCAGAGCCATGAAACCTGCTGTTGATCTTAGATGATACTCCTAATTCCAATTTCAAATCAAAGATGCCATCAAGGCGGCAAGGACTGAGCAACTGTGTTCCCTGTCAAGTAATTTTACTGCGTAGCCGAGTTAAGCTGA
>JAYTVV010000075.1:0-3895 GCA_043743795.1 Geobacteraceae bacterium
TTTGAGCGGTTCACGTTAAGGAGGCTTCTACATATTTCAGGAACTGTCAAACTTTGTGAGTCCCCCACCAAAGGTGGGGGATTACTCAAAAGAATTTAACTTTTAATGTTTTAAAAGCCCATTTTTTTACCTCATTTTTGATGTCTCACTATATAACACGTTGAAATGACATGTGGTTATTCTGCTGGCACGGTTGTTGATATATACGGTGCAGCGGTATTGCACCGCATATCTTTTGTACGGAGGAAATCAGATGAGAAGAATCGGAAGTAGAGCGGTAAGTTGGTTGGTGGTAGCTGCGGTAACGGCGATGTTGTCACCGGTGTCGATGGCTTTTGCGGCGGTGATTAACGATGAGGTGACGTCGCAAAAGCTCAAAGAAGCGGATGGAACTTCAGGGCAGAACACGAATTCGGGAAGCGGGGTGAAAACGGGGCATATTCAGGATGGGGCGGTGACGGCTTCAAAGCTGGGGGTTGTCTGTGCTAATGGGGAATATCTGCAATATGTGTTTGGGAGTGGATGGGGGTGCAGTGTTGGTACGGCGGGGCCGACTGGTCCGCAAGGTCCTGTTGGAGCTACTGGTGCGCAAGGGGCTCAAGGCGCTCAAGGCTTGACAGGACTCACTGGGGCAACGGGTTCACAGGGCCCCGCTGGTGCTACTCCCCATTATGCAAATGTAATTGTTGTTGCTAAAAGCGGTGGTGATTTTACTGATCCGGTTGCTGCGGTAAATTCGATCACTGATGCATCTGCGTTGAATCCGTATCTGGTAAAGATAATGCCGGGAACTTATCCTGTCGGCGGTGCATCATTTTTTATGAAAAGTTACATAGACATAGAGGGTAGTGGTAGGGGTGTGACAAAGATAATCACTCAATCTTCTGGTTCTGGTAGCGCCATTGCGGCGATCAATGTTAATCATTTTGAGCTTCGAAATTTAACAATCGAGATTGATGCCGAAATATCTAATGCCGGTGGCCCTGTTTTTCATAGTGCTTTATCTGAAACTCGGATATCTAATGTAGATTTAATTTTTTCTGACTTTCCACCTAACATCACGAGCAATATGAATACTCACCTATATGTTTTTGGTGGTACCGTGATTTTGAAAGATGTTAACATACGGGCTTTGGGATCTGGAGCTGGTGTCGGAATTTCTTCAGATAGTGGGGGCTTGGTATTGTTTGACGGGGTGGGTATTGACGTACCTAACGGATATGGGCTGATTGCTAATGCACCGATGGTAGTGAAAAATTCCTGGATCAATGCTAATAACCTATTTTACGTTGCAGTCGGTGGATCAATGAAATTCTACAACAGCAAGTTGTCTGGCAATAGCTTTTCAGCCAGTAGTTCCGTAATGGGGGCAGGAGTACAGCTGGAAAATCAAATAGGCGGGAGCGTAGGCTTTCAATGCGTCAACTGCTATGACGGAAATTTTGTCCATATTCAGTAACATTGTAGTTCAGTGATTTAGTCCCTTGAATGTATATTTTGTTTGTTGCTGTTCCAGCTGAGTTGACAGCTTACCCGTGTCGGTCTACTGGAACAGCAAGTTTTATTTGACATTTGATACTGATATCTTCTGAGTAAGAACAGTCGCCAAATTGTTGCGGGCATCAGTGTTGTTCGGGTTTATACGCAGTGACTCTCGATATTCATTGATCGCTGCATCCAGATCCCCTTTGCTTACAAGAGCCAGACCAAGATTGTAGTGCGCTTCCGCGCTACCAGGGCTTATCCGCAGTTCCTCTTTGTACTCAGCAACAGCTTCAGTCAGGTTTCCTCTCGCTTGAAAAATAGCTCCCAGATTGCAGTGCACACTTTTATGATAGGGATTTAGGCGCAATGCCTCCTGATATTCATGTATTGCCGCATTGAAATCGCCTTTTTCGTGCAGAGCAACCCCCAGATTATAATGTACGTGCTTATGGTTTGGGGCTAATAAAATTGTCATCTTGTACTCTTGAATCGCCGCGTCAAACTGATTCAATGTTTGAAGGGCATGACCGTAATTGTAATGAGCGTTCACGTAGCTTGGATCCATCTGAAGAACTTGTTGATATTCATGAATGGCTGCATAAATATCACCTTTAATGTGAAGTGCGCTTCCCAGGTTATAATTAATTACGGGGTTGTTACCAGTGACTTTAAGGGAGTGACGGTAAAGTACAGTATTACTTCGCCAATAACCAAGTTGCTGCCACGTTAATGCGGTCACTGTGATCATAACCGCACCAGAGAACAGGCCAATAATCCACTGTCGGTATCGCAAACCATTAATCATTTCGGGGATTCCCCAGGCAACCATTATGAAGAGTCCTGTGATAGGGATGTAAGTGTAGCGGTCAGCCATGGACTGACCACCCACTTTGACTATGCCAATTACAGGAACAAGGGTAATAAGAAACCAGAACCATCCAAGAGCAAAGTATGGGTGACTTCTTATCTGTCTAATAGCCGCAACAGATATGAACAACAGGATGAGCAGTGAACTAATAACCAGCCAGAAAGGGGTTGATAAGGGGAAAGGGTAAAAAACGGCCAGATCATATGGCCAAACTGTTTTGCCGATATACTTCAGGTATGCCATCGCGGCATTTTCAAGGCGGAGACGAAAAGAATATTCATAAAGGCCATTTATCGCCCCACTTTTGTTCTGAGCATAGATGGTGATGATACTGGATAACAGCGAACAGGCAAAGAACGGAACTTTTTCTTTTGTCAGAGTGATTACTCTTCCTAATAACTCGCGTACCTCAACTCTTTTCTCAAGTTCATAGCGACCAAGAGGCCAAAAATCCATCAGCAACATGACAATTGGAAGCGTTACCAGCATCGGTTTGGACATGAGGCCGAGCACGAAGGTGCCGAGGGCGAGAAGGTACAGCGATGTTTTCCTCTTCGCCGCATATTCGCCATAAACGAGGAGTGTTAGGAACCAGAAAAACGCGCAGAGGACATCCTTTCGTTCCGCCACCCAGGCGACTGACTCCACATGCAGGGGATGCAGTGCAAAAAGGGAGGCAACAAACAGACTTTGCCATAGTTTGGCTGTCAGGCGGAAAAGAAGAGAGAACAGGAGCAACGAGGTGGCGGTGTGAATAGCAACGCTGGTGAGATGATGGCAGCGAGGATTCATACCGAACAACTGGACATCTGAAATGTGTGATAGCCAGGTAATCGGATGCCAGTTGCCAGCATCAAAAGTGGTGAAAGCCCAGATCAAATTTTCAACCGTCACTCCATTTGCGACACGCAGGTTCTCTGTAACGTAGTCATTATCATCAAAATTTATGAACTCGTGGCTTCCAGTCTGCCAGTATACGGCTAAGGTAACGATTGCTAACGCCACACAAAGCAAAAATATTATACCTGCCCTGCTGCCCTGTCCCAAGGCGTTTTCCGCAAAAGTAGCCGGAATTTCGTTAATGTGCATTGTGTCTCTGGTATTAGGTTTCAAGAGTTGCCTCAGAAATGGTAGCGCGTTCATGCCGTCGTTGTAACAGACGATAACTGGTTTACAAACAATAACCTGAGTGCGTGAAGATATCAAAATTCTACGCCAGCTTGCAATTAAAAACCTGGACGGGAAAAGATACAGTGGCCTTGAGCGCGGATTCCGTACCAAGTTGGCCACTGATTCCGATTGATCTCGGTACCCCCTTAGTCCTCTCTCTCTGCTAACCCCATTTCTGCTTCATCGAGTCTGGCGCGAGTCTGGCGGGACGTTGCTTGATATTTTGTTATTGAGCAATTAGAAAAATAACAAGCAACGTCCCCTGATCCCCTGATGGGTAAGCGCCGTCTCGATGCCGAAGCGGCGTTCCGAAGCTATGGTGCCGCCAGTGATGTGCCGGTCGTAATTCTACGGGTCAGCGGCATCTACGGC
>JAYTVV010000076.1:0-7675 GCA_043743795.1 Geobacteraceae bacterium
GAGAGCGCCGCCTGGGTCGCCTTGACCATACTCTCGGGATGGGTAAAGACCGGGAATACGTTAACTTCAAGTCTGAGAGAATTCAGGAGCCGTTCCAGCTCCAGTTCATCAACTCTTCCCATGGAAGAGACGTTCATCAGGTTAACCGTGTATGGCAGACGTTCCAATCCTTTGTACGGAGATAAGCCATCAGCATCAGGTGCCTGTTCACCGCCACGCAACAAGGTTCGACCAATACCATGATAAACCGCGTCGTATGCCGTGGCCCATATTTTGGTTTTGAACCCTTCACAATGCACCGGTAACAGACGGGCATTAACTTCAGGCTGGATTCGCTGGACAACACTATCGATATCGTCGCCGATAATTCCAGGCACACAACCGGAAACAACCGTAATGCTGAACGGTTTGTAGCGCCGGTCCGCCTCAATGATGGCCTGTTCCAGCTTTTCTTCTCCACCGGTTATGACATCGGTTTCGTTCAATGCAGTTGAAAGCCAGATACTATCCTTGGGCTTGCCTTGACGGACGCTGCTGCCAAAGCGAACATTGGCGTTCTGGGAGTGGGTGCAACTACCGCAACCAATCGCGCTATGCTGCAGTACCACATTATCTGGCAGGGTATTAAGCATTGCCAGAGCCGGCAGCAACAGACAGATTGACCCCTGTGTGAAGGCACGTTCACCGTCATTCTGCAGACATGACTTTTTACCTTTTCCCGCTGCCATCTCGCAAATGCTACCTCCGTGGGCAATGCAGGCGTTGAGACGGTCTTCTCGTTTCGGTGCTGTTTTTAAATCGATATGACTCATGATGCCTCCGGATTCCTCAAAGATTCAGATCTTCAGTAAATTTTTTGTAATAACTATGGCTGCAATGAAGCGCTCCTACCGGATTGTGTGCCAGCACACGGTCCTTTACGACCAGGTAGGTCGTCAGTGCTTCGGAATACTTGATGAACATGGAATCGTGTCCAACACATAGACCGACAATCACATTCAGGTCGGTCTTCTCTCTGGCGAGGATACGTGCCTGTAGCACCGGATTGCAGGCCGACTCGTGTTCACCCTTTTTGATCTTGTGCTCGGCAGGAATGCCTACCTCTGTTTTGTCTACCGCTCCGACCTTGCAGGCCACGGTATAGCTTTTGATGCCCTGGGCATCAAGAAATTTGACAAAGGCCCGTGTTTCGTTAATCAAGCCGACACAGGTGGCAATTCCAACTTTTCTGGCGTTAATCCGTTTGGCAAAGGCAGCCACTTCCTCGACCCTGGTGAGTTTGCCGTAGTACACGCCTTCTATCTCAGCCGCTGCAGCGGTTACCTTTGAGATCAAAGGGTCTTCACGATAGATACGGCTTACCTCCTCTATTTCAGCTGCATCCTGAGCCTCGGTCAGACAAAAAGCCGGAAATGGGGTCGTACGATAATTGCAGCTGACGGTAGAGCAGTCACCGCAGGTAAGCTGATTTTTGTTGTTCTTCTTGCCAGACATACTCGGACTCCTTAATAGTCATCTATAAAGTTCTTCTTATCTTTGCCGGAATCTCCCGACTGCAGGGGATCAAAGTCGAACAATGACCACAGGATCCATAGTTCCACTCCTTGAAATGCTCCTTGTTGCCATGTGTCTCACATAAACCAGATACCTTGCCGGCATTGGTGACGGCCCCGGTCGGGCAACGCTTGATACAAGCATGGCAGCTTCCGTCAAAGGCATACAGGCAGTACCCGTAGGCATCGATGTACTTTCTCTCCGTCGGTACGAGTTTAAGCGTTGTCACAACGCTACAGAGTCGCCCGAGACACCCTTTCTCGCTGATGAAATTCTGATGCAAGCCGAAGGTGCCCAGCCCCGCGGCAAAGGCTGTGTGCCGCTCGGACCAGAACGGCAGCCACCCGTCCGAGTCGTACCGGGGATCGATATTTGGTGCCAGAGCCTGCCCACCGTGCTGAGCAGCAAAGCGGATCAAGGCCCGCCGCACCACATTCAGGAACTTGGAGCCGTTCCACTTGCCGGAAGAAAACTCGATCGCCGAATAACGCTGCCCTTTTGTGTAGTTTTTCGATATATGCTCCGTAAACGGTAGAAAGACGCTGATGATAGAGCGGGCGCCCGGTAGCCACTCCTGAGGCAGGCGGTGACCGGGGCCGACGACCTCAGGATCCTGAAACCGCTCGAACAAAGGATCGTCGGCCGTGGCAATCCCGATTAGCAGTTCATCCCAGATGGGTGGATTGTCCCCCTCCGGGAGTGCATTGCGAAAATCCGTCCGTACAAGGTGCGCTACGAAGTCACGAATCTGATCTGACGTCACATCCGGTACCAGATTCAGATCAACAGCATTTCGAGGTACCGGATCAGGCTGAAAAAAAAGCGGACTGGTTCCTTGTACAACGTCACGACCTCTGGTCTTCTGCTCCGGATTTGGGTGTAACGAGCCTATATGAATCAGCGGCCGGTCAAATGGCTTTCTGAATCCGGGAGGTGAACCCTTGGTAAAATCATATGCGGTCCAGATGTACAGTTGCTCGTAGTGCTGTCCAAGCAGTTCTTCCGCCAGTTCAGCCGCTGTCTGCCCCTCTTTCACGCGGGTAGTGCCAGCTTCAGGGAAGATCTCCCCTTCGATGAAATAGTAGACCTCCTGACGAATGGGCGTTGACGCATTGCGCAAACTGGCCGTCCGGTCCGAGGTTCGGACTGCCAGCACTTTGCGCGGATCAGGCCGGTAGCCGCGAAAATTAACCTGCAGGATATAGTCAGTCAGGCATTCCAAAACCGATTGTCGGTTGAGGATATTCGGATACGGCTGCCCCCACTTGGGGATCTCGTTGACAAAAAGTGAGGCGTTGGCAGTGACAGTCTGATTCGACATTGCAGTCCCCTCCCCTATCGTTTTTCGGTCCAGTGCAGGCTACGCCGCTGAACAAGGTCGAACAGCTCCATGATCATAATGATGACCAGAGACATGAATAACATTCCGGCCAGAACCTTCGGATAGTCTGAAAAGTCGGCGTAATACTGGATGAAATGCCCCATGCCCGACTTGGCGCCGAACAGCTCGGCCACGGTCAGGAGTATGAAGCTGAAGATCAGCGCCATCCCCGCTCCGGCGAAGATATGCGGCAGGGCACCAGGAAAAACCACCAAGCGCATAAGTCGGAACCCGCCCAGCCCTAGAGTCCTGGCGTTGTCCAGGTAGCGTTCCTCCAGCAATACGACTCCATGGATCGTCCCCATCAGGATCGGCCAGAACGCGCCGGCAAAGATGATGAACGCCGACGAAAGCCAAAACGTGGGGAGTATGGCAATGGCGTAGGGGATCATCATGGTCGGCGGAATGGGGCTCACCCCCCTGAAAATGGGCATGAATGTAGTACGCAGCAAGGACGATGAACCCACCAGCAGCCCGCCGGAGATGCCGAGGAGCAGTGCCAGCAGGTAGCTTGGCAGGAGCAAGCCGGCAGAACTGAGCATCCCGTTCAAAAGTTTCGGCAGGGATCGTTTGAATTCCGGCAGGATTCTGGACAGGCCAGGAAACAGAACCGGTTCCAGCCAGCCGGTCAGATCGGTGGCAGCTTCGAACAGCAGGACCAGCAACGCCAGTATTGCCATCGAACGCCAGTATTTTCCCGCGACCACTGAAATCATTCCTATAAGTTTCATCAGTTATGCTTGTCGAACTTGGTCTTAGCTTCCCGGTAGAACTTGTCCTTGGGGTTGCGGCGCAGCAATTCTTTCAGGGCATCCCTGTACAGCTCCACGTTGACGTAATTGTTCACTTCCAGGTCGCTCTGCACATAGTCAATGGCCTTCATGTCCTGCCACAGCCGATTGATTCCTTTCCGGTCCGGGTTCACTGAGATGTGCTGATGAGGCTCCAGGGTGTATTCCCGGGCCAGCTTCTCGTCGATGTCCAGGTACTTGCGGTTGACCGCCACGGCCAGATCCGGGTTGGTGTTGAGGATCTTTTCTGCCTGCAGAATGGCCCTCAGAAATGCACGATAACGCTCCGGGTCCTCCTTGATGCCCTTGCCGCGCACGACGACTCGGCAGCAGGGATGGTCCGGAAACCAGTCATTACTCCACCCCACAATAGAAAGACCGGACTCTTTGGCCTTGACATAGATGGAGGACGCACCGATGCCCACATCCACCTTACCCGCCTTTACCGCTTCCAGTACACCGGGAGGGTTCTTGAATTCGATGATGTTCAGGTCCTTGGCCGGATTGATGCCGGCCCGCTTCAAGGCACCGCGCCAGACCACATCTGCGGTATAGAGACGTGGAGTGCCGACAGTCTTTCCCTTGAAATCCTTGATGGATTTAAACTCCTTGGCCCGTGACGGCAGGGCAATGACCGGATGACCACCCGCCAGGTGTCCGCCGATGATCGTGAAATCGGAGCCTTTGGAGATAAAGGTCAGCGGCCCGGCGGTGCCAAAGGAGATACCCACGTCGATCTTGCCACTGTTCAGGGCGTTCAGTCCATCGGCCGAACTGGTGAATGGAACCAGTTCCACATCGACCCCCTCTTTCTCAAACAGTTTCTGGTCGTGGGCGATGAAAGAGAGCAGGCTGCCTCCGCCTGCCGAGTAACCGACCTTCAACTTCGGCCTTTCGGCGGCGTGCAGCGTAAAGACATTGGTGGCAATTATGGTTAGTGCAATCATCAGAATACGTTTCATGATTTCCTCCGGGATCTTTTTGCCCCGATTATTTTTGTAGCAGCTTTCAATTCCGCCAGCGGAGCAGATGCCGTTCCAGACGTTCGGTTCCCCAGGTGATCGCCGTTACCACAAGGCTGATGAAGATGATCCCCACGATGACCCGCTGGTAATCGGCAAAATCCGCAAAGTTCTTGATATACCAGCCGACTCCGGAGTTGGCGCCGATAAGTTCTGCCGCCGCCAGCAGTACAAAGGCAAAGACCAGCGCCAGGGTTGCCCCGGTGCAGATGGAGGGCATAGCGCCCGGCAGTATAATCCGCAGCAGCAGAGTACGCTCCTTCAGATTGAGTACCCGGGCAGAGTCCAGCAGCCCCTTGGGAATATTGAAGACACCATTAACCGTGTTGATGAAGATCGGCCAGAAGGCCCCGATGAAAATCACAAAAATCGAGGCTGCTCTGAAGGTTGGCAGCAGAGCGATGGCATAGGGAATGTAAACAATGGGCGGGATCGGCCCCAACACCTTGGTGAGCGGATTTACGGCATGAAAGAGACGCGTTCGCCAGCCTACCATAAGCCCCAGTGGCAGGGCGGTTGCCAATGCAAGCAGATAACCGCTTACCAACAGAATCAGGGAATTTACCAACCCCTTTAGCATGTCCGGCAGTTCAGCCACAAACAGCTTGAATACGACTTCTGGCTGTGGGAAGAGCATCTTGTCCAACACGACAAAACGAGTTGTAGCCAGATACCACGACAACAGCACGACAAATACAATTGCACTGACGTCATCGGCCCCACGGCGGGAATCCGGGTTTTTGACCGTTGCCAATCGCAGTAGACCGATTGCCTTGATAACAATTGCTACAATCAAAAGATGCCAGGGTATATGCCCTGTTGGCGGCCAGAAGATGATCGCCAGCAGAGTGATGAACAAAATATTTGAGGCAGTGACAATCTGTTTCATGAGCTGTACCTTAGTGCGACTTGATATGAAGTTCCGGATCACCACCCTTGAATTCCTTCTCAAGCGTTTTCCAGAGCTTCTCTTTTGGTTCCTGTTTCTGAAGTGATGCCAGGGCATTGGCGTACAACCTGGTATTGATCCGGTTGTCGATTGATTCATTTGATTTGATATAATCGATCTTCTTCATGAAATCCCAGAACTGGAGAACAGATTTGCGGTGAGGATCAGGACTGACCAGCAGATGCCCGCCGTAGATGTCCGTCAGCAGATCAGCCTTGTCGATCTGTACATATTTGGCAACCACATCTACCGTACCGTTTTTGTCGGTCAGGTAATACTTATATGCCTTGAGCAGAGCGGTCAGAAAATGCTCAAAATCCGGCTGGCGTTCCTTCAGTGTTGTGGTCAGTGCCACCTGACGGCAGCAGGTGTGACCCTTGATAACATCGCCTGAATACTTGACCACCTTGAGGCCCTGTTTCTCTGCCAGGGTGAAATATGGAATCCAGACCAGGCCGGCATCCAGTGTCCCTTTTTTGACCGCTTCCATCACCGCTGCCGGTGAATCGAACTCCTTAATGGTAAGATCTTTCTTCCAGTCGACACCGGCCTCATGCAAGGCCGCCCGGAAAACCACATCGCCGGTAGCCAGACGTACGGCACCGATAGTGGCGCCGCGGAAGTTCTTCAAGTCCTTGAAGCGCTCGGCCTTTTCCGGCTTAGCAATCAAGCCATGTCCTTCTCCCATCTGACCACCAAAGATTGTGAAGTCAGCTCCCTTATCAATAAAAGCCAGCGGGGCAGAGGTGCCGAATGAACCGGCATCCAGCTTGCCTGTTTTGATGGCGGTCAGGCCCTCACCGGAATTGGTGAAGCGGGCCAGTTCAACATCAAGTCCCTCCTGCTGGAAGTAGCCTTTCTCCTTGGCCACAAAGTACAGCAGGTGTCCGGAGGTCGGCAGATAGCCAACCTTCAGTTTCTTCAACTCAGTTGCCTGGCTCGTACCGACCAGCGACAGTGACAGCAATAACAACAGTGCGAATAATCTTTTCATGTCATTCTCTCCTTATCAGTTGTTCTTTTTGTAGAATGTAAGCATCTCTTGGTAGACCTTATCCTTTGGATTCTTTTTGATAACCGAATCCAGTGCCTGCTTGTAGAGATCAACGTTGATATGCTTGTCCACCGGGTAGTCCTGCGGGACATAACCGGCGTCCAGGATGTGCTGCCAGAAATCCAGTATCCCTTTTCGTAGCGGGTCAGGATTTGATTCGGCCACCCTTTTTACGTACGTCTCGTTGCGAACAATATCTTCATCAATCTTCAGAGACTTTGTATAGATCTGGATCGTTTCTTCCTGGTTAGTGCGATAGAATTTGTAGGCGCGAATCAGGCCGGCCAGAAAGCGGCGGTAGGTGTCCGGGTCTGCATTCAGCTTGCTCGTAGGAGCAACAATCCGGCAGCAGGTGTACTTGGGGTAGAAGTCTTCGATATAATGCGCGACTTTGAGACCGCTGTTCTTCTCTGCCAAGGAAAAATGCGGCGGCCAGACCAGTCCGGCATCAACAGCACCTTTCTTGACCGCCTCCACCACTGCCGCGGCCGAGCCAAACTCTGTAAAGGTAATATCCTTCTTCCAATCGATCCCGGCCTTCTTCAAGGCCCCCTTAAAGACCACATCACCGGTGGAGAGCTTCACTAACCCAATCTTCTTGCCCTTGTAGACCTTCAGATCTTTGCCGGAGAGCTCGGCAAGCCGTTCCGGCCTGGTGATGATGGCCTGTCCACCGATCATCATGCCGCCGAAGAAGGTAAAGTCCGACCCCTTGGAGATAAACAGCAGTGGCGCAGTCGTCCCGAAAGTGCCAACATCCAGCTTCTCGGCCTTGAGCGCTGCCATCCCCTCTGAGGCACTGCCGAATTGGAATAGCTCCACATCGACCCCTTCCTCTTTGAAGTAACCCTTCTCTTTGGCCACAAAGTAGAGCCCATGGGCCGGTTCCGGAACATAGCCGACCCTCAGTTTGGGCAAAGCCGC
>JAYTVV010000077.1:0-1962 GCA_043743795.1 Geobacteraceae bacterium
ATCGCATATTAACTCAATGTATTGAGATAATCAAGCGATTTGTATTGAGTAAAAGAGTGCCGCGTGCGGTACACCCCGTATCCGCTGGCTGTAAAAGTAGGCAGTACCACGCAAACCGATTACCTTGAATCCACCCTCCCGAATTCACCTAACATTCACTGCCCTGTGGTTTCCCTGTAACAATTGTTTGCTATCATCCTGCGGTACCTACTTTCCTCAGACATGGTGGTGAAATGCTCCAACTTACCCAGAAACTTAAAAACGGCGATATGCAGGTTCTTGAGGTGCCGATGCCACATGCCGGGCCGTCATCGATCCTGGTGCGTAACCATTATTCGCTGATCAGTGCCGGTACCGAGGGGAGCACAGTCAAGACCGCCCGCACCGGTTTGATCGGCAAGGCCAAGGAACGGCCCCAGCAGGTCAAACAGGTACTGGATACCCTGCGCAGCCAGGGGATTACCCAGACGTATCGTGCGGTGATGAAGAAACTGGATGCCTATTCTCCACTTGGCTACTCAACCGCCGGAGAAGTGATAGAAGTGGGAGACGGTGTGACCGGTTTTGCTGTCGGTGATCTGGTGGCCTGCGGTGGTCTGACCGCCGCCCATGCCGAGGTTGTTTCCGTTCCGATCAGTCTCTGCGTTCGGCTGAAGAGTAATGCCGACCTGCGCCAGGCTGCCTACAATACGTTGGGTGCCATTGCCATGCAGGGGGTCCGCCAGGCCGATCTGCGTATCGGTGAATCGTGCGCCATCATCGGCATGGGGCTCCTGGGGCAATTGACCGCACTGATTCTTCGGGCCGGTGGTGTCCGGGTTGTTGCTGTTGATATTGACGAATCCGCAGTAAAGATCGCCGGGGAGCACTGCGCCGAACTGGCTCTGTGTCGCAATGATATCGGTGTTGCTGGCAGGATTGCCCAGTTTACCGATGGGCTGGGATGCGACGCGGTAATTATTACGGCTGCCACCGCTTCACTCGATCCGGTCAATTTTGCCGGTGAAATTGCCCGAAAGCGCGGAATCGTGGTGATTGTGGGTGCCGTTCCGACCGGATTTGACCGGGATCCGCATTATTATCGCAAAGAATTGCAGCTCAGGATGTCCTGCTCCTACGGGCCGGGGCGCTACGATCCGGCTTACGAGGAGAAGGGGGTCGACTACCCGGCCGCCTATGTGCGCTGGACGGAAAACCGTAACATGCAGGCCTTCCAGGAGTTGATTGCATCAGCCAGGATCGATATTTCCTATCTGACGACTCATGAGTATGTGCTGGATAACGCAGGCGAAGCCTACGATCTTATGATGGAAAAGAGCGAACCGTTCCTGGGGATTTTGCTGAAATATGATGTCGAACGGACAATCAGTACCTTGCCGTTGATCGTGAAATCGGGAGAAATCGCTGCAGGGTCGGGCAAGGTGATAGTTGGCTTTATCGGCGCCGGTTCCTATGCCCAGAGTCATCTTCTTCCCAATATTGCAGTGGGACCGGACGTTACCCTCAAGGGGGTTATGACTGCAACACCCACCGGTGCCCGCTCCGTGGCTGATCGTTACGGTTTCCAATACTGCAGCGGGGATGCTGTTGATATCGTGGTCGACGGCCAAATCAACACGATTTTCATCGCCTCACGCCATGACTCCCACGCTGACTATGTATTGAAGGCGTTACGGGCCGGCAAAAACGTTTTCGTGGAAAAACCGCTCTGCCTGAATGAAAACGAACTGGATGCCATTGCCGCGTTTTGGCAGGCTGCCGGGGGTGATGTGAACCTTATGGTCGGCTTCAATCGCCGCTTCGCTCCGCTGGCACAACAGCTCAAGAAGGAATTCGGCGCCGGTCCACTGGCCATGACCTACAGGATCAATGCCGGAAGTATACCTGCCAGTTCATGGATCCAGGATACAGAACTCGGTGGCGGAAGGGTCATTGGAGAGGTCTGCCATTTCATCGATTTTC
>JAYTVV010000078.1:0-6419 GCA_043743795.1 Geobacteraceae bacterium
TCTTTTGAACAAACCGCTTTGAGCGGGTCACGATTTTGAAAGCCCCCACCTTTGGTGGGGGATGCTTACTATCCAGTTCAGTGAACCGATTGATAAAGCCACCGTATCGGCTGCGACCGTGGCAATAACATCCGGTGGTGTAGTAATCGGCGGCACGTATGTCACAAGCGGCTCCAGTGTGTCCTTCACACCAACGGCTCTTTTACAGCAGGGCACAACCTACGACATCACGGTTACGGTTGGAGTCAAGGATGTTGCAGGCAACCCGCTGAAAGCTGCTTATACCAAAGCCATTAAGATTCCCATCACAGCGCCATCGATGCTTAATGTAACTGCAGAACCTCTCCAATCTACCTTGAGTTGGCAACCGGTCAGCGGAGCAACGTCTTATAATGTTTATTGGTTAACGACGTATGGCGTGGCCCCATCAAATGGGACGAAAATATCAGGAGCAACGTCGCCATACACCCATACCGGCTTGGCTAACGGCACTACTTACTATTATGTTGTGACTGCTGTTGTAGGAACATCTGAAAGTGCTCCGAGTAATCAGGCATCGGTGCTCATTGACAATGTGCCGCCGACGGTGCTTTCAAGTACACCAGCAAACAGTACCACAAGTGTTTCTATCTCCAGTCTTGTTTGTGTCACATTTAGTAAATCAATAAACAGCAATACTTGGAATAGCCTAAATGTTTCATTCAAAGACAGTGCCGGAGCTGTTGTAAGCGGTTCATATCAACAATACTCAAATTGTTTCTATCCTAGCCCTGCACTTGGTTTCAATACCACGTACACAATGACGGTTGGAGCAGGCGTCAAGGACTATTCAGGTAACTCCTTAGCAACTCCATACAACTTCAGCTTCACCACTGTTGCTGTTGGCACTCCTGCCGGCCTGGTTGCTACTCGCAGCAACCTTGATGCAAAACTCACCTGGTCACCTGCTGGTGGTGCGACGTCATACAATATTTACTGGTCTAGAACACCGGGAGTCACCAAGCTGAATGGAACAAAGATCAGCGGAGTTACGACAACGAGTTACAGCCATGTAGCACTTACAAGCGGCCTGACTTACTACTATGTTGTCACGGCAGTAAACAGCACTGCAGAAGGAATTGAAAGTAGCCAGGCATCGGTGCTCATTGATAATGTAGCGCCGACGGTTACGTCAACAACCCCGACCAATAGCGCAACCAATGTTGGTATATCAACGCAATTGACTGTTTATTTCAGTAAAAACATCGACATGAATTCTTGGACTACTGCAAATGTAGTAATGAAGGATAGTGGGGGTGCAATAGTCTCGGGTCAACTAACTCCAACCTATTACAGCCCTCAAACAAGTGCCTCGCTAACACCGGCTACTTCACTGGCCTTCCATTCGACATACACGGTGACAATCAGCAACATAAAAGATACCGCTGGTAACTCTATAGCAACTCCATACAGCTTCAGCTTCACCACTGGACTTGCGGCACCGACGGGGCTAGGTGCTACTACAGGTGCTCTTCAGACGAGCCTCTCTTGGCCAGCGGTTGCCAACGCCACCAGCTACAATGTTTACTGGGGCAACAATACAGGTATCACCCAGGCTAACAGTATTAAGATAAGTGGTATTACTACACCGGCGTATCTGCATACGAATCTGGCTAATGGATCAATCTATTACTATCGTATGACGGCAGTTGTCGGAGGAATGGAAAGCCCATTGAGCAATGAGGTGAATGTAAGCTACGACACTACGGCACCTACGGTTTCAAGCACAAATCCTACCAATGGCAATATATCAGCTTATCCAGGCTCCTCTTGTTCTGTGTACTTTAACGAGGCTATTGATCCTGCATCTGTTAAATCAAGTACAATCACGGTTACAAGCGGTGGTGTAACTGTAGCGGGTAATGCTAATGGCTCTACCAGTTCGGTCTATTGGTATACCGCTGACCCCCGCTCTTTAATCTACGGTACAACATATTCCGCCACTATCAGCGGCGTTACGGATCTGGCAGGCAACCTGATGGCTCCCTACACATGGACGTGGACTAACCCAGCACTTGGCACACCATCGGCCACGGCTTCTGCCGGCACTTCCGGCAGCAAGCAGATCACTATAAGTTGGTCACTGATTTCCGGGGCAACAAATTATAATGTGTATTACTCTACAACGACCGGTGTAACCAAGGCTAACGGTACACAGATAGTTGGTGCTACACCACCATTTACTCATACAGGATTGTCGGCTGGAATAACCTATTATTACGTAGTGACGGCGGTATCCGGTTCAACAGAGAGCGCTGCCAGCAACCAGGTTTCTGCGGTTGCCCCATAGGAGGGAGTGATGAAAAACTTAATCCTTAGGTGCTACTTCAGATGTAGTGGTGTCGTTGCAATTTTTCTGATTTCAGTTTCTGTTTCGTGCGCTGACTCAGCGACAAGCGGCAACTACACACTTAACAACGGGACTCTCAGCAATAGTGGCGGTAGTTCCGCTTCATCAAATTTTCAGCAAAAAGGAAACGCACGTATTTACTCGACAGAGCAGTCTCGTGGTACGCTCTATGCGATTCAGAGCGGCATACCGCACATTGTTCCTTCTGTAATTCTGTATGGTGATCTGAATGGTGACGGCATTGTAGATGTTGCCGATGCCCTGAGATCCTTAAAGATAGCAATTGGTTTAATCACTCCAACAGCGTCTGATCAGTCACGGGGCGATGTTGGACCACTGGTTAATGGCAAGGTAGTGGCAGACGGGAAGATCGATATCACCGATGCTGTATTGATACTGGAAAAAACCGTAGGACTGGTGAGTTTGTAACAACCAAATAGACATCATCGGAGAGATCAATATGAATATACATAAACTCATAGCAGCACTAATTGTGATAGCAACTATTGCCGCCTGTGGCGGGGGAGGTGGTGGGAGTCCGGCAGTGGATAACACCAGCAAGACAACCATAACCGGTATCGCCACTAAAGGGCCGTTTGTCTTTGGAAGTACAGTAAGCGTCTATGCCATAACCAACAACCTTAAAGGCGCACGCATCAAACAGACAGCAACAACCGACAACAACGGTAGTTACAGTGCCGATCTTGGCAGCTACACCGGTCCTGTTATTATTGAAGTAAGTGGTTCATATCTTGACGAAGCTACCGGCACGACCGTGACAATTTTGCCGACTGCTCCGTTACGTGCGGCACTTCCTGATGCTCGAGGATATGTTTCGCTGGCGGTAACTCCTCTAACCGAACTTGCGGTACTGAAAACTGGCGGAAACTTTAGCTCAACTTCAATCACAGACGCAAATACATTGGTCTCATCATTATTCAAAGTGGATATCATCGCGACCCTTCCGGTTGTCCCAACATCCGCAGGACTAGCCGGTGCTACTCAAGCTCAAAAAGACTATACCCTTGTTTTGGCAGCAATCTCTCAGATGGCTAGCACTTCAACAGGCTCCACCACTACTGATAAACTCAATAGTGCTTTGTCAACACTTAATCTGGGAATATCTTCGTCTGGTATGACTCCTAATACAATAATAATGTTCCAAACTGCTCTCAGTGATTTTGTTAAACCAACCAATGCCAACAATAAGACTGGAATCAACGATACTTCCTCAACCAGCGTGGTAAATGTCGGCACTCTATCCAATAGCTATACCCTTTCTCTGCAAGGTAACGGAGCTGGCTCAGTAATGGGAGTAACGTTTGATCTGGCGCTACCATCTGGAGTCACGGTTAATGTCAACAGCTCCGACTCATCTGTGCTTTCCAGTAGCCTGTCACTATCGAGCGCAATAACAAAAACTATGTTAACTGCAAAATATGCCAACAACTCAGCAACTATTGGCCTTTCTACCACTCAAGGTCTCAGTGCGGGAGTAATCGCTACGCTCATCTGCAATATCCCTTCTGGAGCAACGGTTCCTCCTGGATCTGCATTTAATGTAACCAACCTCAGCGTAGTCGGCTTACATGGTGTTCCCATTTCAGGGGTCACGGTGGCAATTCAGTAAATTCACCTGAGTAATCCTGCTCTGCCGGGGGATGCTTACTTGTGAGTGACTATTTATTTTTTCAGGTAGTAGGGTCAATAGAGGGTCAGTGATAAACAGAAACACAAAGAAAAACTGTGTTCCTTTTATGTCGTATTTTCGGTTTTCACCAGTGTTGTCCGGTTAGGTTTGTGCATAAGTCAAAAGCGCCCCTCATCCGCCCCTGCGGGGCACCTTCTCCCTGATGGAGAAGGGAAAATTAATCCCCTCTCCCTGTGGGAGAGGGTGGCCGAAGGCCGGGAGGGTATAAGGCAGTGATTTTGGGTGATGGTGCAATTACCAATAACCGGACGTTGCTGGGTTTTAACAACTTCCGGCTGTAATAATCCGGTGTGCTTTTTCAGGTGCGCCAGCTCCGCCGGTGTCAGTAATCCTTTCCTTTGCAAATATGCCGCTTGGCTCTCAAACAGGGGAGGGTTCAGTTTTGTCCGTACCATATTCTGATGACTCTCCGCATCCCCTGTTTGATCCAATAAAATCCCCGAAATATCCTTGACAAAAACAGGGTCACTTATTACCTTGAATTACGTTAGCACTCACTAGCAGCGAGTGCTAACTTTTTTGAGGTCACGCCATGGATATGGAGCTTTCTCCCCGCAGCAGACAGATACTTGAAGCGATTGTTGAGGATTATATTGCTACCGCCGAACCGGTTGGCAGCAGTGCTGTCGCACGCCGTCACGCCATGACACTTTCATCGGCAACCGTGCGTAATGTCATGGCAAATTTGGAAGAAATGGGACTTTTGACCTCGCCGCATACTTCGGCCGGTCGAATCCCGACGGAAAAGGCCTATCGCATTTATGTGGATTCTCTGGTTGCTCTGCGTCAGGTCAGCCGTGATGAAAAACGTCAGATCATACGTCACTGCCGTCAAGCCGGGATCGGTCTCTCCGGGATTTTGAAAGAGACCAGCCGAACGCTGTCACAGCTCTCTAATTATATGGGGATTGTGATTGCCCCGAGCTTTACTGCCGATGTGTTTCGTCACATCGAGTTCATCCGTATTGGGCAACGCAAAATACTGGCCATTCTGGTTTCCAGTAAAGGGGCGCTTCAGAACCGGCTGATTGAGACGGAGGATGATTACTCCTCTGAAGATCTCGTCAGGATGGGCAACTATCTGAATGATAAGATGCAGGGTCTGATGATCAGCCAGGTTCGCGAATTGATTCTGGCGGAAATGTCATCTGAAAAAGTGCAGTATGACCAACTCCTGTCCCGGGCTCTGAAGATCAGTGAGCAGGCGGTGCGGGTGGATGGGGATGAAATTTTTGTCGAAGGGCAGGCCCGTATTCTTGATCAGCCCGAATTCAGTGATGCCGGACGGATGAAGGAAATTTACCAGGCATTTGAGCAGAAGGGACTGCTTGTACAGCTCCTGTCACGCTGCATGACGGCGGATGGTGTGCAGATTTATATCGGAGCAGAAACATCGCTCAGCCAGTCAGCCGGTATTAGTTTGATTACCTCCCGTTTTGTCACCAGCAGCAATACGGTCGGGATGCTGGGGGTCGTAGGTCCGACCCGAATGGGATATTCAAGCGTAATCCCGATTGTCGATTATACCGCCCGGATGGTTAGCAAGCTGTTAAATGAAGTCTGATTTTAATTTAAATTCATAAAAGGACATGGCTATGGAACCAAAAGATAACGTAGATATTTCACCGCCGGAAACGGTTTTTAATGCAGAAAATGCCTCAGGAATTACTATCCCGGACGTCGAACTCTCACTTGAGGAGCAACTTGCAGCCAAGGAAAAAGAAGCCCGCGAGAATTGGGACCGTTTTCTGCGCGAACGGGCTGATATGGAAAACTATCGCAAACGGGTAGGGCGGGAAAAGGAAGAACTGCTGAACTACGGCAATAAATCGCTGCTTGAAGAGATGCTGCCGATCATCGACAATCTGGAACGGGCGCTTGCCCACGCATCAGAAGACGGTATGGGGGGGGTCGTTGAAGGTATCCGTCTGACGCATTCAATGCTGCTGGCGGCGCTCAAAAAATTCAATGTCATTCCGATTGAAGCTGTCGGTGCCCAGTTTGATTCTGCTTTTCATCAAGCCATGGCACAGGTGCCGACTGATCAGCACGAGCCGAACACTGTTGTTGAAGAGTACCAGAAAGGGTACATGCTTAAAGAGCGTTTGTTGCGGCCATCCATGGTGACAGTTGCCACGCCGCTAATTTAATTTTTTGGAGACCTTGTTTTTTTAAAATATGATGAATACCTTACAAAAAGAGCATCTAAAAAGGAGGACTACACGTCATGAGTAAAGTAATTGGAATCGATCTCGGAACAACCAACTCTTGTGTTTCAATCATGGAGGGTGGCGAACCGATTGTTATAGCCAACTCCGA
>JAYTVV010000079.1:0-47934 GCA_043743795.1 Geobacteraceae bacterium
CATGCACTTGTATCGGAAGATATCGCAGCACTGACAACAGCCCAGGTAAAGGCTTTGACAAATCAATCAATAGCTGCTCTGAACACTGAAAGTATTAAAGGTTTGCATACTGAGGACATCAAACAGCTGACTACTAATCAGATCAGAGCGTTCCAGACGGCAGAGCTCCAGGCGTTAAGCACAGCGCAGGTTGCCGCCATAACCACAGACGGCATTGCTTCACTCATTCCAGCCCAGGTAAGTGTTCTGAGCTCAGAAGATATCGCCGCCCTGACCACAGCCCAGATAAAGGCTCTATCCAACCAGTCTATTGCGGCTCTAACCACTGAAAATATTCAAGGCCTGCAAGCTGAAGGCATCAAGCAACTGAGTACCAACCAGATCAGGGCTATTCAGACAGAAGATCTCCATGCCCTTAATACTGCCCAGATCGCTGCAATAACAACCGCTGGTATTGCTGCACTGACTTCGACACAGATAAATATTCTTGCATCAACAGATGTCGCCGCTCTGACTACTGTGCAGATGATGGCGCTTAGTACAGCTCAGTTTGCCAACCTGACTACAGAGGCTCTGACCGGCCTGACTACTGCCAAATTTGCTGCTCTGAGCACGGTTGTTATTGCGGCTCTGACTACTGATCAGGTAGCGGGTCTGACCACTAATGATGTCGCTGCCATGACTACTGCCCAGGCAGTAGCCCTTTCAACAGAAGCAATAGCGGCTTTGACTACCACCAATGTTGTCGGACTGACAACTGCCGACATATCCAGGCTGACATCAGCACAGGTAAGTGCCTTTGAGACAGCAGACCTGCTGAAACTTGGTTCCTCTCAGATTGCGGCATTTAGTACCTCTGCCATCACTGGTCTTACATCCGCTCAAATGAACGGCCTTCAGACGGAGGATATTGCTGCCCTGAGTACCTCTCAAGTGAAAGCTCTTGGTACTTCTGCCATATCGGCACTGAGTACCGAACAGGTGGTTGCTCTCACCACCGCCCAGGTCAATGCGCTGGGTACCTCAGCCATTGCTGCTCTGTCAACTGTTCAGGCAGTGGCAATTCAGACGGCCGACCTCAACGCCATGACGACGACTCAGTTCGTTGCTCTGAGCACGGCGAATATTGCGAACCTTACGACACTGCAGTACACGAACCTCAGTACAGATAATATCGCCGCCTTGACTGCTACCCAGATCAAGGCCATGGAAACCCACGATCTCGCCGGGCTGTCCACCGCCCAGGTCCATGCTCTGAGCACCTCAGCCATCGCAGCACTGTCAACGGTTCAGGCGGTTGCCCTTGAAACGGCCGACCTCAACGCCATGACGACAACTCAGTTTGTTGCTCTGAGCACGGCGAGCATTGCGAACCTTACGACGCTGCAGTACACGAACCTCAGTACAGATAATATCGCTGCCCTGACCTCAACCCAGATCAAGGCCATGGAAACCCACGATCTCGCGGGGCTGTCCACCGCTCAGGTCCATGAGCTGAGCACCTCAGCCATAGCGGCGCTGACCACTGCTCAGGCGGTAGCCCTTGAGACTGCCGATCTCAACGCCATGACCACTGCCCAGTTTGTTGCCCTGAGCACGGCGAGCATTGCGAACCTTACGACGTTGCAGTACACGAACCTCAGTACAGATAATATCGCTGCCCTGACCTCGACTCAGATCAAGGCCATGGAAACCCACGATCTCGCGGGGCTGTCCACCGCTCAGGTCCATGAACTGAGCACCTCGGCCATAGCGGCGCTGACCACTGCCCAGGCGGTAGCCCTTGAAACAGCCGACCTCAATGCCATGACGACGACTCAGTTTGTTGCCCTGAGCACGGCGAGCATTGCGAACCTTACGACACTGCAGTACACGAACCTCAGTACAGATAATATTGCTGCCCTGACCTCGACCCAGATCAAGGCCATGGAAACCCATGATCTCGCGGGGCTGTCCACCGCCCAGGTCCATGAACTGAGCACCTCAGCTATAGCGGCGCTGACTACTGCCCAGGCGGTAGCCCTTGAGACTGCCGACCTCAATGCCATGACGACGACTCAGTTTGTTGCCCTGAGTCCAGTGAGCATTGCGAACCTTACAACGACTCAGTACACGAACCTCAGCACAGATAATATCGCTGCCCTGACCTCGACTCAGATCAAGGCCATGGAAACCCACGATCTTGCCGGGCTGTCCACCGCCCAGGTCCATGCTCTGAGCACCTCAGCCATCGCAGCGCTGTCAACGGTTCAGGCGGTTGCCCTGGAAACGGTTGATATCACCAAGATGAGTTCCGATCAGATCGTAGCTCTGAGCACAGAGAATATTGTTGCCCTGGGATCCGCGCAGATTATGGCAATTCAGACCGATTCAATAGCTGCACTGACCACCGATCAGATAATGGCAATAGAAGCCGTTGATTTTGCCGCAATGACGACCTCCCAGATTAAGTCTATATCTGTGACAGATATCGAAGTGCTGGCCACGGTACAGGTACATAATCTGACTTCACTTCAGATAGCAGCACTGACTACGGATCAAATTGTGGCCCTGAATGTTGATCAGATCAAAGCTTTGACGACGGAAAGTCTGGTGCATATGTCAACAGACCAGATTCAGGCTATAAATGTGACGGATGTTGCGGCCCTGACCACGACTCAGTTCAGCTCCCTGCACACAGACCAGATCGCGGCATTAAGTGAGCAGCAGATCAATGCCATCGGCACAGCGGACATCACACACATGACAACGGACCAGGTACACGGTTTGACCCTTACTCAGGTCGGCTTCCTGAGTACAGATCAGATTATTGCACTAACCACGGAAAATCTGGTGCATATGTCCACGGATCAGATTCATATTATGCAGACTTCCGAAATCGCGGCCTTTACGGATCATCAGGTTGCGGTACTGACCACGGATCAGATACATGCTCTGACTGACGACCAGATTGTTGCCCTTACTCCGAATCAGGTTGTGGCGCTGACCACCGCTCAGATTCAGGCACTTACCGACAGTCAGGTCGTTGCTATGACGACTTCGCAGTACTTCGCCATGGAGCGAGCTGATATTGCGGCTCTGACAACATCACAGATACATGTCATGCAGACGGAAGACCTCGCTGCAATCAACAATGCGTTAAACTATGACGCCTTTACCACCGTCCAACTCGCCGCGATGTCCACTGATCAGCTGATGGCTGCGGTACTGGTAACTCCGTTGGCGCTGGATCTTGACGGGAACGGCATACAGACAGTGAACATGGCCCACGGGGTTACTTTTGATATTACTGCCAGTGGCCATAAGGATCAGATTGGCTGGATTGCTGGAAATGATGGTCTTTTGGTAAGGGACTTAAACCACGATGGTATCATAAACGACGGCAGTGAGCTGTTCGGAACGGCAACCAAGTTGGCATCAGGTGCACACGCAAAAGACGGTTTCGATGCGTTGCGTGCAATGGATACGAATCATGATGGTGTTATCAATATGAAAGACACCAATTTCAGTGAGCTGAAGGTCTGGATTGACGGAAACCATGATGGCGTTTCCCAGGCAAGCGAGCTGCATTCACTGCAGTCACTCGATATAGCTCAGCTGAATCTGGGCGCCACACAGACGGCAGTCAATAACAATGGCAACTGGGTGTTCCTGGATTCTACCTACACTTCTACAGACGGCACAGAGCATCAGATGGCTGACGTCTGGTTCCAGAAGGGCGCCGCGGCAGATGTTGCAGCACTATCAACAGCACAGATTGCTTCACTGACAGTAGAACAGGTTCATACGCTGACAACGGACCAGATTCATGCCATGTCGGCTGGTCAGATATCGGCCCTGACTACAGCCGATATTACGGCTTTATCGGATGCTCAGGTTAAGGCTCTGACTCCGGATGATATTGCGGCCCTTCATAACCTTGGCAAGGACGATGCGTTTACCAATCAGCAGCTGCAGTCCATAGCCAAGCCACACTTGTTATCACAAGGTATTGATGATGTCCTGTTTAGTGGACATGTTGAAGTACACACAAATGTTCTTGCCGGAACAGATCATCTTCAGATGATCGTCACCGGTGATGCCAGCGGCAGTGTCGAAATGGTTGGCAACCATGGGGATTGGAAAGACGTCGGCAGTATGCTTGTTAATGGAGTTGAATCTCATGTCTACCATAACGGCAGTGCCGAGATCTTGATCCAGGGGTCGGTTACAACAACGGTTAAAGATGTATTGATTGGATAATATGCAAATTATAATGTGAATTGACGCCGGTCCTTTTTTGGGGACCGGCGTTTTTTTTATTAAAATGTTTTTGAGAACGTACGTATCCCTGTGCACATGGGCCAAGATTCTTGAACTTTTTATCAAAGTCGCTTATTCTGCGCAGCGGCTGCTTGTGTCTGGAGAATTTCACCACGTACCGTGAGTTGAATGAGGGACGTACAAAATGGAGTATCATTTATGAAACGAAGAAAAGTGAACAAGCCCGGTGCTGTCAAAGTCCCTCAAAGCAATCCGCTTGTCACGGCTATCGAATTGCAGCAAGAGGGGAAGGTGTCCGAAGCCGAAGCCCTGTTCAGGCAGATTCTCCAGGTAGCTCCAACCAACGAGGTCGCTTTGTATTCGCTGTCGGTTATTCTTCTTAATTCCGGGCGGCATGAGGAAGCTCTGCAGTATACGACTACCGGCGTAGACGCAAATCCGGGCTTTGCCCAACTCTTGTTTGCCCATGCCTCGGTATTACAGGCACTGCATAGAAGAGAAGAGGCGCTCGCCAGCTACGACCGGGCTCTTGTTATAAATCCAAAATTTCTGGAAGTATTGGTAAATAGTGGCGCTCTGCTGCGTGATATGCGGCGGCATCACGATGCCCTTAAACGCTTTCACACGGTTTTGGAAATTGACCCGGAATATGAAACTGCCCTTAGTAACTACGGAATATTGTTGACGGAATTTAAACAGGGACCACAGGCCGTGGCGATCTTCGAGCGTCTTCTGCGGAAAAATCCGAACTATCCGTATGGATTGGGGTTACTTTGCTACGAACGTATGCATATGTGTGACTGGACAGATCTTGAGGAGACAACCGGGCAGATCACTTCCGGGATTCATGAGGGCAAAAAGGTCTGTAAGACGCTGGGGTACATGGCATTATCCGACTCGGCCAGTGATCACTTTCTCTGCGCCAAAATATTTGCACAGGGACAACACCCGAGTCGTCCAGCCCCGTTATGGAACGGAGAACGCTACCACCATTCCCGTATTCGGATTGCCTATGTTTCGCCGGATCTACGTGAACATCCTGTCGGTCATCTGATGGCGGGAGTATTTGAAGCACATGACAAATCACGTTTCGAAACTATAGCCATTTCAATCGGAGTAGATGACGGCAGCCGTATCCGCGCGCGAATGATAACAGCATTTGACCATTTTATTGATGCCAAGGATATGCACCCCCTCCAGATTGCCGAGCTCATGCGTCAAATGGAGGTTGATATTGCCGTTGATCTGGCAGGTTATACCTCGGACGCAAAGACGGAGATATTCCTGAATCGACCAGCCCCGATTCAGATCAATTATCTTGGTTACCCTGGAACACTGGGTCTTGAATGCTACGATTATATCCTGGCCGATCGCACCGTAATTCCCGAGGATCATCAGGCTTTCTACGCAGAGAAAGCGGCGTATCTCGACCATTGCTACCTGCCTATCGCGTCCGGCATCGAAGTGTCAGAACCTCAGCCCCGCAGTTCCTACGGTTTGCCTGAACATGGTTTTGTGTTCTGTGCGTTCAGCCATGACTACAAAATCCATCCCAGAATATTTGCTGTCTGGATGCGGCTGCTTGAGTCCAACCCGGGCAGTGTGCTCTGGTTGGTATCACGCAACGAGGTGTCACAAAAAAATCTGCGACAGGCAGCGCAAGAACATAACATCAATCCGGAGCGTCTGGTCTTCGCCACACGAGTACCCATGGTTGAGGACCATCTTGCTCGCTACCGTGTCGCAGATCTTTTTCTCGACACCTGGCCCTATAACGCCCACACCACTGCTGCTGATGCGCTATTGGTCGGCTTGCCTGTGATTACTTATAAAGGAAACTCCTTTCCTTCCAGAGTCGCTGCAAGCCTGCTGGAAACGCTTGGTTTTCCTGAGCTGGTCACGAATTCAATTGATAGGTACTTTGAGCTGGCCAACGGCCTGGCCCACGATTCTGAACGATTACAGGATATCAAAAAACGCCTTTCACCGGCAGAACTGCATGGCCATTCATTCCTCGGCACATCCTTTACCCGCTCTATCGAAAAGGTGTTCTCAAATCTTATCGGACGAGACTGGAGTGATATCGTCCCTCAGCAGGCTGAAACTTCAATTGTATTGGCCAAAGTCGACATGGTTTCGGCAGATCAGCAGTCTGTAAGTATGGTGACTGGTCAATGCGAGGCCAACCTGAGAACGGCGCAGGACTTGTTGCGTCAAGGTAATCTGCCACAGGCTGAACTCTATGCCCGGCAATGCCTCGCACTCGACGCTAACAATTCCGATGCCGCTGGATTGCTGGAGGATTTACGCCGCCAGTACGGTATTTCCGAGTCATTCGTACTGTCAGAATGTTCATTTGCGCCGGATGAGCATTCCGACAGGTTCATCCTTATCAAAGCATGGGGATACGGCTTCTGGAGCGAAGTCCATCACCTGTTGAGTCAGCTGTTGTTAGCCGAGCTGACTCAACGTACGCCGATTATTCTGTGGGGAAGCAACTGTCTTTTTCGCAACGACTCGGATATCAATGCATTCAGCCATTTCTTTCAGGAAATTTCATCCGTACAATTAGAAGATATTCCGCGGTCGGCAACAATATATCCGGCAAAGTGGTCATGGGACAATATATACGAAGAAAATCTCAACAAGTGGGATGGTGCCGGTTCACGGCTGGCGGCACAATACTTGTTCGACCGTCCGGATACAGTTGTCGTCAGCGATTTTTTTTCCACGATCGGGTCAATTACCCCATGGATAGGCTCAAACTCAAAATATGCCGGCATGTCGGATGAGGAGTTGTATGCCGAAATATTCCGGAAATATCTGAAACCGGCCGACAGCATGGGCTCGAAAGTCGATGCATTCTGGGATCAGCATATGCGGGGACGGGCCTGGGTAGGAGTGCATGTTCGCGGCTCTGACAAGATCCACGAGTCACCGCACCTTGCTCGAACAAATGCCAAATATTTCGAATTCATAGATCGAATCGTAGAACTGAATCCGGCAATCGGCGTCTTCCTGCTTACAGACTCTTTGCCGATGATCGAGACCTTTGAGAAACGCTATGGCGACAGATTACTGTGTACCCAGGCGTCTCGCACGGCGTCCAATGTCGGGGTACACTTGAGCGGCCATAACGGAATAACTATTGGCGAAGAAGTCTTGCTGGATGCTCTGCTGGCGCTTAAATGTGATTACTTCATCGGTAACAGGGAATCTAACGTATCAGTTGCTATTACGGGCATGCGTCGCTGGCAACCAGGATTTGTGTTCCTTCTTGGCGAAAAAGATATCCGATGTGAAAACATGTTTCTGCATAACAGAGAGCGCGAAAGCAAGCCCGGATGCAGGCTGTGCAACTCCCCGACGGAGGCAGTATTTTCCCGTAACGTGTTGTTCAAGCACGCGGTTACCTATTTTAAATGCAGCGGTTGCGGGTCGTTACAGACTGAATTGCCCTATTGGCTGGATGAAGCCTATGCACACAAGGCGGAGCAGTTCGACACGGGGAAAGCCTCACGTACTCTTGCAAACTTCCTGCTTCTGCGACGAATGTTTGAAGTATTGGGAGTAAACTCTGCAGACCGCTGTGCGGATTTCGGTGGAGGGACTGGACTGTTTGCCCGGTTGATGCGCGATATTGGCTACAACTATTACACATACGACAAGTATGGAAGCGGCGAATTTTGTGCGGGCTACAGTTGGGATACGTTTGACCGGCCGGTGAAGTTGGTGACTATTTTCGAGTGTGCGGAGCATTTTGTGAATCCGGCCAGCGAATGGGATACGATTTTTGCGACAGGTCCGGATTATATTCTTGGAACAACAGGGATTTATAGTGGACAGGGTGCTGACTGGACCTATCTGTCTTCTGAGTCGGGCCAACACATCTTCTTCCACTCGGCTGCAGCGATTGCCCACATCGCCTCCAAAAAGGGATGGTATGCGTACATCCTGGGCGGCTACTTTCTCATGGCACGATTCCCGCTGTCCGAAAAAGCACGCGCTGAATTAGGTGAATGGAGCAGAAGTACCGGCAGTGTCGGCACTGAAACCTTTCATATGTGGGCAAAAGGCCCGTTCGAATTTGCAGGGATCGACAACCAGAGAATGACGGCGCTGGCGCGGCTGCGCAGTTCCGGCTTGCGGATCGCTATCGATGGCGTCTTCTTCCGTTTCGCCACAGGTATTTCCCGACTATGGAAGAACCTCCTGGCGGAATGGTCGGCCAACGGTTTCGGCGAATTTCTGGTAGTTATTGATCGCGCCAGGACGGCGCCGCGCTTTGCCGGCATCAGCTACGTGGATGCCCCGCAGCATAACTATGCAGATCGTCAGGCAGATCGTAAAATGCTGCAGGATATCTGTGATCGTGAAAAAATTGCATTATTCACATCAACCTATTACACGACACCGCTTACCACACGCTCCGCCCTGATGGTTCCCGACATGATTCCGGAGGTGATGGGTTTCGATCTCAGCAGCGAGCAATGGCAGGAAAAACATAATGCCATCCGGTATTGCCGGAACTATCTGGCTATTTCCAATTCTACGGCCAACGATCTGATGCGGTTTTTCCCGAAGACTTCTCCGGATCAGGTGGTGACAGCCTATTGCGGCACAAACTTCCGTACGCCGTCAGCTGAACAGGTGAGCAGTTTCAAACAGAGGTATGGCATTGACCGGCCATACTTCCTGATCTCCGGCGTAAAAAGCGGCTATAAGAATGCACAACTTTTTTTTCAGGCATTTGCACAATTAGGGAAGCAGCGTAGCGAATATTCTATTGTGTGCACGAACTCCCATCCGACGTTGGAGCCGGAATATCAGGACTTCGTCGGCGATGCCACGGTACATTTACTCATTCTTTCTGACGACGATCTGCAATGTGCCTATGCTGGTGCTACGGCGCTGGTATATCCTTCCCGTTACGAAGGTTTCGGGTTGCCCGTTCTTGAGGCCATGGCGTGCTCCTGTCCGGTTATTACGTGCAACAACAGCTCCATTGGTGAGGTTGCAGGTGATGCGGCTATTTATGTTGATCCGGATGATTCCGGGGTGATGAAAGATGCGCTCGTATCGGTGCTGACCAATGATACACGGAATAAGCTCATACATGACGGTCTGTTGCGTGCCAATGGGTTTACGTGGCGCAAGATGGCTGACCAAGTTGAAAATGCTCTGACTCGCTGGTCCGATCAGAGTTAAATATCGACGGTGTTTCAGTTGAGTCTTTGTGGAAGTCTTTCCTGCGGCAGAGTTGAATTAACCGGTCCGTTACATAATTTCTTGCGAGTGTATCGATACTTAATCTATAAAGTAATCACCGTAGCTGTCATTGATTTTCGATAAACTCTTATTATGAGGTTACTAATGCCAGATAAAATCAATGTTGTCTTTTGTATAGATACCTCATATGTCCAGCAATTGGGAGCGACGTTAGCTTCACTTTTTATGCATAATGAGGCTAAAAAGCTGAAGGTTTTTATCGTTTCGCCACCACTCGATCCATGTGATCTGATGAAACTTGAAAGTATCGGACAAACGTTCGGGGGCGACATGGTCTTCAGTCAGGCTGAAGACGAGCGTATTTCAGGATTCAGGGAGCATCTCCATATTTCCCGCGCTACATACTACCGGTTACTATTGCCGGAGATTTTTTCTGATGTTGACAAATTTATTTACCTGGATTGTGACTTGGTTGTT
Source organism: Geobacteraceae bacterium (assembly GCA_043743795.1). Lineage (GTDB taxonomy): Bacteria > Desulfobacterota > Desulfuromonadia > Geobacterales > Pseudopelobacteraceae > JACRCG01. Next base: position 9,970 of record JAYTVV010000079.1, read on the forward strand.
GAAGCGGATCTCAGGGAGCTCTGGGATACAGACATCGCCACCTGTGGTTGTGCAGGTGTTGATCAGGAAAATTCTCCTGATGCCAATCGCCTTGGGTTGCATCCTGATTTTTATATAAATGCCGGCATATTGCTGCTCAACCTTAGCTACTGGCGTGCTAACAATATCATGGAAAAATGCCTGGATTGGCTTGTTGAAAATCCACAAAAGGCGGTAATGCTGGAACAGGATGCAATTAATGTTATTCTTCGGGAAAGGAAAGCGAAAATTGATCTGAAGTGGAATTTAAATCCGGCCCCTTATCCGGATCTTGGGATATTAAAACAATACCCGAGCCGTATTCTCCATTTTGCAGGGTCGCTCAAACCATGGCACAAATATTATGACTTCGATCTTCAGGCTATTTATCGCAAATATGTGGATCTTACACCGTGGTCCGGTGAATTCTTACCGCAAGAACCACGCAATGCAGGCCAGGCATGTCTGGTTGCAAATCAGTTATACAAGCGTAACGACTTCTTGGCAGCATGCACCTATTATCAACAGACAATAAACTTCAAGCTTAAAACAGACAATCTGGATTCAAAATTACTGTTGGACTGCATCAATGGAGGGCACCGGCACTTCAACAGCCAGGACTATGTTAGTGCGTGCGAGCATTACCGTAGCTGCATTGAACATTGGGGGTATCCGGTGTACTACGATAGTGTCTACAGGATGCCTGGGACGCTTGACGGCATGTATTGAACTAAGTTTACAGGAAATGTTGCAGCGGTTTCTTTTGAGGTTGGCATCGAATTTTAGAGGCAAAGTTCGAGCCTGTCAGTATTTTCTACCTAACTATCAAAATCAGATAAAAGGAGAATTATGAGCGAAAACATAGAATTACACGACCTGTTGAAGTATTTCCCTATTGAGTCCCAATCAGGCCCGTCCGACAAGGCGTTTTTATTGGCATCCAGGGCGTTGGTGTCTGAGTTGAAGCAGAATTATTCATATGTGGAAGTTGGCTCGTATTTAGGCGGCAGTCTTACCCCCTTTCTTATGGACCCTTTATGTACGTTGGTTCTCTCTATTGACGAACGTGAACGACAGCTACCTGACGAACGCGGTGCAAATTTTGATTATGCCGGGATTACGAATCAAACTATGATTGACAAACTGCAGGTATGTGGCATCAGTACAGACAAGCTCAAGACCTTTGATGGTTCTGTCGATGCCATGGGGTCACCGGCTCAAACATTTGATTTGGGCTTTATTGATGGAGAACACACAGATTTTGCGTGTTTCAGGGACTTTCTCTGGTTACTGCCCATGATGAACCCTGATGCCATCGTGGTATTTCATGACAGCACACTTGTGTACAAAGCCCTGCGCCTTATTCAGCTCTACCTGAGGAAATCGGGGCTCAAATTCAGGTTCATGAAAAAAACCAACTCAGATATGACCGCACTTTTCTTTGGAAAATTTGCTGAGGTGGATCTTCCTGCAATCTTTGGAGCGGAGGATAATCCGGAAGAGTTCTATGCAACGGCAGAGTCAACACTGATTTCTCACTTGGTAACGAATCGTTGTGAGGTGCAATTTAGCGTTAAAGTTAATCCGCCAAAGACAAAACCTGCATTTTAACTTGGACTTGTAGATGAATGATCGCTTCATCAAAATCACAATAGAAAAGGCTGAGAATTTTAAAAAGCAAGGGTATGTTGATCAGGCCCTTGCAATGCTGGAAGAAGTTATCTCACTATTTCCCGACAGTTCCGAGTTGCGTTTTCAGCGATCGGTCACACTTATTGATGCCGCGAGGTATGAAGACGCGCGGGAGAGTCTGGACGATTTTTTACCGGACTTACCGGAACATGGGAATGTTTTGTTCCGGATTGGCTGTTTTTTGGCTCAGAAAGGGCTGTTCCATACTGCTAACGATGCGTTCTCAAAAGCGATTATTTCTGATGATTCCAATGCATGGGCTTATAACAATTTCGGCTTATGCAGAATTGAACTGGGTGAGCATCAGGACGCGTATGCTGCTCTGCTCAAAGCGGTAGAGCTGAAGCCTGATTCTGCCGAGTTCCACAATAATCTGGCAAATCTGTGCCTGCAGTTGTTTCGCCTGGATGAAGCTGTCCGCCATTATCAGCAAGCCCTCGAGTTGAAGCCGGAGTATGTCGATGCATGTTCCAACCTGGGACGTGCGTACCGGCTCTGCGGAGATTCCCGCGGGCTGGCAATGGTTTACAGAGCCCTCGAGCTTGGGCCCGCTTCGCGATCGGCAGTTGATATACTGCTGTTCTCGCTGAATTATTACGAGCAAGACCCCCGGAAAGTATTTGAAGAACATAAACGCTGGTCTGCCGCTGTCTATTCTGCCGGAACGGTACTGCCGACTGGGCAGGTTATAAGCCGCAAACGGATCCGTATCGGCTATGTCTCTGCGGATTTCAAAAATCATCCGGTAGCGACTTTCTTTGAGCCGGTGCTGCGTCATTACGATCGAAATCAGTTTGACGTTTTTTGTTATGCCCAGGTAGTAAACCCGGATGCGACAACGGCACAATTACAGGAACTAGGTGGTATCTGGCGTTCAACAGTTGGTCTGTCTGATCAGGAACTGGCGGATCAGATCCGCATGGACGGTATCGATATTCTCATCGATCTCAGCGGTTTTACTGAAGGACACCGGTTAGGAACGTTTATCCTCAAGCCGGCACCGGTTCAGTGTTCGTGGCTCGGGTATCCAAATACCACCGGACTGCCGCAGATAGATTTCCGCGTTACTGACGCAGTGGCAGACCCTCCGGGCATGACCGAACATCTCTATACTGAAAAACTGATTCGCCTGCCGCGTACCTTTCTCTGCTATGTCCCCGGAACGGACAGTCCACCGATCCACCCTCCCGATGGTCCTGTCACATTCTGCTGTTTCAATAATTTGTCAAAAGTGTCAGAAACACTGATTTCAATATGGGCTGATATTTTAAAAACGCTTCCCGGGTCGCGAATCCTCCTGAAATCAGCCTTTCTGGCTGACTTTTCAGTGTGCATGAGGGTCTGGTCCCGGTTCAAGGAGCATGGAATCGATCCAGATCGTATCGGAGTACGGGGATTTACCGCTACCAAGCAGGAACATCTGGAACTGTATGGAACCTGCCATATTGCTCTTGATACGTACCCCTACCATGGTACCACTACGACGTGTGAAGCGCTCTGGATGGGGGTTCCGGTTATCTCTCTCTCGGGTGCCAGTCATGTGTCCCGGGTGGGAACTACGATCCTTTCTGCCGTCGGTATACCGGAACTGATCGCAGCCAGCCGAACGGAATACATTGATACTGCTGTCGCATTGGCGCGTGACCGCCATCGGATCGCTCGGTATCGACAAACGCTTCGTTCACAAATGCAAGTATCGGCGTTACTGGATGCTGTCGGGTTTGTCTCTGATCTGGAGGCTGCTTTCAAGGATATGCTCAGATCGTCTGCCGGGCATGGGGTTACATACAACGAGCCGCAAAAAAAGGATGGAAGGTATGAATGAAATTAAATTGCAATCTTTAGCTCACGCAGTTAACGCGACTCACCCGGCACTGACTTTCACTGTACTGGAAATTGGCGCATTGCCGCTTGAAGGTGCCGGGGAAACATTTCATCGGCTTGTAGAGTTTTTTCCGGGGTCACGGATTATCGCCTTTGAGCTTGAAGAAAAACTCTGTGAAGAACTAAACCGGAAAGCTCCAACGGGAATCAGCTATTTTCCGGTAGCCTTGGGGCGGTCAGAGGAACGTCGTCTGCTCTTCAAAACACAAGAGCAGATGTGCTGTTCCTTGTTCAAACCTCAGGAAGAGCTGCTTCGTCAATATAACAACCTTGAAGTGGCAATGTTGGAGTCGGTTACGTCCATGGATACGGTCAGCCTGGATTATTTCCTCGCACAACACGGTATCAATGACGTGGATTTTGTGAAAATAGATATTCAGGGCGCTGAGCTGGATGTGTTTAAAGGCGGCACGAGTGCGCTTGAAAATGTTGTGACCATTGTTACGGAAGTAGAGTTTATCCCGTTGTACTATAAACAGCCGTTGTTTGGTGATGTATGTGCTTTTCTGACAACTCAGGGATTTATGTTTCACAAATTCCTGGGTTTGGCCGGCCGGACGCTCCGGCCGGTAGTAATCGGTGACAATGCCAATTTTGCTACGCAGCACATGTGGAGTGATGCTGTCTTTATTCCGGATATACTCACTTTAGCGGCTCTGCCTTCGGAAAAACTCCTGAAAACGGGTGTTCTGAGTTATATTTATGGCAGTCCTGATGTAACATACCGTTGCTTTGAAGTTTACGATGAGAGACACCAATCAACACTTTGCCGGCAATTTCTTGAGCTGTAACATTTCACCGCACTGACACTTTTATATAAATTGGAGAGAACGGATGACACCAGAAAGCATACAACAAAAAATCAGCCAATTCCCGTTCTGGTATCACAAAATCGAATTGCCCTATGGAATCACCACTCCCGGCTGGGCCCCCCTTGACAAGGATGCCTACCGGATACCTGTTGACCTGACGGGGAAACGGGTATTGGATGTAGGTGCCTGGGATGGCTTCTGGACTTTTGAGGCCCTGAAGCGCGGGGCCGCGCAGGTGGTGGCAATTGACGACTTTTCCGACTATCTGGGGAGCTTGCCGAAGGAGAGCCGTCGGGCATGGCAGACCTTCGATGCCTGTCGTGAAATTCTTGGCTACAGCGAAGCTCAGTGTTCCCGCTTCGATATGTCGGTTTATGATCTTCGTGAAGAAACTTTCGGAAAATTTGATGTCGTTTTCTTCTTTGGAACCCTCTATCACTTGCGTCATCCCCTACTGGCCCTTGACTGTCTGTCAGCGGTCTGTCTGGATGAAATTTTTGTTGAATCTGCCATCCTTGACGATTACAGCTCTTATCGCGGCGGTTTAGGTCATGGGTATCCGGAACAGATGGTAATGGAGTTCTACCCACAGAACCAATATGGTGAAAACGAGACGAACTGGTGGTCACCAACTCTGTCCTGTCTGGGATATATGGTGAGGGCGGCAGGCTTTAGTAAAGCAGAAGGCTGGAAGTTGACGACTGAACCGGGTAACCTGTCTCAGTGCCGTGGCTTTGTACATGGCCAGAAGTGATAACGGTGAAGGGTCTCATCCGAAGCACGTTAACCGGGCTCTGTGGACTGGATTTGCATGAAAATTGTTGATAAACTGATGCGAAGCGCGGCGCTTCTGTATGAAAAAGGCTGTTTACAGGAAGCCCGGGAACAGCTTAATGAAGTTCTCAGGCTCGCTCCGGAGCATGTGGAGGGGCTTTCGCATCTGGGGTACGTCTGCAGTGCGTTGGGAGACCATACTGCCGCTATTTCGTGTCTTGAAAAGGTCCGGAGCCTTATTCCTGATCAAATGGAAGTGCTTTTCGGGCTGGGGGTGGAGTATTTTCATGTCGGCCGTAGTGTCGAGGCAGTGGATATATTTGATTCCCTTATCAGCATCCAGCCCCTGCTGTCTGTGCTGCATCGTTGGAAAGGGGTCGCTCTGGCGGAGCTGGGGCGAGACAGTGAGGCGTGCCTTGCGTACCAGGAAGCATTACGGCTGCTGCCGGAATACGGTGAGGCACTTACCGGCCTTGGCAGCCTCCTCGTAAAGAACAGGCGATTTGAGGAAGCAGAGATATATCTGAAACGGGCTATTGAGCTTGATCCGGAAAACGATACCGCCTATACAGATATTGCCCGGATTTACCGGCTGCAGGGGCGACTTGCGGAAGCGTTGGAACACTTCAAAAGGGCTTTTGAGCTGTTGCCGGACAGCAGGCAGGCGGCTGACAACCTTCTTTACTTCATGTGCTATCCTGACAACATTACTCCCGAAGAGACCGCCCGTGAACATGTCCGTATCGCCGGAAGGCTCTATCCAGCCCCTGTAAAGCCGGTCAATCTGCGTGCTCACAGCGTCCGGCATGCTCCCTTGCGTGTGGGCTATCTTTCCGGAGATTTTTGCACACATTCAGTCGCTTTTTTTCTGGAGCCTGTTCTGCTTCATCATGATCGAAACAACTTCAGTATTTATTGCTATTCCAACAGGATTGTACCGGATCAGACTACCGTACGCCTGAAGGCGCTGGATGTCCGGTGGCGGGAAATTTTTGGCCTGTCTGCAGAAAATGTAGCACATCAGATTGAAGCTGATGGCATTGACATTCTGATCGATCTGTCGGGGCATACTGCTGGAAACCGGCTCGATGTATGCGCCCTGAGGCCGGCCCCGCTTCAGGTGACCTGGCTGGGTTATCCGCATTCCACCGGGATGTCCCAGGTCGATTATTACCTTTCCGACTATCTATGCGATCCTTCGGGCATGACGGACCATCTCTATAGTGAAAAGGTGTGGCGGCTGCCCCGTGTTTTTTGCTGCTATCTGCCGCCGATGGAGTTCCCCCCTGTTGCGTCGGCACCATTTCTGACTAAGGGTGCGGTGACATTCGGCAGTTTCAATAATTTTGCCAAGGTAACGGATGCTGTCATCGATTTGTGGGCTGAAATACTGAAAGGTGTTCCCGGTTCACAATTGTACCTGAAAAGCGCCACTACGGGAGAAGGTACGCTGCAAAATTCTTTCCGGACCCGGCTTGCACAGTATGGCATTGCTCCGGAACGAATTGTCATGTGTCCTCATGCTGCTGATTCTTTACAACATCTTGCGCAATATGCACATATCGATATAGCACTCGACACGTATCCCTACCATGGTACCACGACCACATGCGAATCACTCTGGATGGGAGTGCCGGTGGTGACACTTGCGGGCAGGACCCATCTGTCACGCGTTGGAGTGTCATTGCTGTCAAGTGTTGGTCTGATCGAGCTGATCGCAGAGACGCCTGACGATTACGTTGCATTGGCCGTTGCGTTGGCCAATGATTCCGGGCGGCTGCTTAAATTACGTGAGGAGTTGCGCCACATGATGGCGACCTCTCCGTTGATGGATGCTCCCGGTGTGACCCGGGATGTTGAAGAGGCATGTCGATTAATGTACGCTGCCAGTCAGGCAGGGGATGGAGACACTTATGGAATCTAAGGGCAGCAACCATATCAATCGTCTGATGGATTTTCTTGATCGTATATCCCGGCAGGTCTATGCAGAAAAACCCTCGGAATTGCACTCGTATATTACTACCAAGTCAGTTGATACATTTCTGGAAACCTGTCCACTTCGTCCCGGTGCCCGCATATTGGATGTCGGTTGCGGCCAGGGACCGGCACTTGAATACTTCAGCCGGAAGGGCTTTTTCCCGGTGGGGGTTACCCTGTCGGATGAAGATGTGGAAGCGTGCAGAAAACAAGGATTTACCGTCGCGCGCATGGATCAGTCGTTTCTTGAATTTGAGGCTGAAACATTCGATCTGGTGTGGGCACGTCATGTGGCAGAGCACAGTATATTTCCCCTGTTCACTTTGGATGGTTTTCAGCGGGTGATCAGAGGGGGGGGGTACCTTTATCTGGAAGTACCTGCCCCGGATACGTCGTGTCATCATGAGCAAAACCCCAACCATTATAGCGTGCTGACCAAATCGTCATGGGAATCGCTCCTGCAACGCGCTGGTTTTGAGATAGTCCTCGAACTGTCGTATAAATTCGATGTCATTGCAGGGCCTGATGAATATTGGGCGTTCTGCTGTCGAAAACAAAGGCGTGAATCATGAAAGTTTCTATGCCCAAAGGGACGGCTCATGGCTGGGGAATTGCCGGGACGTATCTGGCTGACGAAATTGCCAAGCTGCCGCCGATTGACGGAGTTACCCTGCACTGTATAGCGGGGCACGACTTTTCTCCGTTCAGCAGTTTTGACTGGGACCGGATTAATATTGGATACTGCTTTTTCGAGCATGAAATCATGGCCTATCACTTTATTCCGCAGGCAGCAAAGCGTTGGGATCATATTGTCGCCGGATCGCACTGGTGTGAATACCACCTGCGCATAGCAGGGATGGATCGTACCACAACCATTTTGCAGGGGGTGGATCAAAACCTGTTTTTTCCGCAGCCGGCGCGAGTTGATGATGGCAGATTCATTGTTTTTTCAGGTGGCAAGTTCGAGTTTCGTAAAGGCCAGGACATTGTTATCGCGGCTATGCGACGCTTTATGGATAAACATCCTGATGTCTGGCTGGCCTGCTCCTGGCACAACCAGTGGCCCAATTCTATCAGAACAATGGAACAGAGCGCGCTGATTGAATTCAATTATCAAGAAGAAGAGCCCGATGCTCTGTACCGGGAGACCTTGTCTCGCAATGGTATCGATCCCGCCCGTGTCATTTTGTATCCTGCCATGGATAACCGTACTATGAATCGCATTTATGGCGAAAGTGACATTGGTTTCTTCCCCAACCGTTGTGAAGGTGGCAACAACATGGTCATGTGCGAATATATGGCGTGTGGTCGTACGGTCATCGCGTCGAACCGGACGGGGCACGCAGATGTAATTACCAGAGAAAATGCTTTCTGTCTCAGCGATTATACGCCTGGTCTGGTGGAGCTAAACTCCCGTAAAAGCGGCATCTGGTTTGAAGCTTCGGTTGATGAAGCGGTGGATGTGCTGGAACAGGCATACCAGCAAAAAGTATTGCGTACCAGCAAGGCCATTCAGGCCGCCAGTGATATGCGCCGCTTCTCATGGCAGGAAGCTGCACTGCAATTCCATGCAATTGCAGTGCGCTTGTCCGCCGGTTCAGGCACGGTTTTATCGTATTCAACTGTCGGCCCGCGGCGTGAAGAAGCTGAGGCGTTGTTCTCTGGTGGTGATCTCTCCGGTGCCGAGGCAGGGTTCCGGGAGCTTCTTCGCACGGCACCTCTCGATGCGGAGTTGTATAATTGTCTTGCGACCGTGTTGGATGGTCAGGGAAGGTATCAGGAGGCGGTAGCGCATTATTATAAGGCGATTTCCCTTAATCCGCAGCTGTCGGTAGCTCGCTACAATCTGGCAAACTCTCTCCACCGGGCAGGTGATGAAGGCGGAGCCCTGGAAATCCTGCAACAGGTCACTGCTCAGCAGCCGGAATTTCTTGAGGCATGGAAAAGTCTGGCCATGATGTACATATCACGGGACTCTTTTGCAGAAGCGGCTTTGTGCTTTGAGAAAGTTGTCGCACTTGAGCCTGGCGGCGTTGAAAGCCGCTGTGCTTTGGGAAACATGTATTCCGAAGTCGGGCGTTTTAGCGATGCCGTCGACTGTTTTACGGTGGTACTCGCAACCCAGCCGGATCATGTGCGGGCACTTGAATCACTTGGGACAGTTCTGCATGAGCTGGATCAGCTTGATCGGGCAGAGGACTGCTTTCGTAAGGTACTTGAGGCTGACCCGAAAAGAGTTTCGGCCCTCAATAATCTTGGGACGGTTATTCGCTCCAAGGCCCTGCCGCACGAAGCAATTGAAATCTTTAATTATGCGCTCTCTCTTGATCCAGGTAATGGGCAGGTCCTGTTTAATAGAGCAATGGCCCGCCTGGCGTGTGGGGAGCTTCCCCAGGCATGGCACGACTATGAGGCCCGCTTTGTCACCAGAATACCAACTCGGCTCTACAATATGAGTCTTCCGCGCTGGGAAGGGGAGCCTCTTAACGGTCGTGGGCTTTTGGTCCAGTCTGAGCAAGGCTTCGGCGATACCTTTCAGTTCGTGAGATATCTTCCCCTGTTGAGCGGTGCAGGTGGACCAGTTGTTTTTGAATGTCAGAACGAGTCGGTTAAAAAAGCTCTGGTCGGCATTGACGGTGCTGCCATCATTGCCCGCGGTGAGTCGCTGCCGCCCGTCTCGGTACAGATTCCTCTTGCCAGTCTTCCGCTGTTATTTGGCACACGGCTTACTGATATTCCCGGCGCCAGTGGCTACCTGAGAGCAGAATCCCGTCACGCAGCTTTTTGGAAAGAGCGTTTGGCCTCTGATAAATCTCTGATGAAGGTCGGGCTTGTGTGGGGAGGGAACAAATACAGTCTTAATGCCAACCGTTCTATGCAGCTTGTTGATCTGAAGCCATTGCTGAATATTCCGGAGATAAGCTTTTACAGTCTCCAGGTTGGCAGTGACGCCCGGCAACTCTCTGCTTTTTCCGGGAGTGTCATCGATGTGGGAGCACAGCTCAGTGATTTTGGCGATACAGCCGCAATTATTGCCAATCTGGATTTGGTCATTACCATTGATACGGCTGTAGCGCACCTCGCTGGAGCGCTGGGAGCAGCTACCTGGGTAATGCTTAAGTATTCGCCTGATTGGCGCTGGCTTCTTGATCGTGATGACAGTCCATGGTACTCAACGGTACAACTTTTCCGTCAGCAGAGTCCCGGAGATTGGGATGGCGTAGTGAGAGAAGTCGCTGCGGAGCTTATGGAATTGCAGAGATCAAAAAAAAATTAAAGTTTGTAACGGTACTTCCGATATAGTAGGTAACGCATTACTAAATGGCCAGAAGGCCATCAAAACCCTAGAAAAGGAGAAACACCATGGCACTCTCAGACGTATCATTGACATCAGGAATGAGGAACAACCTGCTTCAGCTTCAGAATACCTCCAAAAGTATCGCTGCTACTCAGGAGCGTCTTTCTACCGGTAAACAGGTTAACAGCGCTCTCGACAATCCGACCAACTTCTTTGCATCACAGGCTGCACTCAACCGTGCCAGCGACTTCAGCGCACGTAAAGACGCCATGGGTGAAGGCATCCAGAACATCAAGGCTGCTGATGCCGGTATCTCCGCAATAACTTCTCTTGTTGAAGCTGCCAAAGGTTTGGCCGAGGCTGCACTGGGTACTTCCAGCACTACTGACCGTTCCGCTTTCTCTGTGCAGTACGACACGTTGCGTAGCCAGATCGACTCACTGGCCAGTGACTCCAGTTACCGTGGTACCAACCTTCTGAAAGGCCAGAACCTGACAGTTAACTTTAACGAAGATGCTACTGCAAAACTGACAGTAACAGCATTCACCGGTACAGCGGCAGGTCTGAGTATCGATGGAGCTTCAGCTGTATGGGCGACTTCATCCGACATTACCGGTGCTCAGGCACAGCTCAAAGCCTCGACTGATGAACTGCGTACCCAATCCAAAAACCTGGCCGGCAACCTGAACATCATCACTACCCGTCAGACTTTTACTGATTCGATGATCAGTACATTACAAACCGGTTCTGACAACCTGACACTTGCCGACATGAATAAGGAAGGCGCTAACATGCTGATGTTGAATACCCGTAACTCACTGGGTACAACCGCATTGAGCCTGTCATCCCAGGCCGCCCAATCCGTACTCAGACTCTTCTAGTCCTAACTGAAGATGGCGAATTATTAAACCTGAGCGGGGAGAGGGCAACCTCTCCCCGCTTGCGTATTCACAGCGTCGGGAGGTGACTGACATGAGAGTTGAAGGCAACGATCAGCGACTGGCAGCGGTAACAGCAATACAATTGCAGCAAACCGGGGTTCAGCAGATGTTGGCACCTAAAGCTGCTCAGCACCAGGATGCACAAAAAACAAGCAAAGAAAACACAATCCACTCAATTGCCGGCGACCGTGTTTCCATCAAAGTTGAACTCCCTCAAAACACTGTTGATACACTGCAAAAAATGGGTAATATTTCAGATTTTCTTAATTCGGTTGCAACCAATTTGCGCCAGACTCATGAAGGTTTGACCGCTGCATCCGCAATCGTAGAAAAGATGAAAGTATCGCTTGAAAAAGTTATCAAAGACTTTCCACCGTACCCGATTGAAGACCAGGGCCGCATGAAGGAACTGATGAGTTATTCATCTCTTCAGAAAGAAATCCTGCAAATGATGATACCTCCACCTGTCCCTCCAATTTATGAAAAGGTACAGCATCTGTGGGAAGCGCTCGCTACCGGACCTAACGGCACAATTCAGACACCGAGTGTCCCGCAGGATGTTCCTGCGACTCATATCAAAGCTGCTGCTAAACAGTTGGATTCAATAGCCGGTCAGATCAATCTGGTGCAGGAAGCCATGGTCAGTTCAGTAAGGACGGCCTGATTATGCCGCTGAATCTGACGCTTAAGCCGGGAGAACGGCTTATTGTGGGTGGGGCGGTGCTTACCAACGGCTCCACAGTAGCCCACCTGTTGATAGAAAATCGTGTGCCGCTTCTCCGGCAGAAAGATATCATGACTGATGCAGAGGCGACTTCGCCCTGCAAAAAAATATATCTGATCGTCCAGTTAATGTATATCGGTGATGGCCTGACGACGGAACTTGCTCAGCTCTACTGGGATATTGTTCGAGATGTTATTGCGGCAGCGCCGAGTACAAATGACTTGATTTCACAGATAAGCGCGTATATTGTCAACTCCAGCTTTTATCCGGCGCTGAAAGTCGCAAAAAAATTGATTTCCTACGAAGAGGAGCTAATTAAACATGCAACAACACTCAGTTAATGCTTACACTGCGATTCAGAAGGAAAATTTGAGCGGACGGGAACTGGAAGCATCAGTCCTCTCCAGAGCAGGTCTCATGCTGAAGAGTGTCAAGGACAACTGGGGCACACCTGATCGTGATCAAAAGCTGTTGGAGGCGGTTAAATTCAATCAGAAAGTATGGAGCTTCTTTCAGGCAGAGCTGTCTGATCCGGAAAACCCTCTCCCCAAAAATCTGCGCGAAGACATACTTAATCTCAGTATATTTATTGATAAGCGATTGTTCGAAGTACTTGCTTTTCCAGACCCCGAGAAACTTGCAATAATTATCGATATCGATTTCAATATTGCCGCAGGTTTGAGAACTAATTCAGGACAATAAGCAATTAATTACATTTTCGTTTTCTGAAATCAATCCTTTGGGGCAGCCTCAAAGGATTTCTTATTTGTAACGGGTTGTATATCAAGTGCTTCCTGTACCCGGAGCAGTACTTCACCCCAATCTCCCGGCTGTTTTTGTCGAAATATCTGCATGGACGGATACCAGGGCGAATCGCTTCGCTCAAGCAGCCAGCGCCAGTCAGGGGCAAACGGGAGCAGCAGCCAGACCGTCTTACCTAATGCTCCAGCCAGGTGTGCGACAGCAGTATCAATACTGATGACCAGATCGAGTTCTCCGATCAGGGCTGCGGTATCTGCAAAGTCATGTATGTGGTGGGTAAGGTCGAGAAGCGGTATTCCGGGAATGCAGTCAGTCGGTGTGGTGCCTGATCCCAATTGCAGGGAGAAAAAAGTGGCGGTGTGCACTGCCACCAGGGGAGCAAGTTCCGCCGGTGGGCAGGAACGTAATGGGTCAGGATAGTTCTTGCCGGCCCAGACCAGGCCGACTCGCAGTGTCTCCCGACGGGCCGGTACCAGTTTGGCCCACTTTACCGAATATTCAGTGGGTATCGATAGATAGGGGCATTGTGAAGGGACAGACTGTAGGGTCGTTCCAAATATGCGTGGCAGCGAAAGGAATGGGACCTGAACAGCGAATGGCGGGAGAGCCATTCCGAAAGAAACAACCGCCTGAATCGCGCTTATTTTCTGGAAAAGTGATACCAGCTGAGGGTGGCATTCAACCACAACCTTGCCGCCTTGTTGTGCCACCAGAGGGGCATAACGAATAAACTGAATGGCATCGCCGAAACCCTGTTCGGCATGCAGTAGAATGGTGCGGCCGCGAAGTGGAGAACCATCCCAGAGCGGAATCCCCGTGTGTCGAAGCGGCGAAGTGAAATCAGGTTTTTGCCAGCGCCATTCATACGTTCGCCACCCTTCCAGATAGCGGCCCTGCAGTAGTAAATTTAAAGCAAGATTCCAGTGGGCAGCTGCAAAGTCAGGATCGCGTGTTATGGCCTTTCGGCAATCGGCTTCCGCTTCTGAAATTTTTCCCAGGGCCTGCAGAGCCGTTGCGCGTGCAGCAAGTGGAACAGGTGATGAACCAAGCAACCCTGCTGCTCTCATAAAACTTTCAGCAGCTTCATCAAAACGACCAAGCGCCATCAGAGAATTGCCAAGATTGTTATGGGTTTCGCCCATGTTCGGATCGAGGTCAAGGGCATGCCGGTAACTCAAGACCGCTTCCTCAAAGCTTCCCAGATTGTGCAGGGCCGCTCCGGCATAGAGATACAGCACAGCATTGGCAGGCTCAATGTCCTGTGCAGCCCGAAAACATGCTAACGCCTCCACATCCTTTCCAGACTGCAAAAAACTGGACCCTTCTCTGAACAGTTGTTGTAATTGCATGCTACGACTATCCATAGATTTATCACTACACAACCGTCAGGTTGTAACCCCTTCCTTCCAGATAAACTACAATTTCCTTAATATGCTCATATCCTCGCGTTTCGAGTTCCAGCGATACATCCGTCCGTCCGATTGCCAGTGATTTCGAACGTCGGTCATGGGTGATGTGAAAGATATTGGCACGGGTGGTTGCAATATTGTCGGCTAATGTTGCCAGGGCGCCGGGATGATCGTCAAGCTCAACAACCAGTTTAAGATAACGTCCACCGGCAATCAGACCACGTTCCACCACCTGTGCGATAGTCTTGACATCAATATTTCCACCTGACAGCAGGCAGACGGTTTTACCTTCGAGTTCGGGGATCCGGCGATTTAAAACGGCGGCCAGAGTGACTGCTCCTGCACCCTCAACCAGCATTTTTGTCTTCTCCAGCAACGATACAATTGCCAGTGCAATATCCTCCTCTTCAACCCGAACTATTTCGTCTACCAAATTGCAGATCACCGGAACTGTGCGTGATCCGGGCAGTTTAACGGCGATACCGTCAGCCAGTGTGACACGCACGGGCTGTTCAGTTGGTTTTCCCGCTGCAAACGATGCTGACATGGAGGGGGCGGCACTTGATTCTACTCCGATAATACGAATGTGTGGTGCCTTCTCCCGCAGCACCGCTGCCATGCCGGCAATCAAGCCACCACCGCCGACTGGAATGATGATGTTGCGCAAATCGGGCAGCTCTTCCAGTATCTCCAGAGCGATAGTTCCCTGTCCCGCCATAACCAGTTCGTCATCAAAGGGATGCACGAAAAGAGCACCACTCGTCTGCTGTGCTGCTACCGCTGCAGCACAGGCTTCATCAAAATTTCGTCCGGTCAATACCACGTGAGCTCCATAGTCACGTGTGGCCTGAACTTTCTGTGGAGGAGTTATTTCAGGCATATAAATCGTGGCGGCAACACTCAGCAAATCGGCAGAAAATGCCACACCCTGGGCATGGTTGCCGGCAGATGCGGTTATAACGCCATGCTGCAACCGTTCACGTGGTTGCGAGGTCATAAAATTGAGTGCACCCCTGATTTTGAAGGAGCCGGTTCTCTGCAGGTTTTCGCACTTGAAATACAACGGTATTCCCAGCTGCTCGCTATAATAGTGTGAATAGATCAACTCGCTGCGCCGGACGCGTTTTTTGAGGCGATCATACGCATCTGAAATAAGGTCGATAAGCTGCATGTCAAGGTACTCCCGTAAAATAATGGTTGATACTAGCAGATGGGTCGGCACTGGTCAAACATACTTGGCAACCGGCCGGTTTACTGGTACAGTTCTTCACCACTTTATCAGGAGGAAACATGGATCCCATTCATCACAAACTCATTATTCTTGGCGCCGGCCCGGCCGGTTATACCGCTGCCGTTTATGCTGCCCGTGCTAATCTCAATCCGGTTTTGATCACAGGTTTGCAGCCGGGTGGGCAGTTGACGACGACTTCTGAGGTTGACAACTGGCCGGGTGACCATGCGGGCGTTGAAGGACCCGAATTGATGGAGCGGATGCGCCTTCATGCGGAACGCTTTAATACACAGATGATTTACGATCATATTATTCGCACGGATTTGAAGCAGCGACCATTCCTGTTGCAAGGTGATTCAGCCAATTACAGTTGTGATGCCTTGATCATTGCAACCGGTGCATCGGCAAAATATCTGGGGCTTCCCTCTGAAACAGCATTTAAGGGCAAGGGCGTTTCAGCGTGTGCAACCTGCGATGGTTTCTTTTATCGGGGCAAAGATGTCGCAGTGATCGGTGGCGGAAGTACTGCGGTTGAAGAGGCGCTGTATCTCTCAAATATTGCACGACACGTGACTGTTGTTCATCGGCGCGAAGAGTTTAGAGCTGAAAAGGTACTGACTGACCGCCTGATTGAGAAAACCAAGGGAGGGAATGTTACCATTGAATGGAATCATCAGCTTGATGAAGTTCTGGGGGACGCCAGCGGGGTTACCGGGATGCACATTCGCCATCGAAGTGGCTCGACGAAGGAATTGGCGCTGCACGGAGTATTTATTGCGATTGGTCACTCACCAAATACGACCATGTTCGAGGGGCAATTGGACATGTTGGATGGCTACATCCGTACAAAATGCGGGGGCTTTGAAGGCAATTTGACCGCGACGAGTGTCACGGGGGTTTTTGCTGCCGGTGATGTGCAGGATTTTACCTATCGTCAGGCAATTACTTCCGCAGGGACTGGCTGCATGGCAGCGAAGGATGCTGAACGCTATCTGGATACGCTCGGGAGTTAGGCATGGCAAACAGTGAGAACGGCTCAGATGAACTGGATAAACTTCTGGCAGAGGTGCAGCGCACTATTCGCGAGAATTCTCAGTTCATCCGTAACCTGAAAGAGGAAGCTGCCGCTTCTGACGAAGCAGAGATAGAAGAAGAACCCGCGCGTGATTTGGCTGTGGGTGAGGAGGACTACGAGGAACTGTAACGTTTGATATACCTGCTTCACCGGATACGAAAGGCCCCGATCACCAGTTGATCGAGGCCTTTTGTATCCAGTTGGTTAGCTTGTTGCTGGCTGTGGTTTAGTGCTTCTTTTTCTCGCCGCCACCGGTGACATCAACTCCAGCAGGTGCATGACACTCATTGCAGTTGGTTTTCATGATTTCATCACCAATGTCAACAGGGTGTACAAACGAATTGACTTGGGTACCTTTAGGAATATTCTCCTGCACCTGGTTTATAACGCTGTGGCACAGGTTGCAATCTTTGGAGATTACCTTCCCGGCTGAATTTTTGTGTTTTCCATCGTGGCAACGGAAGCATCCAGGGAAATAGAAGTGTCCCATGTGTGTCGGATAGGCACTCCAGGCTACTTTCATCTTGGGGAAGAAGTTTCTTGAGTAAATTCGCTGAATCTCTTCTGAAGCCTGTTTGATTGATGCCGCTTTAGAAGTGACCAGAGCAGGGTAGTTTTTGGCGTAATAATCCTGAATCCCTTTGTTTATCGCTGCAGTCGCTTCTTCATTGCTCTTGTACGATGGATTCTCCAGGAGTTCACCGCCAAGTTTTTTCAGGAACGGCAGTGAAGGGTCAAGCTTGGCGGCGGCAAAGGAATGATCTAACTCCTGGCTTGGAGGATTATAGGAATGTGCCGGCCTGTTATGGCAATCGATACAGTCCATAACGCGCTTCTCGTGCTTTGCTATTTCTTCTTTTGTCAATGGTTTCTCAGTGCTTACATATTCATCAAGGCTGCCGTCATTTTTCTTGATGGAAATATACGGGATGTCCATCCGTTTTTCATCAGTTGCAACATAGGATACTTCTTTGCCGATATGCCAGTGGATGCCGGAAGTATTGGGTGCACCGGGTGTGCCGCCAATTTTAATAAGCATCTGTGTTTCACGCCGCGTGTTTTCCTCGTTAGGTGCATTATGAGAAAAAACCTTATACCGCGCTGCGATGAATTTTTCCGGCCAGTGGCAGCGCTCGCATGTACCGCGAGCAGGTCGCAGATTATGTACTGGTGTGGGGATCGGCGTCGGATAAGTTCCAGTCAGGATGGAATAGAGCTGCCTGGTTCCATTGATTTTGGCTTTGACGTAATAATCGAGACCGGAGCCGACATGGCATTCTACACAGCGAACCCGTGCATGAGGTGATTGCTGCCAGGCGACGTGTTCCGGTTCCATTGGTATATGACAGACTTCGCCACAAAAAGCGGTGGATTCTGTAAATTCAAACCCTTTGATCGTTGCGACTCCGATGACGGCAAAAAACACTACCGTTACGAGAGCAAAGAAAGCCGCCAGACGAAGCTTGCTCGGATCATTGAAGTCCAGGCGCGGCAGAGGTGGAAGGTCCACATCAGGGTGTTTCCGGTGCTTGCTGCGGGTACGCCATGCACCAAAGTATGTCAGCACTCCACCAAACAATATTCCGCCGGGCAAGAGAAAAAAGGTTACTATTTCCAAATACGGATTTTCGAACCCCCGAAATGCCTGTAAAGCCAAAAACAGAACGATCACAACTGCCGAAATTGCAGAAGTTAACATTCCCAGCAAGCTGATGATGTTCATGTAATATTTTTCAGCACTTAATCTCTTCTTTACGGGTTCCATTCAAATCCTCCTTGGATATATAAGCTAAGCCTGTTCTACGGATAGCAGAGGGATATTACTGCAAGCCATACTCTATCCATGCATATTAAAAACACTACTTGGTAGCATGACGTAAATCAAAATGCAACTCAAAATGAGTTTCTGTTTCAAACTCGCGTTACCAGACATCACCAATCCCCCGTTCAAATTGGTGTGGCTATTTCGGATGTCGACAATCTATCTGTTGACAAAATAAGGCCGCACATTTATTTTAAACACTGTTATATTTTAGCCAAACGTGTATGACGGGAGGGAGAGGCATGACAGTGCCGGAATCAACTGCTGAAAACCGTGAAAAAGAGTTGACGGCCCGTCTGCAGGCCATGGAGCAACAGCTGGAACGATTAACCGCTCGACTCAGTGATGGGGATGCTGCCGCTGTCGTCACTCAGGAAGCCAGCGCCGGCGCTGTTGATGCCACCAATAACCATACTCCTGAAGATATTGCCGATGTTTCAGAAGAGGTGCTTAACTGGGCAAGCCGCACATCATTACTGCCCCGCCTCGCCACGCTCTGCTTTCTTCTTGTTGTGGCTCTGATTCTACGTACCGTAACTGACAGCGGACTGATCAACAAGCTTATTGGTTCGGGTGTTGGCATGAGTTACGCTGCCGTCTTGATAGCGGTCGGTTGGTACAAATATGGCAAGCAGAGTCCTCTCGCCCCGGTATTCGCTGCCGGTGGTGCAATACTGTTGTCAATCATTGTGGTTGAAACACATAGCCACTTTAATTCTCTTCGGCTTGTGCCGGCATATCTGACCTTGATGGCGACAGGTATCGGTATGGCGGTAATCAGTCGCCAGTTCAACGCATTTACGCCCATTTCAGTCGGTATCCTTGGGATGTGTTTTGCCGGCGCGGCAATCGACTATCCTCACCCCTATTTCCCCTACCTCACCCTGGTGCTTTTCACCGCCAATTTGCTCGGCTATTTTGCAGCACGGCTGAAACGATGCTCATGGCTGCGCTGGTCGGTCCTTCTCGTCACCCTTGCGATGTTGCAATTGTGGGGAGTCCAGGTCGTTACAGCTCTGCGTGTGGGAGGAGCCATTCCTCCTGAATTGGCTATTTCCTGGTTCCTGCCGATTTTGGCGGTTTTTGCTGCCACATACCTCGTACTTGCTCTGCTTGGCATCATTCGAAGTGGTGTTGAAGATATTCACCTCTTTGATTTGACGCTGCCGACACTCAGTGTTCTGTGGATATTCTCTGTAATGTTCTACGTTATGAAAGCTCCGGGGGGGAACACATCTGTTTTGGGAGGGATTGGTGTGCTGGTCGCCCTCGGACTTCTTGTGGTAAGTTTCCGATTGGCACAGCGTGACGTGGAGGGGAGACCGGGGGCTGCCGCATACACCTTTGCCTGCTGTGTCCTGCTCGCATTGGCACTGCCTGCAGCCACAGGAAAACTGCTGCTCTCACTGCCTATTCTCTCATTGGTTGCAATTGTTATGGCTCTTATGTCCCGGGTATGGAACTGCGGCACTATCAGGGTCACGACCTACCTGTGTCACATCTATTGTTGCGGGGCGATGGTGCTTGAGCTCAGGGGGGACGGGGCGATGGCAATGGATGCAGTTAACATACTCCCCGTCGGTCTTCTGACCTGTTTTATTTTGTACCAATATCAGTGGTGTCGCTGGTATCCGCCTACGGAGGATGCTTCCTTCTTCAGCCGCTTTGACGCACATGATCGAAGTGCCGTTGCGCTGTTGCTTGCCGGACTGATCTGTGGCTTCTTTACGGCACGTATAGCACTGTTTCAGACGATTGCAATATTGCCCACAGAAATGCATCACGATGCTTTCCGCTGTTCACTGTCTGTTGTGATAAACAGTACGGCAATTGTCCTGACCCTGTTTGCCTTTCTGAAAAAAAACAAAGAGATCCGTAATGTGGCACTACTCATTATGGTTATAGGCGGAATCAAAACGTTCCTCTATGACCTTATGGGAGCGCATGGGCTCCCTTTGGTTCTAAGTGTTTTTTCGTTTGGAGTGGCTGTCGCTGTAGAGTCGATTGCTCTGGGCAAATGGCAAAAGAAGCCGGAAGGACCATCTGAATAAACTAGTGCACATAGTGTAGCGTAAACAGACAGAGGGAATGCGTTTCTACGCATTCCCTCTGTCCGTTTACATCACAAAAAAAATGAAATCAGTGCCCGCTGGAAATGAACGCCAGTACCATGAGGAGCAAAAGCCCTAATCCGGTAAAGAGTGCAGTAAAGCCGAACCCCTTCATAACAAAATCATAGAGAGCACTTGTGGAGGTGTGTACTTCGTAGTCACTCAGGGTGCCATTCTGCTCGTAGCGCTTCCATTGTTCACCCCGCTCCTCCATGAACTCGTGCTTGGAAATCTGACCGTTAAAAACAACATAGTCCATCGGAAACTTTTCGGGGCGACCATGAGTGTTGAAAAAATGAACCGTAAATATGAATCCTGTCGCCAGGAGTGCTTCATCTGAGTGTATAATTGTTGCTACATTGAATGACCATCCAGGGAGAAACCCGCCGAAAAGCTCAGGAAACCAGAGTATCAAACCTGAACCGCCGATAGCAAACATCCCCCAGAAAACCGCCAGAAAGTCAAATTTTTCCCAGTAGGTCCAGCGGTCAAAAGATGGTTTCGGTCCCTTGAATACAAACCATTTCAGCATGCCGACTACGTCGCGGACATCCTTGAAGTTCGGACAGAGTGAGTCAGGGCCAAAGAGCCGCTGCAGGAAATTCCCCGCAACATCTTTACGAAGGAAAAGGAAATGGAAACTCATCAGCAGTGCACCGGCAAAATACATAAATGTCAATACGGCACAATACCGGTGAATGTGGCCGGCATTAGCAGAACCGCCATAGAGTCTCATCAGCACCTGTGCCCAGTGCTGATCACTGAACCTGAGTGGTAAGCCGGTGAGGGAAAGTCCGAGAAAACTGGTAATAACCAAAATATGAAGGAGGATGTGACGTAACTTGAAACGGCGGTACTGCCGGTGGGGCTCAGCCAGCAGCGCCTCGAGTTTGCCGTTCTGCACTGCCAGTGCCTCTACAACTTCTTCATGGGTAACGACCCCCATTTCTTCAAGAATGTCGCCCAAGAGTTTACCGCTTTCCTTCTGTCGCTCAAGTGCTTTCATGAGGGTGGCACGGCTTATAAGATCTGCTTCCACCAGAATTTCGCCAAATTTTTTGGGCATGCGTGGGGGAACAGATTTCTGCGCTTTCAGTGCCTGAGAGACCTCACCTGGCGTAACAACTCCCATGTCTACCATGACATCGCCAAGGTGCTTGCCGGTTTCACCCTGCTTTTTTAATGCCCGCTCAAGGGTCGTGAGGTTGATAACCTTTGCATCCAATAAAATATCACCCAGTTTTGGTGACATTGAAGGTTTGTTGCCCTTCTGTACTTCCAGAGCCTCAACAACATCTTCAATCCAGATGACATTCATCTGCTCCAGAATTTCCCCAAGCTTGAGTCCGCTTGCTGCCTGCATTTCAAGGGCGCGATCAAGCGTTGTCCGGCTGATTAGTCGTGAGTCGACGAGAATTTTACCCAGTTGTTTTGTCATATCCTGTTCTCCTGAACGTAATCGGCCTAGTGATGTCTCTTCTTCTTGTCGCGATTTTCTATGAAACCACGGAACATCCAGAATAGAGTGTGAACCCAGAAGACCGCAAAGGTACAGACAAGTAGCGTGGTCATGCTGACAAACGTATAAAAGAGGATTGGATAGTTATGTCGATCCAATGGCTCTCCATGGGCATAATACTGCGTGAATGAAGTGGTTGCACCTTTATGGCATTTCAAGCAGGTTTTAAGAATATTGGCAGAGTTGATACTGGAGGTCGGATCAGCTTTTGGCAGCACTGAATGGGCGGTATGACAGTCGGAACACCCGGCGACCTTCTCCGGGAAACCGAGGCGGTAGTTCTTGCCGTGGTAACTTTCCATATAGGTTTTAACAGCAACGTTGAAGATTTTGTTACGCTTCATCATTTCAGCGTCACTGTGGCACTTCATGCAGACTTTGGTGTGGAACTCGCGGTTGGCATGAGCGGCTGACCCGCCGGCCGGTTTTATGTCATGTAAATTGTGACAGTCGTGGCAGGCTGCAGCATCTACATTGCCGGCAGCGACTGCCTTGCCGTGCACCGACTTTCGATAAACGGATTCTTTGTCATGGCACTGGATACATTTTGCAACTACTTTACGCTTATCGTTTTTCCAGTAGGTATGAACATGTATGTCGGTGTGGCAGTTTGCGCACTTGATCCCTTTCGCGATGTGAACACTTGCATAATGTTCGGCATTCTCCCGTTTGTGGCACCGCTCGCATTCAACCTTCTGTACCTTGATTTCCCCTCTCATGTGCTTGGCGAGGTCGGTGATGTCAACATGGCAGCTGGTGCAGGCATTCTTGCCATGAACAGACGCAGCAAAACTCTTGATCGAAAATCTGTCGCTGTGGCAACCGAGGCAGGTCGCGGGGTCTATTGCCATTCCCTGCTCGGCCAGGGCCGGGTGTGGTAAAAGACCTGCAATCAGCAACAGAACGACAAACAGCCACTTAACCATAAAAACCTCCAGCTCATTGTTGCGAAGCGAAAAAACACCTTAATGTTGTATGTATAAATGATCAGACGAGCGGTCGCTGTAGATAAAGCATAGGTGCGTGTTTACTTTGGATGACAGCCTTTGCAGCTTGTGGGTCCCATCTTCATTTCGCTGTGGCATTCTTTGCATTTTTTGTGAGCAAAATCTTTTCCGAAGCCCGCGATTTTTCCGCCAGTGGCTTTATCATGGCATTTCTTGCAGTCTTTAAGGGCATCAGCATGTACTTTGTGTTTGAAGGAAACACCCTTTTTTAGCTCTATAACGTCAACGGCAAACGCTGACCCGGCAAAAACTGATACTGCAAGTACTGCAATGGCAATCTTCTTCATGTGCACATCTCCTTATGGTGTGGGGTTTTTGCGCATTGCGCAACTGTCTGAAAGGATTTTTTTGCTGGGTGGCAACATAGCACTCAAACAAGTCATCGTCAAAAATATTTTGTAGATTTTAGAGATAGTTAGATTCGTATTATGTGTGTCGGCTTGTAATTCGGACACTTCGACATATTCTGAACACGCTCTGAGCACACGCTGAATCGGTTCCGAGCTCATTAAAATGGGCGGCAGATCATGTCTGCCGCCCATTTGATAAGCCGAAACAATTTGATACGTGAGTTTACATCTTGTGGCACTTACCGCAATCATCCTGTACCGGGAAGGCGTCTTTGCCCTTGTTGTGACAGGCGCCACATGATTTTCCGGCTTCCATATCTACCATGGTGGCCTTTAGTGCGCCAGCCTTGAATGGGAATATTTTGGTGTGACAATCGGCACACTTGTAACTCTGCAGGTGGAAATCGTGGCTGAAAGTTGCTTCTCCGCCATCAGTCTTGAATTTCATAATGCCAGGTTTCAAACCTTTGTGGCATTTGCCGCAATCGCCGCTTGAAGAGAAGGCATCTTTCCCGTTGTGGCAGGCACCGCACGATTTTCCTTTCGTCATATCTTCCATGGTTGCTTTTCCGGTTACAGCCCGGTAAGGGAAAGTTTTTGTATGACAATCGGCGCATTTGTATGCCTGCAGATGAAATGCGTGGCTGAATGTTGCTGAGGGGACGTTTTTAAGAGCGAAGGTGATGTCTTTCGGCTTCAGGCCTTTGTGGCAACGTTCACAATTTGCGGTGACAGCAAAGGTCGGCTTGCCGTTATGACAGGCACCGCATTTTTGGCCTTTTTCCATCTGTGCCATCGTTACGCCGGTTCCCTTGGTCGTTGCCTTGCTGAAGTGGCATGCTTTGCAATTGCCGCCGTTTTTAGCGATGTGCTTGGCATGGCTGAAGACAGTACTCCCGAGACCTTTTACCTGGTACTCGACGTCTTTGGGAGCCTCTTTGTGGCAGCGGACACAATCTTTTACGTTTGCAACACTGAAGGCTTTTACGCCAGTATGACAGGCTCCACAGGAACGTGTTTTTTCCATTTCAGCCATCGAAAAGTGGCGCCGCTCCCGAAGATTGAAAATGGCGCTATGGCAGACCTTGCAGTTTTTATTATATTTGCTCAAATGCAGCTCATGGCTAAAAACAACTGGTCCGGCATTTTTAAAAGTAAAAGTGACGTCCTTGTACTCGGCTGCTCCAGCCATAGCAGCAGTTAACAACAACGTGATGGTTAGAAATGTTAAACATTTTTGCATGGTCCGGCTCCTTCATTTTCAAGTGATTACAGCTATACAAGCGCGTCACTATACAGATGGCAACAATTGTCGTCAATCGGAAAGTACTTGGATAATACAATTGAATAGATGCCACTGAGCCGTTCTGGCAACAGATAATTCATTTTCCAATGCAATAGTGTTTTTCAATGTATGACTGCAAATAACTCTTGAATCAAGTTAGCGTTTATGCGATAAAAGCATAAAAATGAAATAATGTTCTAAAGTTTTTTGTCTTCTTCGAAGTGCGGGCCAGCAACAATGGTTTTATGCCGTTTTTTTACTGAATTGATTAAAAGGAGGTACCGTCTGTGAAAAGTCATGTCTGGCGGCCGTTTTTTGTGGCATTGGGCATCGTTGCGCTGATTCTGACTGTGCGCATGTTTCTGGTGCCCAGTGATTTCGGTATATACGAGCGTGGTTATATGTACGGCATGCACCGCAAGAGTAATGAAGCGGAGTGGCAGGCGGTAAAGGTGAAGTACAAGACGGCGGCGTCCTGCAAGGAGTGCCACGAACACAACTACAGCGATATAAAAGCATCACCCCATGCCAACATCAGTTGTGAAAACTGTCATGGGCCGCTTCTTGATCATCCCAAGGATCCGATGGGGCTGAGCATTGATCGAAGCAGACAGCTCTGCCTTCGCTGTCATCTAATCCTGTCCTATAAGGCCAGTGATCGTGGCAGCCTGAAAGGGATAAACCCGGATATGCACAACCCAGGTGCCGAATGCGTCATGTGCCATGTTCCTCACAACCCGAAACCGATGAATCAGAAGCAGGGGGTGAAAAAATGAATCGTCGCGAGTTTTGCAAGAAAGGGCTTTTGGTTGCTGGTGGACTTGCCGTTCCTCTCGCTGCGCTTGAGCTGTTTAATCCAAAGCGGTTGCTGGCAGAAAAAGACGACAAGGGTAAAACCCGCTGGATCTTTCTGGTCGATACCCACAAATGCGTCGGTTGCGGGTTTTGCGTCAAGGCCTGCAAAACGGAAAACGAGGTTCCCTACGATGCCAACGTAACCCGTACCTGGGTTGAACGCTATGTTATTACCAAGGATGGTAAGGCTCATATTGATTCACCCAAAGGTGCACGGGACGGTTTTCAGAGTGTGAAGCTTGATCAGAATCATGCCGGAATGGAGACGATTAAGGAGGAGGATATTGCCAAGGCTTTCTTTGTCCCGAAATTGTGCAATCAATGTGATAATCCTCCCTGCGTTCAGGTTTGCCCGGTTGGCGCAACTTACCAGACTGAAGACGGCGTTGTTCTCGTAGATCGATCCTGGTGTATCGGCTGCGGTTATTGTGTCATGGGCTGTCCCTATGGCGTCCGTTTTTTTCACCCGGTATTTCATGTCGCTGAAAAGTGCAACTTCTGTTATCACCGCATCAGCAAAGGAATGAAAACAGCCTGCGTCGAGGTTTGCCCCTTTGGAGCACGTAAAATCGGCAATCTGAAAGATCCCAACGATCCGGTTACCAAAATTGTCATGAGTGAACGAGTCAATGTCCTCAAGGAAGAGTACGGCACCAAGCCGCAGGTTTTCTATCTCGGACTGACGAAGGAGGTAAAATAGCCATGGTACATGGAGAAGTGTGGACCCTCAAAGAGTATTTTGTCTATCCCAATGAGTATATTTACTGGTCGATTCAGATTGTAATGTACCCCTTTATGACCGGTCTGGTTGCAGGGGCATTTGTACTTTCTTCCCTCTATCACGTTTTCGGTGTCAAGCAGCTGAAAGACATCGCACGCTTTTCGCTGGTGTTCTCTTTTGCGTTGCTGCCGGTGGCGATGATGCCGCTCATGCTGCATTTACAACAGCCGCAGCGCGGGATTGAAGTCATGATGACGCCCCATTTTACTTCGGCAATTGCGGCTTTCGGTATTGTGTTTTCGACGTACGGCATGATTGTCGCTGCTGAAATCTGGTTTCTGTATCGCCGCTATTTTGTCGATATGGCAGTGGAGTTGCGGGCAAAGGAGAATCGAACCGGAGTGGAGTCGCTTCAGTGTGCGCTGTATTCAATCCTGACGCTCGGTGCGTGGGATATCAGTGAACATGCGCTGGAAGCTGATGAACGTGCGGTTACCCGCTTAGCCAGCATCGGTATTCCGGTCGCCTGTTTCCTTCACGGCTACGCCGGCTTCATTTTTGGTTCAGTAAAGGCAAATGCCCTCTGGATGACCCCGCTGATGCCGGTCATTTTTATCTGCTCTGCGGTTGTATCCGGTATTGCCCTCTGTATCCTGACGTATGTTATCACGATGGAGCTGCGCAAGATGGTCTATGCCTGGAAACGTACCAACGATCCAACACTCCCGACCAATGACGAACTGAAAAGTGTTGAAACGAATGTCGTCATCATGACCAGTAAATATCTGGTTATGTTCCTGGTGCTGGCAATTTCCCTCGAACTTCTTGACCTGATTTTCCGTACCTACACGGCTGTAAAGTCATGGGATATCCTACGGGCGGTTATTTACGAAAAAGATTTCTTCAAAATTTTTGTATTGCAGTACGGGTTTGGTAATGTAATTCCCTTTATAATTTTCCTTACTCCCGGATTAACGGTCAGACGTGCGGTGCTTGGTACCATACTGGTTCTGATCGGTGTTTTCATGATGCGTTGGAATGTTGTTATCGGTGGTCAGGCTTTCTCCGGGTCGTTCTCCGGCTTTATGGAATATGTAATGCCGATTATTCCTCACGACCTTGAAACCTTCAAGGAAGGGTTGGCGGGTGCGCTTATGGTGATAACAACGCCTTTTATCCTCTTTTTCGGCTTATCTAATGTCGTGCCGATTTTTGGGACAAAAAACGATACGCATTGACAAAAGTGCCGCAGGTGAGTTGTATCCGGGGCGACAGCATCTGCTGTCGCCCTGTTCGTTGGGAACCCCTGCGCTGATTCTTGACTTTATTACCTCCATTTGCTAGCTTCACACCTCGCTGAAGAACAGCTATTTCTTGTGTCGGAGTAACAAACCAATGCATAAAAAACTATTTATTCCCGGGCCGGTTGAGGTCCATCCTGATGTTTTGGAGGCTATGGCGTCACCGATGATAGGCCATCGCATGAAAGAATATGCTGAACTGCATGGGCGGGTCACGTCCGGTCTGAAAAAACTCCTTTTCACCGAAGACAGTGTTTTTTTGGCGACGTCGAGTGCCTTTGGCGTCATGGAGGGGGCAATACGCAATCTGGTAGGAACGCGCTGTGCTAACTTCTGCAACGGTGCTTTCTCTGACAAATGGCACGATGTCACGCTGCGTTGTGGCAAGCAGGCTGACGCAATCAAATTTGACTGGGGCACTCCGGTGACTGCCGAGGCGGTTGAAAAAACATTAGCAACCGGAAAGTATGACAGCATGACCATGATCCACAACGAGACTTCTACGGGTGTTATGTCACCACTGACGGAGATCGCTGAAGTCATGCGGAAATTCCCGGAGGTCATGTTTATTGTTGATACAGTTTCATCTATGAGTGCACTCAAGATTCCTGTTGATGAACTCGGTATCGACAGCTGCATCTTCGGAGTGCAGAAGGCCTTTGCCCTGCCACCGGGTCTGGCGGTTTTTACTGCCAGCGAAAAGGCTCTTGCCCGGGCTGCCGGTATGGAAGGTCGCGGCTATTATTTTGATTTTATCGAATTTGCAGCAAACGATGCCAAAAACAATACTCCTTCAACGCCCTGTATCTCTTTGATCTATGCGCTTGATTGCCAACTGCAGCGAATGTTTGCTGAAGGTCTTGAGAATCGCTGGGCGCGCCACGAGGATCTTGCCGGTTATGTACGGGGCTGGCTGACGAATCGTGGCTTTGAATCATTTCCTGCAGCAGCATATCGTTCACAAACGCTGACGTGTAGTCGAAACAGCCGCGGCATCGATTTGGCTGCTCTGAAAAAGAATTTGGGTGACGTTGGCTTTGCGTTTGATGACGGCTACGGCAAGATTAAGGGGGAAACCTTTCGTATTGCCCATATGGGAGATATGACACGTGCGGATCTTGATGAGCTTTTTGATGCGATCATATCTATTCTACCGGATCTGGCATAATCTGAAATATAAAAAGGGGCGGGCTTAGATGCCCGCCCCGAATGCATTACTCCTGTTCGAAGACGTCCTTGCCGGCACCACAAAGTGGGCAGCTCCAATCGTCGGGTAATGCTTCGAATGACGTTCCAGGTGCAATTCCGCGGTCCGGATCGCCAACGGCGGGGTCATAGACATATTGACAAATAGTGCAGATCCAACGTTCCATAATGTATAGCTCCTTGTATTGAATTTATGCCCAGTGAATACACTGGACGGGACAGCCGTCAATTGCGCTTTGAATCTCAGATTCAGGGGCTCCGGCAGGATCAAAACATTCAGACTTGCCCGAACTGTCAAACCTGAAAACCGCCGGACACGTTGAAATGCACAGGCCGCAGCTGATACAGTTTTCTGTCTCGACAACCGCTGTTTTCATCTGTTTTCCTCCGTTATTTGTGCTGTTAATTTGACGTTTCAGTGTAACATGTCCGCTACGGATGTCAACAGACTGTGAGCCATATCAATAGATGTACTTGTGATTTCATTAAAAAGAGAGAGTTATGATATTTGAATCAATTGCCGTAGGTCCGCTGTCGGTTAACTGCTACATCGTTGCTTGCGAACAGAGCCGTGAAGGAATAGTTATCGATCCGGGCGGCGATGTCGAGCAGATTATCAGCCTGGTAGAGAAACAAGGGCTGAAGATCCACACGATAATAAATACCCATGGCCATTTTGACCATGTTGGCGGCAATCGACAGGCGTTGACGGCCTTTGGTGCTCGACTCCTCATTCATCAGGCTGATGCAGCACTGTTGAGCATGTCAGCCAGCGTTGCCCAAAAATATGGTCTGCAGGGAGAAAGCTCGCCGGAAGCAGATGCCTGGCTTGCTGATGGTATGGATATTTTCTTCGGAACTTGCCGTTTGAAGGTGTTGCATACGCCTGGCCACACCCAGGGAGGCTGTTGCCTCTATCTTGAGGAAGAAGGGGTTGTGATTACCGGTGATACACTCTTTGCGGATTCAATCGGACGAACCGACCTGCCGGGCGGATCACATGAGCAGCTGCTGGAATCAATTCGCACCAAGCTCTTTACGCTGCCGGACAACGTGATTGCCTACCCGGGTCACGGTCCGGAGACGACCATCGGGCATGAAAAAAACTATAAATCCTTATTTTTAGGGTGACCATTAACGTATGCTTAAAAATAAAAACATTATTCTGGGTGTGTGTGGTGGCATTGCTGCCTACAAGACGATCGAACTGCTGCGCCTCTTAACCAAGGCAGGAGCTGACGTTCACGTCATTATGACTCGATCTGCCCAGGAGTTCGTTGCGCCGCTTACCTTCCAAACGCTTTCAACAAATCCGGTTCATACTGAGCTGTTTAACCTGATCGCCGAGCGGGAAATCGGGCATATTTCATTGGCAGACCGGGCAGACCTGTTCATTATCGCCCCGGCTACGGCCAATATTATCGGAAAAATTGCCGCCGGTATCGCTGATGATATGCTCACCACGACCATCATGGCGACCAAAGCCCCGGTATTGTTTGCACCCGCCATGAACGTTAATATGTTTACTAATCCGATTTATCTGGAGAACGAAGAGAAGCTGCGCCGTCTGGGTTACCTGTTTGAGGCGCCGGTCAGCGGAAGTCTGGCATGCGGCTGGGAAGGGCAAGGAAAGCTGGCCGCACCGGAAACTATCTTCGAAGGCGCAGTTGCGGCACTGGCTACAAAGGACCTGGCCGGTCGAGCGATACTGGTCACCGCAGGGCCGACCCGCGAAGAGATTGATCCGGTCCGCTATATTAGTAACTACTCTTCGGGGAAGATGGGCTATGCCCTGGCGCGAGCGGCACACAGACGAGGCGCCCGGGTGCTTTTAATCAGTGGGCCGACGGCTCTCGCGAAGCCCGAGGGTGTCAGAGTTGTCAATGTGACAAGTGCTGTTGAGATGCAGAGTGAAGTTATGGCGTGTGCGGCAGAATATGATGTTGTCATAAAGGCCGCAGCGGTTGCGGATTATCGTCCCCTCGTGAGAAACAGTACAAAAATCAAAAAGAATGCTGACGCAACAACAATAGAACTGGTGAAAAACCCCGATATTCTGGCCGAGCTAGGGGAGATGGGCTGCGGGGTAAAACCGCGGCCGTTTTTGGTAGGATTTGCCGCCGAAACCGATGCTCTTGCTGAAAACGCTGCAAAAAAATTGAGCAAAAAAAATCTGGACATGATCGTTGCAAATGACGTCAGTCTGGCCGATGCCGGTTTTAATGTCGATACAAACCGGGCGTTGCTGTTTTTCAAGGATGGCAGCAGTCTTGAGTGCGGTCTTATGTCGAAAGACCAATTAGCCGGGACAATTCTCGATCACGTCATAGGGCGGTTGAAGGGACGTTGAGGGGGCTTTAAACGATTACAGCTGTTTTGTCTTGACTTGACTCCTTGAAAGTACTACGTTTTTCCGGTTTCTAACTCCTGCGGAGGTATCATCCAGTGGCCATTATCCTCGGCGCCGGCATTGTTGTCAAACTCGTTCTCTTACTATTACTCTCGTTCTCGGTTATTTCCTGGGCAATCATCCTGTTCAAATTTTTTCAGGTACAGCGCGCAAAAAATGAATCCGAGCGCTTCATGGATTTTTTTTGGAAATCAAAGCGCTTTGATTCAATCGCCTCTCAGGTGGACCGCTTTGCCAATTCTCCTCTGACAGTTCTATTCAATGAAGGGTATAGCGAACTGAAAAAAGTTGTTGAAACGGATAGCAAAAGTGATGGCAGCGCTCTCAGTACTGACCTGGGTGGCGTTGAAAATGTCTCCCGCGCCCTGCGTCGTGCAACAAATTCCGAGTTGACCCGCCTTGAAAAATATCTGACATTCCTTGCTACAACCGGATCGACATCCCCTTTTATCGGGCTGTTTGGCACCGTATGGGGCATTATGACCGCCTTCGAGGGTATTGGCAAAACCGGTTCAGCCTCGTTGGCTGTTGTTGCGCCCGGTATTGCAGAGGCGTTGATTGCTACAGCTATTGGTCTGGTCGCTGCTATCCCGGCGGTCATGGCCTATAATCACTTCCAGCACAAAATCCGAGTACTGATAAACGAGATGGATAGTTTTACTACAGAATTTCTCAATATTGTACAGCGTAATATCGCGGGGAAATAGAATATGGCCATGGGTGGACAGAACAACAATCGCGCCGTGATGGCCGAGATAAACGTCACTCCGCTGGTGGATGTCATGTTGGTGCTGCTGGTTATTTTTATGGTGACCGCACCGATGATGCAGCAGGGAGTGCAGGTTAATCTTCCGAAAGCTGACACAAAGGCCATGGCTCCGCCGGCAGAAGAGTCTGTAGTTGTCTCTGTTGATAAGAACGGAAAAGTTTTTGTCGACAAGGAAGAAGTTCCAGCGGCCGACCTGCGTAAGCGACTTTCAGCCATGTTTATCACCAGAACAAAAAAAGAAGTGTTTTTGAAAGCCGATGCCGGCGTGCCGTATGGTGAGGTAGTACGAACCATGGCTGATATCAAAGGTGCAGGTATTGAACGTCTCGGCATGGTAACGGAACCGGCAGCGAAATAATGAGTTCACGTGTTGCAAGAATTGACACCGGAGTTGGTGTCTCTTTTATCTTTTCAGCCGTCATCCATCTGGCGGTTTTTTTGTTGCTGGCGTGGTGGGGGCGCCTTTTCCCGCCACAGATGACGATTCAGGAAACATATTATGTCGATGTGGTTACTCTGCCGACAGCAAGCCCTGAAACGGGCAGTTCTGCACAAAAAACGGGTGAGACCGCAATGACCACCCCGCCTGTTACGGCGCCCCCTCAGGTGGTGTTGCGCTCATCTAAAACTCCTCCGATGGTCCTCGAAAAGCCGGTCAAGTCTGCAAAGCCAGCCAAGCCGACAGCTCTACAGGAATCTGCAGAAACTGAATCTGCTTTCGCTGAACGAATGGCTAAACTTGAGAGCAGTACTGAAGCCCGCCACGAAGAAGCCGTTCTTGAAAAGCTGAGAAATAGGGTAAAGGTTTCCGGAAACTCCAAAACCACTGTCTCGGGAGTTAACGCTGCTGAGGCAGGCAGTCGCTATACTGATTACATTAAGTCACGCCTGGAAGATGCGCTTAAAATTACGAGCAGCTATACCGCTAAAAATCCGGAAGTGGCTGTGCGACTGACAATCGGGGCAGATGGCAGGCTTTCGCGGATTAAGATAGAGCGCAGCAGTGGCGATGCTACCTTTGAACTGGCGGTCAGGCGGGCAATCGATCTGGCCAGCGAAAAATTCACTGCACCTCCGAGTCGTACTGTCTTTGAAAATGGTTTTGTTTTCAAACCCAGGGGCATCTCTAACGGAGCGTTACGATAATATGCCGGATACGTTATGAAAATTATAAATGTTCTATTAATTTTTCTTCTCACCATTCTGCCAACCGTTGCGGCTGCCCAGCCGGGGTACATTGAAGTAACAGCCCCCGGCAATCGTCAGTTAAAACTGGCGGTAGACACCCCGCGTCCGCTTGATTCTCCCGCCAATGCAGAGATGTCAAAACTGATTTCGGATGTGATTACATTCGATATGAATATGTCAGGGGTTGTCACAACGGAAGGCCGCTCACTACAGGCCGTTACTAAAGAGATATCGCTGGTCGATATTGATTTTGTGCCGTGGCTGAGTGGCGGCTTCGATATGCTGATACGGAGTGAGTACAGCCTGAAAAATGAACGCCTGACTGTTGAATATCGTCTGTTTGACGTCATCAATCGCAAGCTGCTTACTGCAAAACGTTATCTTGGGACTGCAAAGGACCTACGGCGTTTCAGTCATCTCTTTGCTGATGAAATTCTGCTTGCGATTACCGGTGAGAAGGGTGCATTTACTACCAAAATTGCGTATGTATCGAATCAAACCGGTAACAAGGAAATATATGTCATGGATTGGGATGGTAACGCTCCGCTCCCTTTGACCAAAAACGGGGCAATTAACCTTAATCCTGACTTTTCTCCTGACGGGCGGGACATTATCTTTACGTCGTACAAGCGTGGTAACCCTGATCTTTATCGACGCTCCTTGTCCAATACGACAGAGCTTGCGATTTCAACTCGCCAGGGCCTCAATATCACGGGCAGCTGGTCACCAGACGGCAGTAAAATTGCGTTGGCGCTCAGTAAAGATGGTGATGCAGAAATTTATAGCGTGGATAAGGACGGCAACCATCCGACGCGTTTGACCATAAATCCTGCACTTGACCTGTATCCAGCGTGGTCGCCGGATGGTAAACATATTGCGTTTGTTTCAGATCGTCTCGGGAAACCGCAGATATTTGTCATGAATGCTGATGGCGGAGATGTCAGGCGATTGACGACAAGCGGCAGCTACAACGTTAATCCGCGCTGGTCTCCAAAGGGTGACAGGATTGCGTATTCAAGGATGACCAATGGTAGCTTCAATATATTCACCATTGCCGTAGACGGTTCCCTGGATACGCAACTTACGGCTGATGGCAGCAATGAAAATCCATCGTGGTCTGCCGATGGCCGATTTATCTGTTTCAGCTCAAAACGGAGTGGCGGCGATGGAGTGTACGTCATGCGGGCTGACGGGACCGGTCAGACAAAAGTTTCTCAAGGTAAAGGCGGGTACTTTCAACCGGTTTGGTCGGGTCGCTGACCACCCTGGACTGGCATGTCCGCTGTAAAAATATTATATTATCAGTTGCAATACTAACGCTGTTATGTATAATCTCACGACCCATAATTTTTCAAGGCATAGTGCCTCATCTAATGCAGAACAGGAGTTTTATATGAACAGGAGTATGGTCACATTATTGGCAGGCATCAGCATGGTTGCATTGCTTGCTGGTGGTTGTGCAAACAAAGAAGCAGTTAAAGCAGATGAACCTGTTGTACCCGCAGTCGCAGCCCAAAAGGTTGAGCCTGCCAAGCCGGTTGATACGGCAGAGCAGGCCAGGCTGGCAGAGCAGGCCAAACTGGCAAACCAGGCCAGGCTGGCAGAACAGGCCAGGTTGGCGGAGCAAGCCAGAGTAGCAGAACAGGCTAGATTGGCTGAACAGACACAGCCGGCAATCGGCACGAACGCGCCTCAATCTTCGAGTGCTACTGCCGGAGAAAACAAGTTTGAAGCTGTTTATTTCGATTTTGATAAATCAGACCTGCGTCAGGATGCTCGTGATGTCCTTTCCAAAAATGCTGAAACCATCCTTAAATCATTTTCCGGTTCAAAAATCCAGATTGAAGGTCATTGTGATGAACGTGGTTCTGCCGAGTATAACCTCGCACTGGGCGAACATCGCGCCAAATCAGCTCAGAAGTATTTGACAACCCTCGGTGTTAAAGGGTCAAGCCTTTCCATTATCAGCTATGGTAAGGAAAAGCCTGCTGTTACGGGAAGTGATGAAGCTGCATGGGCAAAAAACAGACGCGCTGAGTTTGTTGTCGTCAAATAGCATCACTTTTTAGCCGCTATTCAGACCACACCGGTTGTGCCGTTCAGGGCTTCCGGTGTGGTCTTTTTTTGAGAGGCATCACATGATTTATCTTAGATTTGTAACGGTACTCGCTTTGGCGCTATCGATTATGACTGCCGTTGTTTCTGTTGCTGACGCCGAACCATTGCAGCAGTCGGCCCAGCTGAAAGCCGGCCTTTATTTTCCCGCAACAAAATCATTCGACGTCGGTACCGGCATTGATCTGGTGTATTCCGTCAAGCCGAATCCCTACGCTGCCGTTGAGGCTGGCATAGGATACTATCGGTCCGAGAACGGCACAACCGGCTTTCTTTCCGCCATCCCTCTTACGGTCTCAGCCCGGGGAATACTCCCTTTGCAATATATCAATGCGTATGCCGGCGGTGGCATTGGTACCTACTACAAAATGGCTGGCGGTACGACTGAGCTGCCGGCTGACCATTCGGAGTTCAGTTTTGGATATCACGCCAATGCAGGTATTGAATTTCCTTCCTCAAACGGCCTTTCGCTACTGCTTGACGGCAAATATATGGCAGTGAATCAGGGACGGTTTAAGTCCTATGATATCAAACACGATGGTGTGGCTGTCTATGGCGGCTTCGCTCTGAATTTCTAGCCGGCAAAAGTGCTTTTATTACACAGAGCTTGACAAACACTCTGTTATTTGTGATAGTTTGCCGCCATTTTTTAAGGCAATGCAACTTCTATCCAGCACGCGGAGATGATACATTATGGCTACAAAAACCAAAGTAACAAAAGAGACTGTGCTGAAAGAGTCGGCAGCGATAACACCTCATCCGGCACCAGCAAAAAAAAGTGGTGAGAAAACAAAAAATATAGCTGGACTCGCCCCTGAGATAGCATCGGGTGAGGTTCATAAATCTACAAAAACTCCGCCAAAAGCAAAGTCACAAACGTTGTCTGCACTGCAAGAGCCGACGCAGGACATAACTACTCAAACAGGTGAGAAACCATCCACGGATGTTGCTCCGCTGGTGAAGGCTGTTGTTGATGTGGTCGTTTCACCGGCCCAATCAGGGGCGACTCATGATAAAAAATGGCAGGAGATCGGGCTGATTCTTGAAAAACTTAAGGAAGCAACCCTGCGTGAGATCAGGAAATCGGTCAAGAACGGCACTGAAGCGGTGGCTGCAATTGAACCTGGTGGTGATATCTATGATCAGGCTTCTTCGGAGCGTGACCGGGAACTGGGATTGTTGCTGGGGGACCGGGAGCGTGAAAAGATCCATAGCATTGACGAAGCCCTGTTGCGTATAGAAGAGGGTGATTACGGCATTTGCGAGGAATGTGACGAAGATATCCCACTTGGCCGTCTCAAGGCGATGCCGTTTACCCGCCATTGTGTGAAATGCAAGTCCGACCTCGAAAAGCTTCAGGCTCAGACCAAGCGGGTTGAGGAAGAACGTGCGTATCGGGAAATTCCGCTTGGTGCGGAAGAGGAAGAATCCTAAGCCGATTTAGTTCCGGACAATAGCATCAAAGTCCGCAGCAGCATGCTTCTTGTGGTTTTCATTGCATCATGCGGACACAGTTCCCGGCAACACCAGCAACGAATACAGCGCGCATTGTCAACCGACAGCGCGCTGTTTTGTATTGTGATTGCAGCCGGAGGGCAAGCGTCACGGCAGACTCCGCATAACACACATTTTTTCTGATCGGCAGCCGGATACGAGGTAAGGTAGTTTTTAAGGGCCTTTGCAACAAAGGCCGGCAACCCGAATTGGACATCCATGCCGGTTGGCAGCCTGAATCGGGTTTCATGAATTGCTTCAATTGGTACGCCGCAAAGCGTAATTTCATTGATTAATGCTCCCGGGAGTCCCATGCTAACGGCTTCCTGTTCAATATGTAACAGATCGGCAGGAATTCCTGTCAGCCTCCCGGCGATCACGTCTACCGCAACCGGGTTTTCACCCGCGATGAGCAGGCCGAGTTTAATCGGATCACCGCTGCCAGGTCCGTTTCCCTCCATCGCAACGATCCCATCGACAATATTCAGAGTCGGCTTTTTAAGCTGATATATTTCAAGAAGCAGTCGTGCAAACAATTGCCGCGAACTTCCGGCCTTGAGATGCCACCCCGCCTTTTCTGTCCCGATAACCGCTCCAAACAGGTTTTTGACCGCGCAGGTCATTGTCATCATTTCATGTGTTTTCAGTTTGGGTAGGTTGATGATCTTGTCAGCCTCGTAATATGCACGGGCAAGTTGAATTGAGCGAAACGTGCCACTTCCCTGTAGTTCCACCGTCTTTTTGAACTCAACAAGGGTTGCGCCACTTTCACGCGCGGCTGCTGCAATTCCACATGTCTCCGCAACTCGTAAAAAGCCACCGATACCGGGGCTGTCTCCAATCAATACGACTCCCCCCGCCTCTCTTACCAGTTCTGCCACGACCCGTACAAGTGAAGGGTGTGTGGTGACAGCTTTGTCCGGATCTTTGGCGGCCAGCATATTGGGTTTAAGCAATACCCTGTCCCCGTTGCTGATAAACGCAGAAATCCCGCCAATCGGTTCGAGCAGTGTTATTATGGCTTGTCGCAGGCCTGCAATGTCATACTCTGTAGCGGTGGCAATCGTAACTATCTCCATAAAAGCTCCGTATAGGAATAATTTTGTTCAGTGATTTCACAAAAAAAGGGGATGGCCGAAGCCATCCCCAAGGTATCACACTGAATGAAAAATCAAAACATCAGTGGTCGATCGCCTTAGCCATGCCGAGGCCGGT
>JAYTVV010000080.1:0-74241 GCA_043743795.1 Geobacteraceae bacterium
CAAAGAACAGGAAAAGGAACTGAATTACGAAATTGAAGAGGCGGCCTAACTGAAAAAGAAGCACTGCTAAGAAAAAAGCGAAAAATTCTTTACACTACCGATAAATTTAGTGAAGTGCTTGCAATTGACCCGAATAACTTTAGAGCTCATTACAATAAGGGACTTGCTTTGGCTGTTATTGGCAAATGTGATGAGGCTATTCCGAATTACACCAATGCCCTTCAGATAAAGCCTGATTTTGAACCGGTTCGGAGCAAATTAGACGAATGTAGAGAATGGGTTAAGCGCGGCGACCTTGGAGTGAGTAAATGATTTTTGAGGCTAGTTTTATACTCTTTTAGCTATTGTTATTTCTTGTACGATCCAGAGTTTTTCGAAGGTTTATCATATCGATAAGATTTTTCGCTTGTATCGGATCAATACTCAAGAATCGTTGATATATTACGTAGGCACCATCAAAGTCACCGTCTCCTGCAAGTGCACAGCCCAAATTATAGTGAGCCACCTTATCCTGCGGATCATTCTGAATGGCAGTTCTATATGCCGTAATCGCCAAATCCCTTCTTTTTTGCATCATATAAACCACACCCAGGTTTGTATAGACTCCTGGATGATTTCGTCTAATGCGGAGTACCTCAAGAAGATGCTGCTCCGCCTCGACATGTTCACCGCGCCGAATCAGTTCGGCAGCAAGGTTATTGTGGGCAATATAGTTGTTGTTCGTAACCGTCACTGCATGGCGGAAAAGCGAATCGGTGTCCCGCCAGTAGCTAATTTGGGCAAATGTTACTGCCGCGCAGGCTGTTGTCGCAAACAAGGCAAAACCAGTCAGTATGGTTCTCCGATGTTGCCATGATCTCCCAATGTCAGCAATACCCCACACCAGCATAATGGTGAATCCCTTGATGACACTTACTTCTCCTCAATCACAAGTCCAAAAAGTAACGTAAATTGCTTGCTAAGTTAGGGTCGAGCGATAAGAGGGTGCGATATTCATTCAAAGCAGCTTCTCGGTTACCAAGGTTTAAATAAGCCGAACCAAGGTTGAAATGAGCCAGTGGGAAACTAGGGCTTATTCGTAAAGCCTCAGTACAGTGTATGATTGACTTCTTCAGATAGGCTTCCCGCCGATCTAAGGTGGCCGGTTCAAGAGGGAGGGACGCGGTGATGTTATAAGTCCTATTGTTTGATCCGACGAGAAGAAAGGCCGCCCCCAGGTTGTTGTTGGCAAACCAGTTATCCTCCGTTACCTCAATGGCATGTTGCATCAATGTTATGCCGTTTTGCCAGTAACGGACCTGATTCGCAGTAAGAACCGTGAGGGTAATCATGACAACAATTGCTATTACAGCAAGAACTTTTTGTGCCCTGATATTTCCCATAACCAGGTCGGCACACCACCAGCTGATCATAATGAATAAACCGATGTGGGGGATGTAGGAATATCGGTCTGCCATACCCATTATACCTATCTTCACAAAACCGATTACCGGAATAAGTGTCCCCAGGAACCACAACCATCCGGTTATGAGGTATGGCTGGCTTCGCCACTTTCTGAATGCCCAAATCGTAATCGCGCTGATCAGGAGAGCGGAGCCGACAGTCCGCGACATTGTAAGCTGAGAAATATTAAAAGGATAGGCAACTGCCAGCTTGACAGGCAGGAATGTCTTTCTCAAATAGCCTGTATAAGCTTGAAGAGCGTTGCTTATATTGTAGAAGAGGGGGGTTCTGTGACTTAATGGTGCATTAATAATTTGGGCACGAAAAGTGACAACGCTTACAATAATCGATAGCAAGAGCAGGGGTATTTTTTCACCGATACAGACAAGAGGCCTGGAAACATTACCGGTTAATATGCGTCGCAGTGGCCAGTAATCGAGAAGAAGAAGGACAAATGGGAACGTTACAAACATTGGCTTAGACAAAAGTCCGGCAGAGAAAACCATCAGGAGCAACGAGTAACGACGCCAGCCTGGGCGCTCAACATACCAGGCGTATACCCAGATACTCAAAAACCCAAAAAAGGCACAAAGCAAATCTTTACGTTCTGATGCCCAGGCAACCGATTCCACATGGAGCGGATGGAGGGCAAAAAGGAGTGAAACCGTAGCACTGCGCCAAAATTTACCTGTCATCTTTTGAAGTATCGCAAATATAAGGAGTGCGTTCCCTACGTGAAGCAGCAGGCCCATAGCGTGATGGCCAGCAGGATTGAGCCCAAAAAGCTCGATATCGAGCATATGTGAGATCCAGGTGAGCGGATGCCAGTTTCCTTGGTAGACTGAAGAAAAGGCCCAGGCAACACTATTGATTGTCAGCCCATTCAGGACGTTACCATTGTCTGTGATGTACTCAGGGTCATCATAGAGGACGAAGAGGTTATGAAAAATCTGACTATAAGCAGCCATAGTGGCGACAGTGATGAACAACAAAATGAGAAAGAAATTTCGATTCCAGCATTTGCTGGTGGCCGTCGAAAAGGATAGGGTTTGGACTGGAATTGGTTCGTCGGGCGAATCAGACGATCCGGGCGTTAATGTGGACTTGTTTTGTCGCATGCGTCAATAACCTCACCTGTTTTGGTGGTTGGAATTTGAATCGGGTCTGAAGGGGTAGTTGACGTCGACTCTCGTATCGATAGTTATAGATAAATATGTGGGAAAATAACTTTGGGGATTCGTACCTTTCGAGGAAACTATCACATTATTTAAGGTAGTTCAAGTTTGACAGTTTGACGTGGATGATTTCCATCAGTCCTAAAACTATGCTGTCATGCGCTTTGTAGGTTCAATTAGCTGCCTCGGTTTTTCAATTTATAGACGATATCAATGTTTGAACTATAATGACTTCTCATAGCCCGGCATGTTGATCACTCTCTTGCGACAAACTGCCCTGCTCCACTGAATTCTGTTACCCATAAAACGCAATTTAGATTGTCTATCAACGGTCCAGTCTTGACAGAACGCCCATCATACGCCATTGTATGCACGAATACGTATCGTCAGGCCACGCAAGAAAAGACCACAACAATAAGGGAAACCATGCTCGAGCGTCTGCAAAAAATAATATCCGCTGCCGGAATCACCTCACGAAGGGCGTCTGAAGCGCTGATCCTTAATGGTCAGGTAACTGTCAACGGAGTCGTTGTCACTGAACTGGGGAGTAAAGCAGATCCAGCCAAAGACACTATTACTGTGGATGGAAAAGCTTTGAAGATCAGCGTACAGCGCCTGTACATACTGCTCAACAAACCGCCGGGGTACATCACCGCTTTGAAAGACGGCCAGGGGCGTCCCCTGGTTACCGACCTGCTGAAAGAGGTGCCGGATCGGGTCTATCCGGTGGGGCGTCTGGATTACAACACCGAGGGGCTGCTGCTTTTGACCAATGACGGAGATTGGGCCAATCGACTGATGCATCCCCGCAATGAAATAGAGAAAGAATATCATGTCCGGGTGCGGGGCAAGGTAATCGATCAGCAACTGAAACGCATGGCTGAAGGTGTGGAACTTGAGGACGGCAAAACCGCTCCGGCTGTTGTGAACCTTGTGAAGAGCGGCGAGCAGAACGACTGGATCTCGGTTGCAATCCATGAGGGTCGCAATCGTCAGGTACGCAGAATGTGTGAAGCCGTCAGCCTTTCAGTCGTACGCCTCAAGCGAATCCGTTACGGTACTCTTGCTCTTGGCACCCTCAGAGCTGGACAGTTTCGCTACCTTTCTGATGCTGAAGTACGCGAATTATCAGGGGAGCCTAATAAAAGCATTCCTGCTGATCCACCGCCGCGAGGGGCACATTTGAAATCGACTCGTCCAGTAAGTTCACGCAGTTCAACCCGCCCGGAACGATCAGGAGGAAAATTCAGTGGAAGAAGGCAGTAGTAGACGGTCCGGTTTTATTGAACGCGTCAGCCGTTTTGTAACCGGACGCAAAAGGACCACCGAACAGGATATCAACGATTTTATCGAAGCATCTGAAGAGGAAGGTCTGGTTAATGAAGAAGAGAGCGAGATGATTCGCTCTATTTTTTCTCTCGGCACGACAATCGTACGGGAAGTTATGGTAACCCGTACCGAAATGGCCTGCGTCACCGTTGATGCTACCGTGCGGGAGCTGCTGGACACCATCAATTCCTGCGGCCATTCCCGGATACCGGTTTACGAAGATTCTATCGACAACATCATAGGATTGCTGTACGCCAAAGACCTCCTCAAGCAGTGGGGTACTGACGAGAAGAGCCTCTCCGTTCGCGGTATCATGCGTCCACCCTATTTTATCCCGGAATCGAAAAACCTGGAGCAGCTGCTACAGGAGTTTAAGCACAAACGCATTCACCTCGCAATTGTTATAGATGAATATGGCGGCACGTCGGGCCTGATAACGATTGAAGACCTGCTGGAAGAGATCGTGGGAGATATTCAGGACGAACATGATCGCGAGGAACCTCTCCTGACGGTAAACCCGGACGGCAGCATAACAGCTGATGGGCGCCTCCCGGTCGAAGAACTGGAAGAGCATTTCGATATCCAGATTGAGCGCGACAATTTTGATTCCGTCGGTGGCCTCGCTTTTCACCTGACCGGAAAAATACCGACAATCGGAGACGCATTCGAAGGCGCCGGTCTCTATCTGAAAATTGTTGACGCCGACCTGCGACGAGTAAAAAAAGTAGCGATCAGCCGCATAAGCGATTCTTCTGCAGAAGTTTTGGGGCGTGAGTGAACGTTCCAATCACCTTTTCATTAATCAAGCAACTTTTTGACCGCCGGGGATTGCTGGCAATTGCCAGTGGCGTTCTGATCGCCCTCTCCTTCCCGAATCCCGGCCTTTCCTTCCTTGCCTGGTTTTCCCTGGTTCCCGTGTTGATCGCACTTGAAGAAAGTTCACCACGGGTAGCGTTCCGCATCGGGCTCACGTGCGGCATCACCGGGTATGCCATCATCCTCTACTGGCTGAATATCGTCTTTGTCCGCTACGGACACCTTCCCTGGACAGTCAGCATACCGGTGTATCTGCTGCTGGTTTTATGGCTGGCGATGTTTTACGGTTTAAGCACCGGTATTGCCCGACTGGGAGAACTGATCGGCATCAAAGCCGCCTTTACTCTGCCGGTCGCCTGGGTCGCTTTTGATTTCATCCGCTCTTTTCTGTTTTCCGGTTTCGCCTGGGCCATGCTGGGACACTCCCAGTTCCGCACATTGCCGCTGATCCAAATTGCCGATCTTGCGGGAGTATACGGCATTACCCTGCTGATAGTGCTGGCAAATATCGTACTGTACCGTGCCCTGCGGGCGGTTTCCGGCGCCGGTGTTCCCTACCCGGTAAAAAGTGCGATTATCCTCCTGACGCTCCTCATTGGTACACTTTTCTACGGTTTCAACCGTTTGAACGCCCCTGAAACACCCCATTCACAACCTCTGCGGGTGGCCCTGATTCAAGGAAATATTTCTCAGGATGTCAAGTGGAGCCCGGCATTTCGAGAGAGCACCATCGACACATACGAACACCTCACTCGAGAGGCATCCAAAGGCGGTGTTGATCTGATTGTCTGGCCTGAAAGCGCCGTACCGTTCTTCTTTCAGGACGAACCGATCCAGGCGGAACGAATCAGAAACCTGGCAAAAGAGATGAACGCCTTTCTGTTGTTCGGCAGCCCGGCCCATGAGCTTCGCAACGGTAAAAGTACTTTTCTGAACAGCGCATTCATGCTGTCACCACGCGGAGAAACCATTGGCCGTGCTGACAAGATGCACCTGGTGCCGCTGGGCGAATATATACCACTCGGAAACATCCTGACCTTCATTAACAAACTTGTCGTTGGTATCGGAGATTTTTCCCCGGGAGTGCGTGCGATACCCCTTGATGCCGGAAACACAAAACTTGGCATTCAGGTCTGCTATGAAATCATTTTTCCCGAACTGGCCCGGCAATACGTCCAGGCCGGAGCCCGCGTCCTGGTGGCAATAACCAACGATGCCTGGTTTGGGCGTTCATCAGCCCCGTATCAGCACCTGGCTATTTCAACCTTCCGCGCAATCGAGACACGAACACCGCTGATCCGCGCTGCAAACACCGGCGTAACCGCAATTGTCGATCAGAACGGGCACATCCGCACCATGACCGGCCTGTTTGTCGAAGCGTATCGCACCGGTGAAGTACAGCCGGGCAGCGGCACATCGCTCTACCTTACGATCGGCGACACCCCGGCCTGGCTCTGTGTGCTGCTGACTGCCGCAATTGCCCTGCTGGCCTGGATCAAACGAAAACACATCACGAGTGAACCACGATAAGGAGCATACCTATGTACCGTGAAGAAACAGCA
Source organism: Geobacteraceae bacterium (assembly GCA_043743795.1). Classification (GTDB taxonomy): domain Bacteria; phylum Desulfobacterota; class Desulfuromonadia; order Geobacterales; family Pseudopelobacteraceae; genus JACRCG01. The sequence goes on from JAYTVV010000080.1 coordinate 6,326, forward strand.
AAATTGAAAGATTGTGAAGAACGGATCGCCAAGCTTCGGGGGGCACTTTGACGTAGATAACAAGCGTGAATCGATCATGGAGATCGAGTCAATTATGGCTGTGCCCGGATTCTGGGACGATTCAAAAAAATCCCAGGAGATAATCAAGAAACGGACGACACTGGAAAAGATTGTCCAAATGTGGGACGGCCTCGTACGCCAGACTGAAGATGTTCGCGTTATGATTGAGCTGGGAGAAGAGGCCCAGGATGCCGACACACTGTCAGAAGTCGGCACAATGACCACCCGCCTGATTCGGGAACTCGAAGCAGCCGAGTTCCAACGCATGCTTGCCGGTCCCCATGACCGCAATTCCTGTTTTATCACCATAAATCCCGGGGCAGGCGGCACCGAATCCCAGGATTGGGCCGAGATGATCCTCCGTATGTACCTGCGCTATTGCGAAAAAAAGGGGTGGAAGACCGTCATCACCGAATATCAGGCAGGAGAGGAAGCCGGGCTCAAATCAGCAACTTTCAACGTCAGCGGAGAATACGCTTACGGCTACCTGAGAGCGGAGGCAGGGATTCACCGCCTCGTGCGCATATCCCCCTTTGACAGCAACGCTCGCCGCCACACCTCCTTCGCTTCAATGTACGCCTTTCCGGAAATTGAAGAAGACGATATCGACATAAAAATCAGCGATACCGATTTAAAAGTGGATACCTTCCGCTCTGGCGGTGCCGGCGGACAGCACGTAAACACCACTGACTCGGCTGTCCGTATTACCCATATACCATCCGGCATTATCGTCGCATGCCAGTCGGAGCGGAGTCAAATATCAAATCGCGGTACCGCCATGAAAGTCTTGCGAGCCAAGCTGTACGAACGGGAAGTTGAAGAGCGCAACGCCAAAGCATCTGAAATTGCAGCTGAAAAGAAGGAAATAGGTTGGGGAAGCCAAATCCGTTCGTACGTGCTTCACCCTTACAAAATGGTTAAAGACCTGCGCACCGGGGTCGAATCCGGCAATCCTGATTCCGTTCTGGACGGCAATCTGGAAGATTTTGTCGTGGCATATTTAATGGGAGTCAGACGAAACGTCGGAGATGCGGAATAAGAAATGAAGACTCAGCCCGACCTGACACACCTGGCCGGGCTGAGTCCTGAGTGTCATCATTCCCCAAGAGGACCCGGAAAACAGACATTGTGAGGTAAATTCGCTTTTGCTCCGCATTTGGAGCATGAAACCGTCGGCGTACAACTGATGTGGTAGACTTCATTCAGCAACCCCATACGCGAAAGCCAACAGATATGCCCCTTATGCATTTCCCCGCAACTACATTCCATTTCTGTACTTTCTGTACCATGTTGATCATTCATAGCAACCTTCTCTTCCAGGCTCTAACCGCAACAACAGGAACACAACCCGCCGTACCCCCCAAAAAGAAGCGCACTGACAGCCGGACCTGATACGCAATAATTACTACTTAAATATTTCCGCAAAAAATGTCTTCATCGCTTCCCATGACCGTCTGTCAGCTTTTTCGTTATATGCAGCACCTTTGCTGTTGTCCGTTCCAGCCGCTTTATTAGTAAAACTATGGACGGCATTACTATAGCTGATAAACTGCCAATCAACACCGCCTTTCCTCATTTCATCTTGAAAAGCGGTCACCTCATCAGCTTTTACAAAGGGGTCGTCGGCTCCGTGCAGCGCCAGTATTTTGGCTCTGATATTTTTTGCATCTTCGGGTGTTGGTGTTGACAGCCCACCGTGAAAACTGACAACGCCCCGTATGTCTGCAGAATCACGAGCCAACTCCAAAACCGTTGTACCGCCGAAACAGTATCCAATTGCCGCAATACGTTGTGGATCAACAAACCTATGCTTCTTCAATTCCTCCAGACCAGACCGTACCCTCGCACGCATCAACGGCCTGTCATTTTTATAAATACCTGCTGTTTTTGCAGCTTCGGACTGGGCTGTCGGACGGACTCCCTTTCCGTAAATATCGGCAGCAAAGGCGACATAACCAAGCTTGGCAAGCATGTCCGCCCGCTGTCTCATGTGTTCATTAATTCCGGTCCATTCATGAACTATCAGAATACCAGGTCGCTTTGCGGTCTTTGAGTCATCCCACGCCATATACCCTTCGAGGACGGCATCCCCCTGCCTGTATTCGATAACCTTTGTTTTTACAGAGGCTTCCGCGTTGATCGCAAAAAGTAGAACCGACACAATCATCAGTAGTTTTTTCATAACAAACCTCCTCAGACCTTTCGTCATTTATTCATCATCTATGGCGCCATTATAATCTTTTCAGGCAAAGTAAGGGAAGTAATTTTACCAAAATTATCAACTATTTATTTCACACATCTACAAATAACGTCTGAGAGAGACATGAATTCTCCCGGATAATTCATCTTTCCCCCACACTCTCCCAGAGTACGTTGACTGCAGATCGGTTAACTACCGAGATCGCAATACAATCAAACAAGTTCCTTGTAATCGCTCACGGCGCGGAGCATCATTGACATGAGTGGAGCGACGCTCGCGGACGTTTTTGGGGGGATCCGCAACGGGGTCCCCGAAAAAAGCTGGAAAAAGGTCAAGAAACTGGAAACAGCCGCGCAGAATTAAAATATCTATCCACATTCCTGGAGGTGAGCATGCAAACACTTTACAACATGGTATTCAGCTTTGCACCTCTCGTTCTTATCGCATTTGTCTGGATCGTGAGTTGCCTCAAGGTCGTGAACGAGTATGAGCGACTGGTGGTGTTCACGCTTGGCAAGGTGAACAAGGAGCCCAAAGGGCCTGGCCTTGTCTTCGTCTTCCGCCCATTCCAGACGGCCGTGCGCATCAGCCTCCGCACCGTCGTACTTGATGTGCCGAGCCAAGACATCATCACACGTGATAACGTTAGTCTGAAAGTCAGCGCCGTAGTCTACTTCAAGGTAATGGATGCCAAGCAGGCGATCCTCGGCGTGGAGGACTACAACTATGCCACAAGTCAAATTGCACAGACCACTCTACGATCAATTCTCGGTGAGGTGACACTGGATGAGCTGCTGGCGGATCGCGAGAAACTTAGTCTGAGGCTCCGGGAGATCATCGATTCCTCCACCGAGCCATGGGGTATCCAGGTTTCTGCTGTAGAACTCAAGAGCGTTGACCTGCCTGAACAGATCCAGCGCGCCATGGGAAAACAGGCCGAAGCAGAACGGGAAAAGCGTGCTAAGGTTATTGCCGCCGAAGGCGAACTCTTGGCCAGTCGGCAGTTACTTGAAGCCGCAAACACCCTTAGCCAGAACCCCGCAGCCATGCAGATGCGCTACTTGCAAACGCTCACAGAGATTGCAGTTGAAAAGAACAGTACCATTATTTTCCCGCTCCCCATTGAATTGATGAAGGTTTTTGAGAAACTCGGGGAAAAGCAGTAACCACTGTGTGCTGTAGAGCATAGTCTTGGTGTTGGGCAGGAATACGGTCCGGCAAATAAACCGTCTATCCGCTTTCCTTTTTATTTTTTGCTGCCCTCACCTTTATTAGAACATCCTTCTCACCTACGTTGTTTGAATCGGGCCGGTTTTTTACGGCACGATGTTTACCTCCGTACCAACCTTGATCAAGTGTGCCAGAGCGATGCCGGCGGTGTTATCCATGACGAAACAACCGCCCGTCACTCGATGGCCGACCCGTTTCGGATTGTTGTTGCCATGTATCCGATAAATGGCCCCCTTGCTCGTCCGATGTGACAGGGCTATTTTGAAAGGTCCCATGTAGTTCAGCGGATCACCGGGCGGAACTGCCGCGGGAAGATTGATTCCTCTGGCACGGAATACCTGACGTGAGTAAGGGGTGGGATACCACCAGGGCTTGAAATAAATCCCGGTCACCGTGCCAAGTCCGAGGGGATAGGTTTTAAGACCCCGGACAGCGGTGCCCACCGAGTATTCAGCAATGACGGTTCGTTCTGAGTACTTTTTCTCATAGAGTGTCAGTAGATTGCGACCAATACTGATCTCCACAAAATACATTGGTGCCGTGTCAGACAAGACAGATTCCGAGGCATTCGGTTGCTTTTCCGGGATATTTTCTGAATGTATGGCAGATACTGCCAATACGCAGAGAAAAAATGATACCGTAATTGTTCCAAAAACATTCATATGGATCCTCAACGGTGAAATTAACGGCCTTGCAACCTATGCGCAACCCACAGAAAAAAGCACCTACAACTTCTAGCTGTAAGTGCCTATTTTTATGGAATTTGTCTGGCTCATGCTGATCACCTATCAGACTATTTTCATTAATATTTTAATCTTACAAAATCCATTTGATACCGCCATAAATACCGTTAAAAGTTTTTGCTGTCTGTTTTTGTTGTCTGTTCATCCTACCTCGTTTACTCCCCACATGATAGCGGAAGGTCATATTGCTGACTGGTTAATGACTTGCCGAATAATCATTCATTCTCCTTTTGACATGAATCCGTAGTCGGTTATATAGTGCGTTTAATTTGCAGCTTCTTACGAACGTTATCACCAGATACGCTTGTTTTGACATATGGGAGAAGAGCAAGACTGTTGGCTGGAATTCCGGTGATCTACCAATATAGAATATTATTTATTAACGTGAATCTATATTTATCATGCAGTTAAGTAAATGATGATTTGTAATAAATTTTGAAGTTAAATCAAAGATTGGTAGATCACCGGAATTCCGGTGATCTACGAGTTGGCAGCCAAACAGATAGTGCGATAAATTCTGCAAAATACCGAGCGTATATAATCCAACATAAGAAAGAGGCATATAATGAACTCTGTTGTTAAACAGGAATTCTTTAGATGGATCGCCGGGCTTGATAATTCTAAGCTTACTGATATCGACCGCAAATTGCTCAACCTGATGGTTACCTACTTTGGGACATTAGCCCCCCTCACTACTGCACAGGGAAGCAGGGCCAAGAAAATAAATGAACTAATACAAAAACATCATCCAACACTCTCTAACGAGAGCCCCAATGTCCTGAACCATCAATCCAGCGGTTTGGAAAAATTCGATCGTATTACAGAACTCAAAATCGGCCCATTCAGGGGCTTCGCAACAAACGAATCATTTATCTTCGACAAAAAGTACACTTTTATGTATGGGCCAAACGGTTCAGGTAAATCAAGTTTCTGCGAAGGTCTTGAATATGCATTACTTGGAGGAATTGAAGAAGCGGAAGCCAAAAGAATAATGCTTAATGATTACATCAAAAATACACAGAAAAGCTGTGCGATGCCTCCAAGTGCATATAGTATTGACGGTGTCGGACAGAAAGTGGCAATACCTCAAAATCAGGCTCTCTACCGTTTTTCCTTTGTAGAGAAAAATCGGATTGACGGCTTCGCACGAATAACCGCAACTACCGCAAGTGCCCAGAAAGACCGGATTGCAACTCTATTTGGCCTTGATGCATTCAGTTCATTCGTCGATGGTTTTACCGATGACATTGAAAAGTACATCACGCTTACAAATGCAAAGGCCGAAGCTTTTAAGGCTGAAAACCAGAAATATGATACCGATGTAATCCGTATTACCCAGATTGAGACAGATCTATTGGATAATGCAACGAAGTCCGACGCATTGATCAAAGAAGTTGCACAGGAAAATGTCATTACTCTTGACGAGCTGAAACTGTTCCTTGCCGGTTCTGATGGAATTTCTGGCTACATTGATAATCTCCAGCGACAAAAAACAGAACAGATTCCAGATGACCTTAAAACCGATTCGCTGGATTCATTTCCAAAAATTCTCTTGAATATTCGTTCCACGATTCAGGCGTTTGACACCGATTTTGAGCAGCTCAAGGTTCTTTCATCGGATGTTAATTTCAAAGACCTGTATTCAGCGATTGAGTCTATTGGTTCGAGTCCAGACTGTGATTTAACCCGATGCCCTGCATGTAAAACCCCCATTGAACAAGTAGTTGTTAATCCCTTTGAAAATGCAAAAACAGAACTAAGTAAACTGAAAAGCCTTTCCGAATTACAAGAACGGATATCAGAAAAAGGCAGCTCGCTTTCCAAAGAAGTCCGCAGTGTAATTTCAACTATTAATACAATAAATGAATTGGGCAAAAGTGCCGGACATCTTGGCAATACACTTCCCGTGCCGACTGAATTCATTTTCATCAATATCTCGACGGTTGCGAATTGGAAGCCGGTTCTTGAGTCGGAACTATTGGCATTAGAAAACCTTGCATCACAGATTGAAGCAATCAGGGTTTCGGTGTTAGCTCACAACAATGCATTATCCGTTAAGAGAGAGCAGCAAAAAGCTGTTGATGGCGAGTTGAAGAAGCATCAGGAATTCAACACCCGACTTATCGAATTAACATCCAACAAGAAAAACCTTGACGAGGACAAAACGACTCGCCAAAAAGCAATCAATGATTTCACAGCAGCCAATGCGACAAAGCTCAATGAGATTGAAGAGGAGAATAAGCGAATCGCAATAAACCAACAGTATGCAGATGCGTATAAGCGGTTAATACGGCACTTGAAGTTGACTCGTAATCAGTTGCCTTCCAAGCTTTCAGCGGGACTTTCTGAGAAGGTTAAAGAGTACTACAACACGGTCAACGCGCACGACCCAGAATTTGAACTACTTGATTCATTGACACTTCCCGCAACATCTGGGGCGAAAATTGAAATTAAATTCAAAGGGGATTCAAGAACATATGATGTTCTGCATATCCTTAGTGAAGGACATATCAAGGTGCTTGGTCTCTCAATTCTACTCGCTAAAGCGGTAAATGAAAATCTTGGGTTTCTGATATTTGACGACATTGTAAACGCAATTGACGACGACCATAGGGGAGGAATTGCCGACCTCCTGTTGTGTCATGATGACCTCAGAGATCGGCAGTACATTCTGACTTGTCACGGTGAAACATTTATCAACAAACTTGAACACAAACTTGGGACTTCACAGGCAGGCAAGCATGTTAAAAGTTATCGTTTCATCCCTGCTGACACTGTAACATCGCGTGGTGTACAAGTTTCAATAGGCGATTCAAAGCACTATTTGCTCAAGGCAAAAGAGTCACTGGGTAAAAATAACTTGAAGGACTCTGCTACAGATTGCCGCCGGGCAGTTGAAAGTATTTCTTATCAGCTCTGGAAAATCCTCGACAAGAAATTGAAAGTAAATCTGAAGGTAACAATGCGATCTCCTGGCGTTCCTCCCGACTTATCTACTGTTGTGGACAGTTTGCTGAAAGAGCTTGAGAAGATTTCTGGTGTTGAAAAACTGCACGAAATCCTTTCGCAGCTAAAAGCAAAATATCCATGGAGCCTCCTGAACAAAGGCGTCCATGAAGATGAGAGTCAACCGGAATTCGAGCGCAAAGACATTTCTGAACTTATCTTACTGGCTCAGAGTATCGAAGAGAATGTTTCGACTTTGAAATTGTCTATTAACAACACTGTGGCGGCCTCTACTCAACAATAGGGAAACAGTAATAGTGTCAGATCTTCCACATATGACATTGTCACGGGTCCACTCAACTGACACCATCAATTACCCCTTATATAGGTAATAAACAACCTATATAGGGATACCGTAGATAACCGAGTTGACAGGAAAAAAGAGTGTAAATTCCTGCAAATTCGACGTGAAAGTAAGAGGATGATGCCTGTGCAAATTCATACTGATAGAGACAAACAGCGTTCAAAAGAATTATCTTGTTCAATAGATGAGGCTGTTCTAGAAGAAGCTGAACGGCGCATTATGAAAGCAGCAACTATCAAAGCAAATACTGTCGATCTTTCTAATTTAGGACTCACTCAGCTTCCAGACTCCCTTTTGAAATTAAGCCATATCAAAACCCTGATTATTGCAAACAATAAATTGACATCATTGCCTGAATCGTTGGGACTGCTAACCGAATTAGAATCTTTATATGCATTTTCCAATCATCTTTCTTCATTGCCAGAATCAATAGGTCAATTAAAATTATTAGAAATACTATGTATTAGTGACAACGAATTGACCGATTTGCCAGAATCATTACTGGAATTAACATCGCTAAAAGACATCTCGTTAGCTGCTAATGAAGCACTGAACCTTCCGGCCGAACTAGTCCACCATAATTCAGGAATGAAGATCTTTAAAACGGAGCTAACAACCACACCTTTCGAAATTCTAACTTACTATTTTCGAACCCGAAGAGGGCGAAAACCACTAAATGAAGCAAAGCTTATACTGGTCGGACGTGGAGGGGTCGGAAAAACATGCATCATTAAACAATTAATTAACGGCACTTTTAACGAAAAAGAACCGGAAACTCCTGGGATCGAAATTCATTCATGGCCGGTAACTCTCCCAGACGGAGACTTGGTTCGATTGCATGTATGGGACTTTGGCGGCCAGGAAATACTTCATGCTACACACCAGTTTTTTCTCACAGAGCGTACAATCTATCTTCTGGTTTTGAGCGGACGGGAGGGAAACCCTACCCAAGATGCAGAATATTGGCTCCAACTCATAAGGAGTTTTGGGAACAAGTCTAAGGTAATAATAGTATTGAACAAGTCGATTCTCCATCCTTTTGACGTGAACCGTGGTTTGTTATTTGAAAAATATCCCTCGTTAATAGCGGATTTTGTAAAAACTGACTGCAATGAAGAAACAGGACTTACGGATTTAAATAAAATGATACTACAGTTGGCCGAACAAATGGAACATCGCAAGGTGGCATTCCCTGCTGATTGGTTCGACATCAAGGAACGTTTGTCAAGCATGGAGGAAAATTTCATTACTTGGGACCAGTATCAGGCCATTTGCCGTGGTTTAGGCGAACTTGGGGCTGATGCACAGCGATCATTAGCAAACTTTCTCCATATCTTAGGCATTGCCCTTAACTATAGAGAAGATTCGCGCTTACGAGACACGCACGTCCTGAATCCTCGTTGGGTAACTGAAGGTATATATACGTTGTTAAGAGCAGCTCAAAATACAAAATATGAAGGGGTTATTGAACAGGCTGATCTTGAAGGCGTATTAGACGCAATACAATATCCAAAAGATCAGCATGATTTTATGCTTAGGTTAATGGAAAAATTTCAACTATGCTTTGAATTAAAAAAGGATAGTGGCCGCTTTCTGGTACCAGAATTATTGGGTGAAAACCAACCAGATCTCAAATCTTTTTTGGAAGAACCTGGTTTGGATTTCCGTTACCAATACGAGATATTGCCAGAGGGTCTACTTCCTCGCTTCATAGTGCAGACACATCGTTATAGTGAATCTAAGCCACAATGGCGCTGGCGTACTGGTGTTGTGCTGGAACTTGAGAATTGCATTGCAATTGTTCGTGCCGACCCACGTGAAAGGCGAGTTGATATACACATTACTGGTCTTGAGCCATTACGGCGAAGCGCTCTTGCAGTTATCCGCGGAAAGTTCTCTGAACAACACAGTGATTTAAAGGGACTAACCGTAGATGAACGAGTTCCTATCCCCGGTGAACACGGTATTACAGTCAGTTACCATCATTTGCGAGAACTCGAAGAAGACGGTGAAATAGAGTACCGTCCTGAAGGTATGCGAAAAAAAATTAGTGTTACGGATCTTTTGAATGGTGTTGAGGATGTAAGTGAACGGAATCAAAATCAACTTGAAATCATACAAAGCGAGAAAAAGACTGATCAAACTAGTTACATAACCATTGGAATAATTACCGCACTTCCAAAAGAATTCATTGCAATGAAAACCGCGATGATCGATTGCTTTGAACATAATATTCCCGGACAAGGAGCTGGACGTCGATACGTATTGGGTAAACTTCCTTCGCTTCACGGAGGAGATCACTGTATAGCTCTTGCCTTAGCAGATATGGGAAATAATATTGCTTCTTCGCGTGCGTCCCTCCTCCTTGAGCACTTTAGTTCAGTAGAGACCATTATAATGGTTGGAATTGCTGGAGGAGTACCATCCCCAAACAACGTTGAAGATCATGTTCGACTTGGAGATATTGTCATATCTAATAAAAAAGGTGTTGTTCAATACGATCTTGTCAAATTATCGGAAATTAGAGCATGCAATATTGCACCAAACGCCAAGTTACTCGAAGGCATAAGATTACTTGAGGCAGGAGAGCTGGAACAGAAGCGACCATGGGATAAATATATTGACGATATTCTCACAATTTTGAAACAGAGACGACCATCACAGTCGAAAGATAGATTGTTTGATACCAAAGACCCAGAGGTTCAACTTTATCATCCAAAAGATCCAAAGCGATTGAGAAATATTCCACGGGTTTTTCTTGGCCCGATTGCCTCAGCAAATGAATTATTAAAAGATCCAATAAAACGGGATTTATTACGAAATCAATTTGGTGCTAAGGCCGTTGAGATGGAAGGATCTGGGGTTGCCGATGCTACTTGGCTTCATGAAAGAGGATATTTAGTTATTCGCGGGATTTGCGACTATTGTGATTCTCATAAGAGCAACGATTGGCAGGACTATGCTGCAGCGGTTGCGGCAGGCTATACGAAAGCATTAATTGAATCTTTATTCATTTAAGATAAAAAGGATTGTAGAGGGAGAGCCCTCTGGGGAGAAAAAAATAAGAGAAAAAACGGGGTCTGCCCTTGTAAGAGAAAAAACGGGGTCTGCCCTTGAAAAAGGAAATTTGAGAGAAGTTTCCAACCATAAGGTTTGATCCGACCTGCAAGGTCGGTTCAAACCTTGAAACGGGAATAGGTGTCGCGTCTACACATTGACAAAAAAATGTCCCAATCGGGTAGCCGGGGGGTTTTCTCCCCCAGCCCCCACACCACCGTACATGCGGGTCCGCATACGGCGGTTCGATAGAATTACCGGGCCGTAGCCGGATAATGGATCTTCACCCACAGTTCTTTGACAGATAGTAACCCTTGTTCCTTCAGACATTTCGAGTTTGGCGGGACATTGCTTGATATTTTGTTATTGAGCAATTAGAAAAATAGCAAGCAACGTCCCCTGATCCGCCCCTTGAGCAATTAGAAAAATAGCAAGCAACGTCCCCTGATCCGCCCCTGTTGCAGAGGGGTACCGGATCATTGCCGACATGATCTATCCATACGTAGAGAATCTGCTTTCAGCCAAGACATGAGTTCAATGCTTGTCTTTAAAATGGGCAGCTAATTGCATTTGTAAGCGGTACTGTCAAGCCCGGATTTGTGTTGACATAACTTATTGAAAAGAGAATCATGAGAATAGTTTTTTAATAACTGTAACAAAGGGAGTCATTTATGAACAGTATCTGGAAATTGTTCAAGGCAACAAGCCTGCTCGCGGCTATTGCGCTACTTGTATCGGCATGCGGTGGCGGCGGCAGCAGTTCACCGTCGGCTGTGCCGACTGTTCCTGCAGCGACCAAACTTTCCGGCAAAGCAGCAGCCGGAGCACCGATTATCGGCAGCGTCACCATCAAAGACAGCTCTACCCCTGCTCAGACAAAAACAGTTCCCATCGAGGCCGACGGCACCTACACGGTCGATGTCGGGGCTCTGGGCCTGAAAGCACCATATATGGTAAGGGCTGACGGCTATGTCGGCGGCAACGAGTACCACCTTTACTCTGCCGGCACCTCAGCAGACGTGGGTGGTACAATCAACATTACCCCGCTCACCGACCTGATCATGGCTAATATCGCCGGTTCAGTAGCCAAGACCTATTTTGATAACGGTAGTTTTTCAAACCTTACCGCTACTCAGCTGACGACTCAGGCAGACGCCCTGAAAGCCAAGCTGCTGCCGGTTCTTCAGGCCATGGGCGTCAGCGATTCTATCGACCTGCTGCGAGCATCATTCAACACCGATCATACAGGAATTGATGCAGCTCTTGACATACTCAAGGTGACAACAGATACAACTACAGGTGTTGCAACCATAAAAAATATCATCACCCAGGAGCAGATCACCTCGGATGCAAAAACGGGCACCTATAGCGCTGGCCTTACAAATACGGCTGGTGTAGCAACCGCCGCCACCGACATCCAGGCTATCAACGCCGGTTTCGATGCCTTTTCGGCCCTCTATGCCACCAGCCTACCCAGCTCAACCAACGCCGCCCTGCTTGCACTCTTCGACAGCGCCACCTTCATGCAGGAGGGGCAGAACCTGAACACCTTCCTTTCTGACTTAACCACCGATCAAGGCATGATCGGCATCAAGTTTACCAACATCGCTATCAAATCAATGGATGCGGCAGCCGGAACCGCTCTGATCGGGTTCAGTGTTATGCAGAACGGGATACTATCAAATGATGCGCCCGAAACCTGGAACATGATCAAGAAAAACGGGAAATGGTACATGCAGGGCGACCAGCGCATTGCTAATGTCAGAATAAAGCCCAGGTCGGAATATCAGCCCAACAGCAGCAATACCAACAAAATAACCACGGGATTGGATATCAATATCGAAGATCGTGGCGGCAAGGGCATTACCTCGGCGGTAGTGACCGGCAAGGGACTTACCGCACCGGTCACACTGGTCAACCAGATCAACAATAGCTGGTTTACTATTCAAGGCAACAACGGCGGCAACCAGTATGCAATGAATGACTCTCAGATCGCTGCCATCGCCGACAGTGGCGAGGTCTACACCGTTCAGCTGTATAGCGGCTCCACCCTGCAAGCTACCTATACTGAAAAGCTCAAAAAGCGTCCTTACCTGAACTCCGAATTGACAGCCGCCATGTTCCCGACCATCACAGCTCCGACCGTGACCCAGCTGCACGCCTTCACCGGCGGGACCTTTATCGTCAGCTGGACCCTGCCGGCCGGGCTCACCAATGACTGGCTGGAAGCAAACATCTACGGCAACAGCGGCGATTCGGCCCGGATAGAATTCTCGCTCTTACCGACCGACCGAAGCAAAACGGGCACGCTGAACCCGGTAACAAGCACCGGCCAAGCCTTTACCGTAACAGGTGGCGGAATCTGGCTGAGTGCCTGGGATGGTTTCGGCAGACAACTTACCGTTAGCCATTACTAGACATACCATTTAATTGCAGCTTCGAGCGGGGCCTTTTTGCCCCGCTCAGACAATTGATAAACCCCGTCTTAGGCGGGGTTTATTATTTCCAGGGGAACCTTTGGGGACGTCCTTCACATATTCACATTTGATGAAAAGTGATGTCCCAACTTGCACTTGGACCGTGTCTGGGCGATAAGGCTACCCGGCAGTTCAACGGCGGCCCAGTTGAACAGAGAAAATAGATAACAAGAAAAGCTATTTCAAAAAAACAGATTTGAAGTATTCAAACGTGTTTCATTCCCACCCAATAAACGACCCACAAGACTAAACATGCTTTAAAGGATGCTCTTTCAAAAAAGTTCTTAATGCATCATCAATACGTGATTGCCAACCGATACCTGTGGCCTTGAAATTTTCCAGAACGTCTTGGGACAGTCTGATAGCAATTGATTTTTTGGTAGGAGCTATCTGAGGGCCACGGACGCCCGGACGATGAACGACAACCTTTGACCAATCCTCTTCGGTTTTCAGGAAATTATCCGGGTCTTCCATAGCCATGCGTTCAATCGACTCTTCTGAAAGTTTTCTGACTCGTTCCGCGTCAGTCAAGATTTCACCACGAGAACGCATGCTTTTGATTTCTTCAGAACTCTTTCTTACTATTTTGCTCATTGTAAATGCTCCTTTCCTTACGACTTGACCTACGCAGTGAGATGCAACGCACTGCGTCCCCGCGTAACGTGTAGGCAAGGGTAAGAGTCACCAACTCGCCACCAACTTCGGCAATATCCATCCACCGGCGTTCATGTGGGCGGTGGCTTTCAATCGTGATCTTATCGGGACATTCAAAAACAAGCTGGCCATCAGCAAGGTCATAGCCATGCTTTTCATAATTTTTCAGTCGCTTGTTTTCATCCCATTCATAGATCAGATCATACTTATTGTATATACGATTTGAGGCAAGGCGTCAACGAGTTCCGAGAACATAGAAGGCTAAGGGAACGTGGTTGATTAATTGATCAGTTGAGTAGCGAGAGGCCGGGAGTGGGAAGTCAACAAATCAACTACGTCACCTTATAGGTTCTCAGGGGAGAGCGGACAAAGGAACTATTCTAACAACCGCAACATTCACCGTTGAAGCCAAGAAAGAAGCAAGGAAAGATGGCGCACCACCAATCGAGCTTGTGGATGGGATGATCTGGTGATCCTTTTTGAAAATTTGGAGTTCGGCCTGCCGGGCACACAAAAAAAAAGAGGCTAGCTATTAAGCTAACCTCCTGTTTTATGGAGCCATTTGTCGGAATCGAACCGACGACCTCATCATTACGAGTGATGTGCTCTACCAACTGAGCTAAAATGGCTAAAAGGCACCGCCCTGTCGTAAATACCTAAATTCTCAGCATAAATCTTCGACTTAAAACCCTGAATCAACCCCTCAAATCTTAAAATCTGAAGCAAAATCCACGTTTCAAACAAACATCTCACGACAAATCCACGACAAAATTCAAGGGGTATTTATGCCGTCTTTGAAGCTATCGGAACATATCATTTCGTCTATTCAATATCAAGCAAAACCAGCCGTATACCGTGATACGGAAGTTCCAGGATTCTATTTATATGTAGGAACCTCAACAAAAACATACATGTTACAAAAACTCATCCACGGTAAAGATGCGAAAATTTCAATTGGAAGAACCACCACAATGTCCCTGGTTCAAGCAAGGAAGCGAGTGGCAGAGCTTTGTGTGATGATTCAGCAAGGCATTGACCCACGAATAGAATTGAAGAAGGAAATTATAACCGTTCCTACAGTCTATGATGGTTTTGTCGCATATTTGTCGGCAAAAACGCTAAAAGCGTCGTCTATTCAGGCAATTAAGCTAACTCGTGACACCCATTTGGCAGACTGGAGAAATTCTTCAATTGACAAGATTTCTGTGCGTGATGTCCAGGTAATGCATCAAAAGCTTGCGATAACTGCCGGAACTTTTGCTGCCAACAAAGCAATGAGGCATTTCCGGGCATTGTGTAGCCATGCCATCGTTTTTTATGGGCTCTTATCAAACCCGGTCAGTTGCTTGTCTGCAACAAAAGCTTGGTTTGCTGAACCATCAAGAAAAGGATATTTGCGACAGCAGAATTACAAGCCTTGGCATACCGCTGTATTGCTGGAAGACCAACCAGTTCAAGATTATATCCTTGTGCTCCTTTACACTGGTCTTCGCAGGACTGAAGTTCTCAAAATCATGTGGGTTCATCTTGATATGGACAAGAAGCATCCCACCCTTACCATTCCTCCTGAAAATGCAAAAAACAAAGAAGAGATGATTTTGCCGATTACCAAAGCACTTTATCAAGTCTTTGAACACCGCAATGTACACAAGAAAAGCGATATCTGGGTATTTGAGGGTAATGGCAAGACCGGTCATCTCGTTGAGCCCAAGAAAGCCATCCGGCGCATCAATGACCGGTGCGGAATCAAGATTACTTTTCACGACCTCCGGCGTAGCTACGCCACACTTGCAGAAGGACTTGACCTGCCAGCCTATGCCCTAAAACGGCTCTTGAACCACAAGAGTTCAGACGTTTCCGACATAACAGCTCGTTACATTATCAAAGACCCGGAGCGATTGAGAGCACCGGCAGAAAAAGTTGCACAGCGAATTCAACAATTATTAAAGGGGAAAATATGAGTGATTTAACTGACGATTTTTGGGGTAAACCCATCTATGTGTACACCCGTGCCCAGGCAATTGAAGACGGTGTCTTGGCTGATTTAACAAAGCTTTGTCCGGATATTTGCCGACAGGTTTTCCCAGGGGCTTCAGTGGCATGCACATCAACGGTTTGGGGTCTTATTGAGCGAGCTGTTGATAACAAAAAATATGGAAACGACACAAATGGTGTGGTTTGGGACATTCTCTATATGAGCCGTCATTTTGTGACCGGAAGGATGTCTGAAAATACCTGGTTATTTAAGGTCATCATCAAAGGAGCCGGCAGAAAATCGACGTATACGTTGAAATTGGTTGGCGGAGCTGATGACGACGGGGTTACGCCGGCTATTACGATTATGCTACCTGGGGAGGACTAATGGAAAGCCATGAAATCAGCAAGATAGCTAATGCTTTTTACGTTACAGCATCGGTCAGTTTTTCTCAAGGATTGCTGGAGCTAATTAAGCAATCGATGGCAAGCCCTGCTTTTCACGGCAACAAGAATCAGCTCTTCAGACACCTCTTATACATGTCCAAGTCTAATATTCTCATGAGTCCAGACGGTAGTTTTGGTCACTATAATGTCTCGTTTGGGTCAGATATGCAATACCGGCTGAAGGCCGTTTTTGTAAGGGATGGCGAGGTTTTAACCCATGTTGTCATGATGCTTTTGGAAGAGGATTTGGCTCGTGAATTTATCGACCTATGGCGGGAGTGCCCCTACGCATGCTTGATGTTTTTCCCGATTGCGTTGGTTCGCTGTTCCTCAGCGGTCTGGCAGATTATTAACGAGCCGGGGCAGTATGGCTCTCTTGCTGATGCCGCTAGGAAATTGTTGTTTATGGCGGCTCATGGTGCCGAAAATTTGGATGGAAAACGGTCTGATTTTCGGTTCAAGCCTGGAGACAAAAGTTATGAGATGAAGGCGGTTTTCGGGAAGTGTGGGCAGGCGGAAACCGTGGTCATCATGTTGTCCAATGAAGTTTTACACGAAAGGAGCATTGAATGGATTTGACTCATATGAAGTTACTGCATTTTAAAGAGGATTCAGCGTGTGAAATATTTTTCCCTGACGTCCTGGTTAGCTACTCATCTGGTGTCCATGAGCTTCCAGGCGCTGGAATCGACTCGATAGATTTTATCCGGAATCTTAACCGTCATTTTTTGGGATTGCTGTATGAAGCGCTCAATAATGAGGCAAAAGACAAGATTCTTAAAGGTGAATTCAAAGTCAACGATGAAGCCACTTTGAAAGCAGTTTTTGTAAGGAGGAATGAGGAAGAACTGGAACAGGTCATAATCATGCTGCCGGAAGAGACACATGATATTGAAACAATAATGAAAGGAGTGACAATATGAATCTACTTAAGATTATTGATGAATTGGTCAATAAAGACGAGCTTGTTGATGTCAGTTGCGAAAGTCAGGCTGTTTTTGGGCAAGGCATCCTAGCTGTCGTCAGCAAGAATCTTTCCGACCTGCTGACTGAGGTCAATATTGGACGCCCGACGACCGGCAATTCACCATTTGAAGAAATGTTTCTCGACATCAAGTCCGGATTTGCAAAGCAGTGGTGCCTAAAGGATGTCAACAACATGCGGGACTTCCTTGCATATGGCAAAGAAGCTTACGTGGCAGTGCTTGACCTGCCGGATTTTACCGTCCTGCTTGTCCCACTGTCGTCTGTTTTGACGGTCTTTGTGTGCTGTCAGGACGAGGTTCCAGAGGATTTTGGCATCCGGCTTTAAGGGCAACCGCATATTCAGAGATAAGCGACACTATCTCTGTATCAAGGAAGGTTACACATGAAAAACGAGCCTAAAGTCCGGTTTTTGCGTCCGATTATCTCTAAAATTCTTTTTTTCAATATTATGCTTCTGTCCGCTACATCAGCTCTTGCCGAGTATGACAACTCAAAGGGACATGGTTCCAGGTACGTCACAGTCGGATATAAAAAACTCCCAGCAAATTCCCAGGGCTCCGGAATGACATATGGATTTGGAGCTATCAACAGGGACGCACACTTTGGCTGTGAGATTTATAGCGCATGGATGCAGACAATCCCCGAAGGAATGGAAAAAATACCAGCCAAATTCTGGGGCGGTGGAACACCAAGTGGCACTGTTACAGTGTCTGACCCATCATTTGGATTTGATTTCAATATTTTTGCTCCAGTGAACAGAAGGCTCGATATCTATTTTGGACCGAGCCTGAATTTTGAAAAAATAGCCCAAATTTACACCAGTGATGGTTCTGCATCCATCTATGGCGGAGCAACAAAAGGCCAGAAATACGCAGATTTTCAGGGAACATGGAAAACCAGGATTAATGGACAGGCCGGCATTGCAGTAACTTTTCCGTCTGGCATTTACAATATTCAAGCACAAGCTCTTGTTGGCTACAGTATCTATCGTGGGATTACCGGAGGCATCGGCTTCGCATTTTAAAAAAGGAGAATAAATGGTAATTGAAATCAAATCCGAGCCGGTCGCACATATGAACGGTATATGCAAATGCCCGCACTGTAGAAAAATCAACTCCACAGAGCGGGTTTTTCTTGCCCTGGCAATTCAGGAATCCCCAATAATCTGGGATGAGCTGTCAGATGACGAAAAGTGCGGTATAGCGAGTATTGAAGAGGCACAGCAGGTAGCAACTAGGCTCGATATCACAGATAAAGCCAAGCCAAAGATTATTTGCGAGGAGTGCGGAAAATCAATTCAGTTATCTGTCAAGCACACGAGGCACGAAATGGAGGTGCCAGCATTTCTATCCTGTCCAGAATGCGGGGTTGAAATCGACATGCGGTATCCGGGTGATAGTAAGCGGGTCATGTTTACTTCGCATTTTCCTCACCTCCCCTTTGTGCATTGTAAAGGGTGCAAAAAGAAAGTCCTGTTGCCGGTCATGGGTCGGCAGGCATGGAGATACTGGATATTCCGGATTTACCAAGCAATCAGGGTGTTTTGATGCTTACGGCGGGGCAGACATGGCGGTTATGGTATCGGTTCGGGGGTTTACAAACAGTAAAACGGGGGAATACTATGACACTGGAACAGCAGGTAAAAAAGCAGGTAGCATTGAAGGAATGGCACGATATCACAGAAGAGGTTTACGAGGTTTTTGGCAGTGAAGTAACTATTTATATTGCAAATAATTTGTTTGAAACGATGCAGTTTTTTAACCGCCAGTTTGCGCCTGGAAGTGATTCTGCCTTTGTTAGTATGGCACACGAAATAGATTCGGCATTCGGTGCCCCTGGCTTTCCGGAGCATATGAACGGGATTGATTGCATTGAGAGCTTTATTAAAGAAGGTCAGGACGAATGCTTCTCTATTGAGATTTTTGACCTTCCAGGATTCAACATCTATGTTTACCCATTATTGGAACTACGAGCCTTATATGTCAGTGAGAGCGACACGGCACTACAGAGCGCCGGCATCAAGATATAATTACCCAAGGGGCTGGCAATCGTCAGCCCTTTCTTTTTATCACTGCACATCAACGTTCCGGATGCCGTCCGGTCGCCACGCAGGGGAAATAACATGGCTTCCCTTTCCTTCAGCAGTCAACAAGCTCCCAAAAGTGACTGTGAAGTCTCCAAACCTATTATTCACGGCATCCATAGCCCGTACCATGTCGCTTTTTCTCTGCACTTCTGGGAACAATGACATCTGCTGAGTATAATACTGGAGATTAGTCAACCGAATGCCAAGCTGGCGAACCGGTAAAGGCAGTTCCAGCGTATCCAGGATGCTGATTGCCGCCTTGTAGATGTCGTCGCTCTGATTGATATAGCTCCTCAATGTCGTCTGTTTCCCGACACTGCTATAGAAGTCGCCAAATCTGATGTGGAGGTGAATAGTTTTTCCTGAAACCTCATATCTACGGGCTCTCCGCCCCACCATCTCTGACAGCTGAAGCATATATTTCAATATGTCTTCACGACGGTCAACATCTCTCCGGAGTGTCATTGAGTGACCAACGCTCTTAACTTCATCATCCTCACTCAGAGGCTCCACCGGGCTATGATCGATGCCCTGCCCCATCTGCTTGTAGACTTTGCCAAGAATGCCAAATTTCTTTGTAAGACGGGCTTCATCGGTTCGCCCCAGCTCACCACAGGTATAGATGGACATCATATTCAGATGTCTCTGCATCTTTTTGCCGACACCACACAGCTCCTGGATTGGTAGACGCTCCAAAACCCGACTAATATCTTCTGGGTTTATTACAGTTAAACCATCAGGCTTTTTCATGTCAGAAGCAAGTTTGGCAAGAAGCTTATTTGGAGCGATACCAATGGAGCATTTCAATCCAAATGCCTTGAAAATACGAGCTTTAAGCAGATATGCAATTCGTTCAGCAGTGCCAAAGATTGAAAGGCTGTGAGTAACATCCAGCCAAGCTTCATCAATCGAGAACACCTCGACTTGTGGAGTGTAGTCCCGCATCATCTCCATGATACGGGTGCTGGTGTAGGTGTATTTCCGGTTATCTCCGACAACGATTATCAGCTCCGGACAGGCTCGCAGAGCTTCCCATTTTGCCATGCCGGTCTTGACGCCCTTTGCCCTGGCTTCGTAGGAGCTGGTCGTGATTACAGTTCGACCACCGCCACCGACAACAGCAATTGGCTTTCCTTGAAGTTCGGGGTTTGCTTGTTGTTCGACCGAAGCAAAAAAGGCATTTAAGTCGAGGTGCATGACAGTGCGGTGAGACATGGCTATTCTACTTTTTGTGGATAAAGCATCCAGGTCTGGTCGAGGGTGTTGAAAACCAGTTCAAACAAGGCATCCTCTTCATCCAGAACGGCGAAATGAAGCAAAGGGGCATCACCTACCCGGTCTTTCCAATAATACGTTGTCTTGGCGATTTTGTGCTGTTTACGGTTTAACTCGAACCAAACCGGCTTGGGCTTGACGCCGTCCTGATAAACGACGGCTATGCGTATTGATTTTCCTGACATCATTAGTCGAAGAAGCGAACAGTCTTAATAAGCCGACCGGCAATCATTGTATCAGCTTCACCAGCCTTGATGATGATTGGTTCCATGCTGTTGTTTTCCGGCTGAAGGCGTATATGGTCGTGCTCAAGATAAAAACGCTTCAAGGTTGCTTCACCATCAATTAGAGCAACAACTATTTCACCGTTCTCTGCTGTCTGTTGAGGGCGGATTATTGCGTAATCACCGCTGAAAATACCGGCTTCAACCATGCTATTACCTTTTACCCGAAGGATAAAATTGTTTGTACCCTTCAACCAACTCGTATCAATCTGGCAGAAACCAACAATATCTTCAGTCGCCAGCTCCGGCACTCCGGCTCGAACTGTTCCGACAATCGGAACCGGAGTTGAACCACCACGAGTTACAAGAGAAATGCTTCGAGAACTTCCTTCACGCCGATTGATGTAGCCCTTCTTTTCCAGGGCGTTCAGATGCATGATAGCTGTAGCAGTGCCGGCAAGATTGAATTGTGCGGATATTTCACGAAGAGTAGGTGGACAACCGTGTTGGTCAAGATATGCGGTCACAAACTCAAGAATATGAGCTTGTTTTGTTGTCAATTCTTCCATTATTTAACTCCTCATAGCTATCGGATGATAAAGCTATCAGATGATAGCTATTCGGAGTCAAGAGATTTTTTATTTGGGTATTCATCGACAACCTGAAATTTGAAAAAATAGAATTAAATGATTTTTTCTTCACATATCGTGAGTTTTTGTGGTAAACGTAACCGATAATCGACTGGAGCTCACTCTTGCTAAAAACCTCTCAACTTGTACCAATTGAAAACGTTGACGCAGAAATGATAGAATTCGAGGTAAACTCTATTGATTATGTAAGCTTTTTTGCTCATGCAAGTGATTATTTAGATATTCATACAAAAGAGCAACTTGAAGAGCAAATCGGTTTCGACCTGCCTGATGAGACATATCAGTTTAAATTTGATACACTTGAAAATGTAACGGCAGAAAAGTTTTTTTATACGTTCACTCCACCAATACATAAACCAAAACATATTCGTGAATTAGGGAATGATTTAGAATCTTGTATCAAAATACACAGAGAACAACGTGGCGTTGAAGCCTACTACGTTTTTGCAGTACGAAAAAATCTCTATAAATTTTATGGTCGAATTTTAAAGAGAAAAGAGTTAGAGTATGGTTACAGGATTTTTGAAGGATTAGGAGAGGAGGGATTAGGCTATGTTGTCTGCTGGTAAACACACAGTAATTCCCAATTCTATGTTGGTAGCAATGCAGTCAAAAAGAAGAATCTTTCTTGATGCTGTAAAAAATGAAACCGTAAATATTGATAGTATGCCTATATCCGCTGAAGCTAAGAAAGCAATCCGGGCAGCACGATAAATTTTTAAATTCCACCACGCTATGCAAAAAAAGCCTCTGTGAAAACAGGGGCTTTTTATTTGTTTATTACACACGAACAATACAGGCGGGAGAATCAAAGCGAGGCTGTTCACCAGACTTGGTGCTTTATGATTGGTCATCAATTCATCAGAATATTGCGTGTAGCATTGCCCTTTAGAGCTGGGTTTGCTTGCTGTTAGCGGGTCTCCCCTCAAACGCCGAGGGGCTGTCATGGGTAGGAGCATAAACTCTGGAAATACTTAAACCCAGTATTTACGCTAGTTTATATGAATGGTGGTGGTTGCAGTAGTTCTAGCTAAAGTTGCGACGGCGCATAGGAACGGGTTCAAAGGCAGGTATTTCTTCTGGTTGCTGTGTTGCCCTGGATTAAACGGCTAACATTTGATGTTCATGCCAGCCATTATCAAATATCATTGAGAATGGAGATGCTTCAGGCGTATCAATCGTCGCCAGCCGATCAACTTGTTCTTCGTAATGCTCAATTTTCTTACCAATTGCTACAAATGCCCGGAGCAATAATTCGCTCTGTATCATCATTGATTTAAAAGATTTAGTGCTCTCCCAGCGATACACCTGCTCTGTGTTTACATGCATTTTTTTAGCGAAATCACTTTTTGACCAGCCGAGCGATTTCCGGAGGAAACAAATCTCAGCAGGAGCAAGCCTGGAAGTTTTTTTTACAAGATGAACCGCAATACACCTGTGTAATTCAGATATGCGTGGAATAGATACAAGGCGATGCCCACAAGTTGGACACTGGCGAACCTTAACAGCTTCAAGAACCACATTTGGGATACCTGACTCTTCGTAACGAATATTTTCCTGACGTTCGATTAATTCTGATTTATTGCATTCTGAACAAAGCATTTTATGACCTCCATGCTGTTACAACAAGAACCTCTTCGTCTGATATAAATTCGATTACCAAAACAATTTTATTGGTGCTGACCTTGAAACGAGTAATTCCGTCCGGCTCAATTTTACCGCCACGGAGAACGTTTTCACAATCTACCATAGAGAGAGAACGCTCTCTCATACGGTCAACAGCGTGCGGTTGTGAATAGGTAATTACGCCAATTTTAAGTATTTTTTTAAGCAGTTGTTTGGCGGCAACGGCATTCAGTGGACTATCCATATTTACCTTATCAAAAACATAGTATGTTTTCAACGCATATTATTTGTGTGTTTAGGGTTGAAGAGAATTATAGGCAGTCAGCTACCTCCGCTTAATCATGTAGCATGCTAGCTCAAATCATAGCAGTTGTCATTGATTTAGAAAAACCCTCCAACCCCCATTACAGCCCCTCTCCTATTATCATATCCAGCACTCAGCCCCAATCTATTGGAGTGGTACAGGATACCAGCATAAGTCTGTAGATAAGTTTTGGTCTTAACATTTTCATCATTCCAACCGGTTATTTCATTTGATTTTGTTGAGAGATAATCTTGGGTTGCGATTCCGGCTCCAATCAAAAAAGTCATATTTTTGTGGGTGTAGCCGGATTTGATTATAACCCCATTTTCATTGCCCATCTTTCTATTGGTGTAGTTTTTATCAATGTTTTGCAGGGTGCCAAGGTTTTGGGCTGGAAGACTGTTATCAACAAAAATGCCGGTGATGCCGATGATAAGCGGGACGCAGTCGTTTATTACTTGAGTGCCCCCGACCTCAATGCCCAATGACATCTCTTTTGTATCAAACTTTCTACCAATGTCCATTGAGAGTATGGGGCCGGCAAAGCTTTTATGAGAAGCAAAGATTAGGGTAAGTCCAAGGCAGGCTGTAAAGATAATCTTTTTCATGATGAATCTCCTTTTTAATACAGTCAAATTCCCGCATACCCTTGTTAGATCACGGCTCCAAGGCTCAACATGACGTTATCTATTTTGAGAATTATTGTTCCGGCGATAATCCAGGCGATGTAATAGAGCATTCTGGCGGGTGAAGCTGAGCTGTAATCGTAGTGGACGATTGTCTTCATTGCGCCAAATCCGATCAAGAACACTGCTAATGCGTATCCAAGTGGGCCATGGAGGACCTTGTTTACTAATACGTTATAGATGTCGAAAGCAAAGTCAGTGGCGGCTGGGGTTGTGTATGCCAAGGCGGTTGTGGACATGGTTAAGACGAGTGCTGTGATAAAATGGATCTTCTTCATGGGATAATCTCCTTTTAGTATATGGCTGTTGGTTTTGTCCGGGTACGTTTTTGGCGTATGATAATTATTTGTTTAATAACGATATTAAAGGTTTAGTCCGCTTCCTTTTTAAAATCCGGACAAGGCAAGTAATGAATAAAATAATTAATATTCACACGCACGAACCCGGACTTGAGGCAGATTTACACAGAGTTGAACAGCCCATAGCCAAGCTGCCGCTCCACATCGCAGCCGGACTTTGGCAGGCAGTGCCCGCAAGTTTTTTCTTTGATATCCCGGTTCCGATCACAGTAAGCAGCATTAAACTGGCTGAGATCGATAATCTTTTTCTTGGCAACTTGTTGCAGTTCCACTGCCATAGCAGCCTCAACCGTGTAACCCGCCATGTCGCCAAGCTTTGATTGAATTTCGCTGATTGTGATTTTGCCGGACTTGACCGCTTTAATAAGCATCGCCCAGCCTCGCTCTGACCTTGGATTGACCATACACGCACACCTCCCCGTTATTTTGCTGTTACAGAGGAATATGCGGATGAAGATATTTTGGTTATGCAGCTGCGGATACTGGAAGTAATTTTTCGATACGAAGGATGACATTCCGAACTGAGGCTGGACACCAGCACCCCAGTTGACCGGATGCGGTGAGAATATTTCTATTATTGAGCTCTGCTGTTATTTGACGAAGACTGAGACCCTGAGTTTGAAATTCTTCGATGACAGGAGATATTTTTATTGCGAAACTTTCTGCTTTTGCCTTATTGGCGGCATTGCCGCACTTTCTGCCTTTTGCAGCGGCATCACCATTGAGATTGTTAGGACTGCCAAGCACCTGCCCACGTGCTTTTGCTGCCTGTAGAGCCAATCTGGTTCTTTGTGAAATCATCTCCCTCTCATGTTCGGCAACGCTCGCCAAAATGTGAATTGTAAATTTTGAGGCTGATGGCATATCACATGCCGTAAATTCAACACCCGCCTTTTGTAGGCTGGAGATGAAATGCAGGTCACGGCTCAACCTATCCAGTTTTGCAATCAATAGTGTGCTGCCGGTCATGGCGCAACGATGGAGAGCCCTGGTTAATTCTTTCCGGTCATTTTTCTTTCCGGACTCAATTTCGATATATTCACCCATCAATTCCCAATCGCCACCATTCAGAAAATCAGCAATCGCTTTTTTTTGGGCATCCAGTCCCAAGCCACTTTGTCCTTGCCTGGCGGTACTGACCCGGCAGTACGATACAAACTTACCAGTTGCCATTTTTTTGACCTCTTTTTAGGTGATTTTTGGTGCTGTTTAAGTACAGTAGTTCGACGTTTAGAGTAGTTAATCAGTAGATTTTTCTTTCGATTAGAAACAGAAAAAGCCCTCAGTCCCTTGTTACAGGATTGAGAGCTTTCGCAACATAACCTCTTATTTATATTCAGTATTATAGCATTTTCAGTGAATTAAATCAAGAGAATTAATAGCCAAAACAAGCAAATTCTCTTTATTTATTAAAGGGTTATATATTAGAAGCCTTCTTTAAACGCCTAATAAGGTCATCCCATTTATTCTGGTTGGATAAATATTTCAGAGTCTCCAATTCTTTTGTAGCCTCTCTCAATAATTGTTTTAAATAATGCATTTTCTTATCCCCTTGAAACCGGCTTCCAAATTTGCGTTTTAAGACGTTTTTCCCCGACTGGCTATACCGGAGTAACCCCGTTCATTCCAGTTTCGCCAGCCAGAGTGCTATTAATAGTAGAAATGATGATCCGGCTCATTGCCCCGGTACACGGTGAAAGGAACGGTTTACCACGCCAGCTCACTGTGACAGGATTATTCAACAGAATATTAACAAACCTGCTGGACACCCGCCGACCCAGCTTACTGAGTTCGCATATTCTGCGGTAAGAGCCGTCATTAAGCTCTGCGATGTAGCCAATCTGAGACCCGTAATAAATTGCTTTTGCTTTTGTCATTGGAGTATCCCCCGATTTATTTTGTTAACGGTTTGGATGTTCGTCACAATATTTGTTGCCAGCCTCAATTAATTTTTTGGTAACAGCGATACTTACATTGATAGTTGCCGACGCTGCCGTATCAGCAAGTTCAAAAATCTGCTGAACGCCCATTCCATCGACGATTGCGGTTGCGTTTGGTAAGGCTGCTGCCGGTGATTTCCCGGTAAGTGCTAAAAGTGCCACGATAATTACGATATATTTGCTCATTGTGTTTCTCCCCCGGACTGTTGTCCGTCTACTGTTGACTACTTTGTTTCTCTGCTTGCGAGCCACATCTTCAATGCCTGCCGGACACTGACTGCGACCGGGACACTGGTCTCCGCCTTGATTGCCTGGAGCTGTGCCAGCTGATTATTGTCGATAGTAATTGTTGTGTGAGTCGTCGTTTTTGGTCTGCAATTCATGATGATTCTCCCTTTTTTTATCTGCGTCCATTTTGCTGGACTGGCCTCTGAATGCTGTTGAATTGCTTGATGCCGCCGATAATTACTACCCCGACAAGTGCTCCTATGCCGCCGCCAATTGCATACCCGGTTATCATTGCCACTATCTGTGCTGTTATCATGATGTCCCTTGTTGCTATGTAAGTTAGTCTGCTCATTTTTTTATCCCCCGTTCTCTTTTCTTACTTATATATATGCTTTATCCATGCCAACTAATTAGCATTCAAGTATATGATATTATTAGTATAATACAAATTCAAATACGTTTTAAGAAAGCCGTCAATGTGTAATATTTAAATAAAAGCAATGAATATATGAGGTAGTTGGATATCTTCCGAAATGACAGGGGCTGTTGAAGGGCTGAGTGCGATGATACAAATAAATATTTTTGTCAATGATTACTATAATTATTACAGCTACTTAGCGTGCAGTTAAATGACAATTTATGGTCATTGCACTGACAAAAATTGTGTCTTTTGGCAAGATGACGGTGTTTAACCGGCACCCTCATAAGGCTTAATTGTCTTCATTTTGAACCTGGCTTTTTCCGGGTCGGATGTATGCCAAATCTGGAACTCTTTATCCCATCTCCAGCCACAATCTTTGAGAATTACATACTGTCCTTTCGGGACTGTTACAGCCTCAAACCGCTGTCGTTGCTTGCTGTAAGCAATCTCAATCATGTGTAGTGTCTGTTCCATAGATTTTTTCCCTTTTGCTGTTGTTGGTATTGCTGTTAATTAATAATATGCGGTTAGGAGGGAAGGAAGGACTGTAGTCAAAAGAAAACCCCTGAATTCGGGGGAATCCAGGGGCTACTTGTCTCACTGCCGGGGGAGCAGTTTTGCTATCATGGGATAGCCGAGACGGACAACAGCTTGTTGAGTATATACATTAAATATTGTATATCAAGTGTTTATTTTAATTCATCTTTCTTTATTTCATAATTCTTAATGTACTGGTATGATTGCCAGCCGTGATTCATCGAATCGGCAATATAAATACGATCAAATTCATCAACAGCAACCCCCTGTGGCATTACAAAACCACCGATATAAAGCTTACCATTATCTGCAAAAGAGAGGCTTTTAAACTGAGTTCCCGTGCCGCTAACATCTCTTCCGGATGTATTGCGGTCGCCCATCACAAATAATATTTCGCCGTTTCTATTAAAAATGGATATTCTATGGTGCTTCCCGTCAGTAACATAGATATTGCTATCGGAATCAATATTAAGCCCTTTGACAACACCAAATTGAGCTTCACCATCACCAAGCCCACCAAATTTGGAGACAAATTCACCATCCTTATTAAACCGCTGTACACGGGCATTAAAAGTGTCAGCAACCAGGATGTCGCTATTCGTCTTATCAATAGCAATGGCAACTGGACGATTAAATTCGCCGTCTGCATCACCGCCAACCATCTTGCCGTTGTATTCCGAGACTTTACCAAATTTGAAGAGGAACTTTCCGGCGAGATCAAACACACCTACTTGGAACCCGGTAACGTCCGCTACGATTAAGCGACGGAGCTTGTCATCAATGGCGATATTTAGAGTTGATTTAAGGTACTTTGACAAGTCCATCGTCTGCAAAAGTTTTTCGTTTGGATCAAAGACATAGATTTTGCGGGTATCCCGGTCTGAAATATAAACATTGCCAACAGCATCAGTAGCTACGCCGGTCGGATGCTCATAGCCCTCACTTTTACCAAAAGTCCGAACCGATTTGGTTTTAAAATCCCACACAAGCACATCACCCCGATTGATGTCAGTCACATAAACCCGCTGTTCATCACGCTTATCTTTGTTCGTGGCAACAGCAATGCTATATGGGGCATCATGACCAAGGCGCTCATCCATTGTAGATGTACCCAAGAGAGCATCAAGAGTGCTAACCTCTTTCATATTGCCACTGTGCTGATATGTGCCTAAATATTCGAGTTTTGGGTCCTCGGGGGTCGGAAAGAAAATTCTTGGCTGCTGCGCTATTTGTTGTGTTGCACAACCAGTAAACAATGTTGCTGCTGCGATAATGAGAATTAAACGCTTCATAAATGAACTCCTGTGATTTTGTAATAACTGCTCTTGTCTATATTATGCGGTTGCCGTCAAAAGCTTGTTTTTAGGCTCACAGTCCACTTTTTCTCTTCCCTGCCATCATTCCTCCAGCCCTGAGCCCACTCGCCAGCAAAAGTAAGTTTCTGACGGCTGAACGTAAGTCCAATGTTATAGAGTTTATCAGTCCGGGTTCCGTCGTTAAGAATTGCCCCCTTTGCGTATATATCTGTATCCATCGCTTTTCGTGGATATGTATGTATTTCTGCGCTGCCAGACCAGGTTTGAGTGTTTTGCCCGGAGTCTTGCAATATGGTTGTATAAGTGATCGTTTCTACCAGCCTCGCAATCTCTCTTTGCCCATATTTAATGCTAAATCGACCAGTCCCGGAAGAATTTACGGTATGAGACTCGCCCCCTGTTTTATCGCTGTAGAAAAAGTGCTGAACCCTTATTTGACCTTGCCATATTTGGTTTGGGAGGTATTCAATGATGGCGTTATTTTCGTTTGTGAGCTGAATTTGCTCTTGTGGGCACCATTCTGCATGACTGTTGATAGTTACTCCCCAACTTGTAGCGTTTAATTTCACGGCAAAATATGCTGTAGTTGTTGATTTATCGAATAAATTAGTCTTAGCGAACTCTTGTGAAGCGCTTAAATTCACAGTCAGATGTCCAAAATCGAAAACCGGCGTGTATGCTGATGCAAGCGTCGAAATGTGCTTATTAATAGTTCTCTCGTCAGCCGGAGTGGTTTGTGGGGTTGACGGATTAAGAATACTGTCTGGTTGTGAAACTGGTTGCGGGTTTTCGTTAAAAAAAGAAAAATGAGAAAGATCGAGAGTAATCTGATTGTTGCTAATCAAATGAGCTCTTGCAGATAAGCTATGTGAACGCTCGATTTGTACGTTCTGCTGTTGAAGATATGTATAATTTACTCCGGCTCCAAATTGCTTCCACATCGACGGAGTGCATTGAATATGGTGAGAGCATTCTGTCTCTAGCGCTTGCCATAATTTGTCAGTTGTTGCGATATTAAGCCCAGCCTGGACAGAATTGCTTTTATAATCGTCTTTTTCGCCTACTTTTGATAAAGAACTATCGCTTGCCGTGTAATAAACCATCGGACTGTAAGTGATATATCCATCTCTATTGAGGGTCAGCTTGTACTGTAGAGATGTTATATTGATATTATTGATGCTGTTCATATCGGTGGTTTCTTTTGATTTTCTCTCCACTTTTGCAGACTCGGACAAAAACGTTGAGTCACTAGAATAAAAAATAGGAATGTCGAGAATCACGGACTTTCCGGACAAATCCGTTGTATTTTCGTATGTGCTGAAGGTCTTTATGACCGCAGGTTTCCAGCCAGATAATAGATTGTCACCAGTCCAATTATTTAAAATAGGAATTTTTACGTTCCATTCTGCAAAAAAGTCAGCAGTCAAAGAGGTGAACCCGGACTTTTTTGACTGTCCAGTATTATTGATAGAATAATAGTCTTCATCGCTGTCATTTTTGTGGCTGTATTGCACATCCATGCTGTATCTATCGCCCTTATATGCCCACCATTCCCTGATTTTCTGTGTTCCAGTCAGATTACCCAGGTAAAATTGCTCCTCAATAGATTTTCCAATAGCAATCTTTCTATATCCACCCCAAAACTCCTGTTTGCCGGCAGCGATAGTGTAGGTCGTCTCGGCGGGGGTCAGATAGCCATTTGTTGAAGACTTAGCTCCACCACCAAGGAGGCTATTTAGATAATTTGCTGACCCGTATTTTGTCTTTTTGTAGTCAGCTACGATTTGCGGAATATATTTCCAGATGCCCTGATTTTGTACTCTGTATTCCGACCCGTTGAGAAGCATCTGAAAAACATTTCGTCCGCTGCCGCCCCTGATTTGTCGGTCCTTACTGTCTTTATAGCCAAGAGTAAGATTACTTTCAGTAATCTCCTGCCCTGCACCAGTGAAAACGGCAGTTTTTGAGGTACTGTCGAGTATAGTATTGATGTCACGCTGTTCAAGAAAGCTCAATGCCCCAGAGTTGTTGTTCTGTCTGAAATTGGCAGTCAGAGGAAGATTTTGATATGGCGACGTGATATCGATATTCCCAACAGTAGTAGTATTTGAACCTAGATATCCGGTATTAGAATATTGGTCATTGATATTCAGAGGCTTAATACCATCAAGCTGGGGGACACCACGGATCATGGAGATATTTCCGCTAGTACGGCCTGAATATGACCCCCATCCTTTGGGCAATGAGCCGTTTTTGTCGATATATAGATTAATAGAGACAGGGAGCATGCTGAAAGACCTGGAGGATTTGCCGGGCTCATTAACGGTATAGCTTGTATATGATGTCTCTAAAGAACCGCCAATGCCCGCAAGAGCATTTGTCGAAATTAGAAGACAAATTATAGTAATGATTGATTTAAACATGGAGTCCCCCGACTATTTATAAATATGCGGTTGCCTCTCAAACAGAAAACCCCCTCCTGTTGAAGGGAGAGGGTTCGGGTGGCGGGATTTTGTGGGGTAAGATTATTTTATATGGCAAGTGAGGCAGAGACTACTGCCTGCATTGCTTTTGCGCAGGAATTTGCCAAACGAATTATCGTGACTATTATGACAAGTACTGCACTCGATACCTGTGCCGTTATCTCCCCCGCCGGTGATCGGACGACCGGTTTTGTAGAGAGTTAGTCCCTCTGTGGTAATTCCAAATTTACTTACAATTCCAGCATTTGCCGTATCATCAATGTTGAAATTTACGGGGTGATGATTCGTTAGATCATAACCAAAATTCTTTTTGCCGACCCCGATCACGTCAGCGGTAATAGGCGTGCCCTCTGGCACCTCAGCTGGTGCGTTGATTATACGGCCACCGATTGTCCCGCCATCGTGGCAACTCATACAGCCGAGAGAAGCACTGGAAGCTGTAAATCCAGATTTGTAAAGCCTGTTTTTTGCTGTGTTAGAGCTGTACAACGTAAACAGGGCCCCATTCGGCAGGGTGCGGTTCCAGAGCGGCGCTTTGCTGGCTTTGCTGGCATTATGGGGCGTGTGACAGAATGCGCAGGGTTGAGTGAGATTGCTATTACGCATCATCAAATTGTGCTGCGTAACAAGAATCGTGCTGTCAGCGAATGAGTTGCCTGCTACTGCGAGTGTTACTGCTACTGCGAGTGCCAAGATTTTGCTTTTCATAATTTCTCCTTTTTTTTGCTGTTGTCAGATTTCGTTCAGTAGATACTGTCCATTTTGTTTGATGATTTGTTTCCTCCTTGTTTAGTAATATGCTGATTTGATTTTTTGGCTCCTTTCTGCCTGTCGATATCTATTATGCGGGGACGATTTTTATTCCGTTTTCCGCTACAAGAGATTATGCGGGGGACGATTTCTGAGACCAAAAAAGAGAATTAACGAGATAAGCAAACAAGAAAAAGAGACAAATTATGAAAGTCCTAAAACGAGCCCTTCGTGGTTCCTTGAGAGCCATTGGGAGAACGTTAGCCACTCACAGAGAGTTGAAGGGACGAAACAGGGCTTCTTATGTAAGGCAGGAAGGGACTACGAGCGGGACGGCTGTATTAGTGGTTTTAGTGCGGGTTTTGATTCTGTGCGGGCTGGTGAATTTAATAATTTTTTGTTTAATAACTTTTTTGTCAAAAGTCCGGCTTTTTGCCTATATGTGTTTTGGAAAAGTTCAGTATTTGTGGGGGTTGGGAAGTTGTTTACATATACAAAAACAATATTTTTCATGTGTCACAGAGTTTGCTAGATAAGAAACGTAGTTAAGAACATATACAAATAGAAAATTTGGCGTGTCAAAAACCATATTTTTACACATAGGCAAAATGCATGGAAAATGACATGTCTTGAGCACACAAAAAAAGGCTACCCCACATTAAGAGGTAGCCCATTGCTTTTGTTCCTGATTATTATTTTGTGCGGAAGTACTCTTTGATTGCCAAATTGGTTGTGTCAGGGTCGGTAATCATAAGGTTCGCAAAGTCAAAGGCAGTTCCGGAGTTTACCTCAGCATACCCCTGCCAAAGGTTATTAATAACCTTATATGCAGCATTCAGGCTAAAATTTGAACCACCATCTTTATTTAGATATTGGCTCATTTGGTTTACGGCTTGTGGTAAATTTGCTTCAATAACGGAAAAGTGAATATCTTTTAAACTTTTGACTGTTGGAGCTTGGTTGATATCAAAGTTGGATATTCTAAACACAACCTTTCTGCCGCTCCTCTCATCAAAAACAGAATACAAATTAGATGATATGTTATAACCAAGCCCCGAATCTGTTTGTCCAGAAGCATTCAAAATTTTCCCGTTATTGCCGAGTGTCCAGTCAATCGCCTTAGCAGTAAATTTGCCAGACATGGTGCCACATTGCAAACCATTCAGTCCAAAGTTACTTACGGCTTGTTGACAAGCTCTTCTATCTACATCAAATTTGGACGCATCGACATTAAAAGTGACGTTTTTGATAATTTCATTTTTCGCTTCAGAAAACCATTTAAAACGGAATGCAGACTGAATATGCCCATTTTGAGCTTGTAGATCGTCCTGGACCCATTTTTCTACTTTGCAAGCCTCGTCATAGCACTTCTTCTCTTTAACAGTATCAGATACCAATGCCTTTCTTTGTGACTGAATTGCAATGCTATCGTATGTACCTGCAAAAACAGGAACAGCAAAGGTGCATATAATTAAAATCCAAAATACTGCTCTCATAATTATTTACCTCCATCAATGCTGTTACTAATAGCATTCTTAATAACATCGGAACGAAGATATAGTGGGAAGCGGTACATTGCACTTAACATACTCAATCCATTCATCTGGACTGTGTTGCCAACATTTTTTCCACCTATTTTCTCAGCAAGAAATGCAGCAGATTTGTAAGTTAAAACGGGAATATTTGGCAAATTGACCTTTGTATTCTGTTCTATCTGAGCATCAAGCTCAGTCCAAAGTTGAGAAGAAATAACCTCACCCTCATTTTGATTTTCCAGGGCAGCAGTCAATTTGTTATCCAAATTTTTTGATTTTCCCTGAGAAATGGCTTCGCTCGCCAAAATAGGGAGAATGTTATCCTTGAATTGGCTGAAGTTTTCAGCAGATGATTTACTAAGAGATGATTGGAGAAAGGAATTAATAATCTGCTGATTGCCAGGTGATACTGCTAATACATTAATTTTGTATAAATTTTGGATTTCCGATTTTTCATTTATCGATGATGAAGAGTTTGCATTAAACTCAGATGCCAATTTGCAGGCCCTTGGGTCAGTAAAAATCATATTTCCAGTATTCTCCCAAATCTTATCGCCTACCCCCAAGATTCCACCGCTCTGTTTTGCTAGATCAGGTGTAGCTATTAAAGCTTCACCGTCATGTATAAAATTTGTGGCGGTTTTTAAATGGCTTACATTATAGGTACCTTTGTGAATGCCATTATCTGTAGTAAGGAGCCCAGTTTTGGCATCATAGATATAATGCACTCCGTACATATAACCGTCTACGGCATAAATATTTCCATTTGGAGCTTCAATACCATTTTTTGTTCTCCTTATTTTATTTTTTGGCATTGCATTTACAATTTTCGTTTTCATTGTGTAGCAAACAGGCACAAATGTGGAAAATATTTGATTATCTGCATCATATAGAGAGGCTACGCTACCACCATATGTATAAGTGCCATCCTCCCCATTTTTTCGGAGATTACTGATTAGCTTCAAATCTTTTGGTTGAACTCGCTCATCAATAATGAGTTTAGGATTTATCTTGAGAGATGTTTTTTCGCTTCCAATACTAATTGTGTATGCCCCAATATCAGCACTTTTATTTTGAATATCTTTGATTGATGATGTTGCAGTGCCGCAGCCTGAAATCAGTGCCGCTGTTAATGCCAATATTACCGCTGCTGTCGTTTTCATCGTTTTCTCCTTTTTTATGTTTGTAATTTTTAGGTTAAGAGAAGAAACCGGCTCCCAGGATTGGGGAGGGAAGCGGGGGCGACGCATAACCATCTGCCGCCCATCCGCTGTTACATATATTATGCGGTTATTGGTGGATATTTGGCATCATACCGCCCATGCCGATACTCCGGTCGCCGCCAGTGCTCAACTCGACGGCTTTTTTTCTTGCTGCGGCCGCTTCTTTGCTCTTGCCCTGGCTCTCCATGCTCTCAGCGTATTGAGAGACCTCACTTGCAAATTTGGCATATTTGCTGACGCTCTTCATTTTTTCCACTGCTTCGGACAGAGACCAGCTCCTTGAGACCCTAAATGAGCCCTGAAAGCCTGCGAATGCGTTACCGTACATCTGGATGCCGGCAACCGCCAAGGTTGGCTTGCTGGCAATTGTGCTTACAGTAGAGCCACACTTGATAGTTGTGATGTTGGCCTCAAAAAAACAGGTTGAATGGTAGCCGACTGCCTGATTATGCAGTTTTTTGATGCTTTTACTCTGTATTCCGCCAGAAACAGCTTTATCTAAAGCAGCTTCGGCAATACTGACAAAATCATCGTATCCCATATTTTTAATGCTCTGACCCGTTGCGCCGAGCTCCTGCACATCAGATGATAGATACAGATACGCTTGTCCAATGGTTGCACCATAATCCGCCATACAATCACGGTAGCTCCTAATATTGGCGACATCAGCCAGACTATCAATAGCGCCGTTGCTCGATGCGTAAGAGCTCAGAAACTGAGATTTGATACTGTCAATTGCGCCTGGAGCCATTTCCGCTGTGATACCAAAATCGGCTGGAAGCTTGGGTCTACTCAGGAGCTTGCACGTACTATATGGGAGCGTCGTTTCTTCCAGTTGAAGGATTTTGGAAGCGAAAAGCACATCAAGAGACAAGTTCACATCAGCAGAATTATTCATTCCTTCCGTCTCTGAGCTACGGTTACTATGAGATTGAGTGCTGTCACTGCCAGTTGATGTTGACTTTGACTTCCTTTTCCCGCTCGAATCCCGGTTCTCCACGCTTTTTTTGAACATCATGGAGATGTCTCTTTCTATTTTTTGCACCGAGCTGTCTTTAACTGATACGTCGGGAGATGCCATTGCTACTGAAGCTGCTGCCAGGGTGATGATTGCTGCCAAAATTGTTTTACGCATAAATCCTCCTGTAGTTATAGTTCTACAGTGGAATATGCGGATAGAAATACATGTGATGACGGCGAAAAATTAAGACAATATTATAATACAAACACGGGAATTTAACAAACTGTTTTTCTAAATATTCTATGTAGAGCAACACGGGCTATATCGGTATCTTTTGCAGTTAAGGAAGGTGCGAAAATGGCTTTTTTGGAAGTTAAAGAGATAGGTATGAGATTGCGTCAATTCCGCATGAACGCAGGTCTGACACAAGAACAACTTGCGGTAAAGATTAATGTAACTTTTCAACAAATACAAAAATATGAAAGTGGAGAAACTCGGTTAAGTACTGACAAGCTCCAGCGAGTGGCTGAAGCCTTAAATATGTCTGTATGTAGTTTTTTCGACAACAAAGAAGATGTTGAACTAATATTGTCTGAAACAGAAAAACAGCTAGTTGATCTATATCGTAATATCAAAGATTTTAATGGGAGAGATGCACTAATTACCGTTCTTCAGGCGCTTAAAAAGAAGTAACTTGCACATCCCTCCCAGGCTTTAATCACATGAACTGCAATAAGTCGTGTTGTCTGTCTTTCTCCTGCTCATTCTCCCGCTTTTCAGCCTGTTTATCAGCTTTTTCCGTGTCCGATGTTTTGTTGCTGTCCGGCTCTGGTAATGATAAATTATTTTCCTCCATTACGATTTCGAGGGTTCCGTCCGTTACCGTATCTGTAACAATGATGTTCTTTTTGTACTTGTTCGCCAGGTATAAATCATCCCTGAGTATCAATTTTGGAACGTCCGGTTTGTTGGGAATATTGATAATAGGGAAGCTGGTCATTGTCAGCGGAAAACCCGGATGATTGACGAGTGCATGCAGGTTAGGCATGGTTGTGAGCTGGCTTGCCATGACGAGCTTTTTTGTCTTTTCTCTATTCATCAGCCCTACCCCATCACCGCTATCCTCGACTTTTACAGAAAAGTTTTTTTCTGAAGCCATTTCTTCTACGTCGCCGAAGAATTTTTCGATATATGCAGCGCTGTCATTATCGCCAAGTCTGAATATCATTTTGATACCGCAACCTGCTATCAAGGCTTGCATATCGTGCTTGCCGTAGACTTGTTCCAACTGTGCCAAGGACTGCAAGCCAATAAAAAGACACATCCCTTTTGACCTGCCTTGGTTGAGCATTTTGAGGATTGACCGGCACTGGTTCAAGGTCGAAAACTCGTCCAAAAACATGAAAATACGTCTGCTCAGGTCACTCTCGATTGAAAGGATTTTACGGCTCAATGTGTCGATAAACAGGGTGTAAAAACCTTTCAATGTAGCTTCCAGATTTTCTTCTGATGTGAGGTAAATAAAGCCCTCGCCATTTTTAATCCAGTCAACCAAGAGGAATGGCTTCGATGGTTTTTGCGACATAAGCGAGAAACAAGTTGTCTGCTGGACTAACACGGAAAGCACGGATTGACACATCTTGCTCTCCGGGTCTTCCAAATACCGCCGTCCCTTTTCTGCGCCAGGTGTAGCATTGAGAACACGCTGAATTTTATCTGCCGGAGCCGTGATAATTTCCCATAGCTCTGCATATGTTTTTTTGTCATTTGCATAGCAATAAAGGATGAGACCTTCCAGAATATCCCTGGGGGCATTAATCCAAAATGGCTCGACTTTTTCCATCGGTGGAACAAGACTGTTGGCAATAGCAGAGGCTTCCGGAACCGTTTCCATCTCGTCAAAAAAGTTCCAGAGATACTGCTCGCCCCTTACGTCACAGAAGTTCAGGAGCAAGTCTTTTTTGGCATCAAAGAACCGGCAAAAATATTCGTCGCCTTTTGCATCATAAATCACGCCACGCTCATTGTTTCTGTAGCATTGGGCAACAATCGGGGTCATAAACAAACCCTTTCCAGAGCCTTTCGTACCGCAAAATATGATGCCGTCAGTCTCCCTTCTTTTATCGACCCGGATAGTATTATTGTAGAATTGGTCTAAATACTGGTCGTAGGTAAAAACCCTATATGTATCCTTTTTTGGGATATCAACAGCAACACCAAGCGGAATAGTTCCTTCCATTTCTTCTTCTTTTTGCATAGCCAATACTTCCGTTGCCTCTATTAAGAGTCCGCCTCGGATATGTCTCTTCTCGACCCGTGCTTCGGCTCGCTTTTTGAGGTATTTATAAATCGGTATTGCAAGAATATATACTACTCCAGTCAGAAGCCAGATCGTTACGAGTGCAGTCATTGTCGAAGCAACTCCACCAGACAAAACTGATGCCATCTTTTTTGCGGAAATACCTCTTGATATCTCGTAGGTCGGGAACGAAAGCAGGCACATCAATTTTGAGACAAAATACATGGTGAGAAATTTTACTTTGCTGATACCGACAAAGATACTGGCAAAGATAGCAAACAGCAGATGGTGAAGCATGCCAAGTGGGATTAAAATATAGCTCCCCATTTTAACAAACTGCATCCCTCGTGATTTGAGAATGTCGGTTTCTTCCGCTGATGTTATTCTGTTCGAGGTATCCGGCTTGATGATTTTATCCAACATCTGTGACCCCCATTTGTTCGAGATTGTTTGCTAATACTGCATCACCTGTTTTGTTGGTTTCATCGTTCAACACCTTGGCTCCATCCGGCGTAGTGTGTTTGACAAATATCGGCAAACCGACAGATGCCCGAATGCTGTATTTGAGGATACGAGCCAAATATTCCTGTTGCATTGCAAGCATGTCCTGCTGTTGTTCCATGAGCTCAGCAATACTACTTTGCTGACACTCTCCCCTTATAAATTGCCTCAGCAGTTCGCTGATCGTGATGCCCTTTGCGGACGTCAACTCATCCAATTTTGCCTTATCCTCATAAGATATTTTGGCATGTATCGTAGTCATACTCATGTTAGATGCCCTCCCCTACATTGATGTTTTCCGGCTGTTTTGGTGCCGGTCTGGCTGGTTGTGGGTAGTCGAGATGACCAAGGATTTCATCGGTGATATCATCGAAAGCCCAGGCTGGCTGGGTGTTGTCAATGATGTTCTCTGGATGCATTTGCATAATTTCTTTGAGTTGGGGGAGCATAGCGATAGTGCTGATGATGTCGGTAAAATCAATCTTGCCGACACGCCAGCAACCAATGATTATAATACGCAAAATGTCACGCTTCATTGCGGTGTGAAAAACATCGGTTTTCCGCATTGGGACGATTAGATCGGCGTAGAGAGTGGCAACAGTGGCGATATTGTCCTGACTGACCTTGCGGGTTTTGAGCAGGTTAGTCATCGTGTAGTAAATGCCTGCCGGACTACCATCCTTTTGGGCTGTACGGACTGGGGCGAATGGGGTTTTAACTCTCATAGCTATTTTCTCCTTTTCTGGCTGGTTTGTGGTGATACTGTAGTGATACTTATATTATGCGGTTGAGTTCGCTGGATTGGGTGCTGGTGTATCACCAATATTTGAAGGCTCCGGTGATACTGGGTTTCTATTGTGTTTTATGGGGATTTGGGGACTTTGGAGGGTGTTGGTATTACCGGTTCTTGGTTGCGTAGTGTGTGCGCACAATAGTGAGCCAAATATATGCCTCGTTAATTAGCCAACAATCAGCCAGAGTTATTGTTCTAGCTTTCCATATCCTTACTCATAGTTTTCCAACTTTTTGTCAGTAATCTAATGCCCATATTTTATGTCCCAGCCTGTATCTCTTGCCGTGTTCTTCCACCTCAGCCAGCTTTTTATTATTGATTTTCATCCAGAGTTCTTGTCTCAGCTTCTCCATCCAAGCCAGCTTTTATGGCATTCAATCTCTGCCAACGCTCTTTATTGCCCAGACATCCTATCCCAGCCATTTCTTACTTTTTGTTTCTTATCTACAGACGATTTATTCGAGGTGGTCATCTAAGCAGTCACCGACCAGAGACTACCAATCCTTTCCATCCTTCAGAATTATTACCGGGTCTGTGTATGATTTTCGGAGGCGTTCTTTTGCTCCGGTTCTCCACTATTGGCTTTGTCGGACTGGTAGTTATTGACCATGTGGCATTAAGAAGGTTTTTAACTGAAATGGCGGGGCGAATAATTACAAACTGAAAGCTATGCAAAGATTGAAACGGCAATTATGGGCGGGGGTGAATTCTTGGGTTTCTTCTACTGGTGTTTTCTTTATATGTGATTTACACCCATACGCCAAAAATTCACTTTGAGGAAGTTTTTCTCTGCTATCTGGAATGCTATTTGAGGGTTCCTGGGACTACCTGAGAAGCATTATTATTGGAGCTGGCAGAATGGGGCATTAATTGAAACTGGCAGGTGTTAGAATTGAAATTTGGCGGTCTGAATATTTTGCATTTTCATTGTGCTACAATGCTCCGGTATCGTAGCATTTTTTCTTTTTGTTTTTTATTTTCTGTTGTCGGGGTTTATTGCTGAAGGTTCTTGAGCAGGGGTTGAATTGAAGGGCTTTTTCTGGGAGGGCTGTCCTTTTAGTCGGAGTAGATCAGCCGACAATGAAGCGGGTTTTGATGTAGGGGAGTTTTCTTTTATTTGGTCTTTGGTTCTTAATGGAAAAGCCGGACTTTCTTTTGTATTGAATAAAAGAATTTCAGACTTTTAAGCGGACGCAAAAAACGGACTTTGGTGATATTTTACTACAATAATTTACTGATTTTTGAGGAACATTTTTAGTAGAAATCATCCGGTCAGAGACTACCAAACCGACCATTCTACTATCACCAGGAGACCAGCCAGAGACTACACATCCGACCATTTTTCTATTATTTTCACGAAATTATTGGCAAGAAATCACAAACAAAAAGCCGGACAAATGCCCTTTTTGAGAGACTTTATGACCGGTTTTACTGCTCAATAATTGTCGCTATAACGAAGTCAAATCCATCAAGCCTTCCGCCTGGGCATAGTTCGCCAATCTGGTTTCAAGTGGCAGTGAAAGAAACTGCTTTAAATGTTTTTTGTCGAGCTTTGAAAGTGCAGAATGAAGCTCATCAAGAGCCGTGGAAATTGATTCCGCCCTCTCTACTGTGAAGCCTTCACTTTTGAGATTGTCTATGTATGCCAAATGCTTGATTCTCCGTTTCAGTAATTGTCACCGTCTTGTCGATTTTCTTTCTCGACTATTATTTGCATCATCGTTTTTCTGGCGTCGAAATACCACAGGAAAAAGAATCCGGACACAGTGAAAAGGTTGATCGTGAACCAGGTTGCCTTATCTGTAATTGCTATTACAGAGATGCAGGAACAGAACATTGCGACGATTTGGCTTATCATGAATTTTCGTGGGTTAAGGGCTATCAGCTCTTTTATTTTCTTATTCAAAACGGAACCTCTTTTGGTGTTGTCTTTTAATCTTCAGCATCATACGCCAAAAATTCGTTTTGGGCTAATTTTTGTGTTCTGAGCTGTTCAGCCAACAAAAGGACACACTGACCAGCAAGAGTGACTGAAATCGGTCCCAGGAGAGAATCTGGCGAAAAAACCTAATATTTTATTGTTATATATTGGTGATAGTCCGGCTCTAATAAACAACTTATATTAAGGATATTTCTAACGGTTCGACTTCAAAACCTGAGTAAATTTATCAAATTAAATATTTATCCATGTGATTGAATTTAGGTTGCAGACATCTGCGTTGCTATGATATTGACGTATCCTTTGTAATTCTACTTTATTCAATGTTGAAATTATTTTTTTTGGGGGCAACTTTGAGAACAAAAATTATCTATGCAGTAATGTGTTTTCTATTACTTTTAACAACAAGTTTAGCCGGTTGCGGAGGCTCAGATACCGGTAGTAACAATAATCCCACTTCAACCATCACAAACACACCTGCACCAGCAGCCAAAATCACGAGTAGCGAAATAGTTGGACGCACTATCTATTCATCGGCATCCTATATTACAAATCCATTTGGGTATATTGAGGCGTACACATTCAATGCGGATGGTACTTTAACAGACGCCATTAATATGACGAGTACCAGCACATCTTCTGCCTCAAAAATATTATCTGGCACCTACACGTTAGACAATAATGGAATACTTACTATTTCAATTCCGCTACGAACAACCGAAAAACTTTGGAAAACGACTGCAACCCCAGATGCATATAATTCCTTCATGATTGGAGATAATACTACTTCTGTTATTTGTCGTTGGTTTTTAGACTCAACAAAAGGTGGAAGTCAAGCAATCGCTTATTCAAATGGATTGCCAATTCCAGGATTAATTAATAATTCAGCACCAATTTTTACAAGTTTAAATAATGCAGTATTCACTGTCGGTAGTTCAGCTACTTTCACAGTTTCTGTGACAAGCTATCCGCTTGCTACATTGAGTATTAGTGGCACATTACCAAACGGAATAACCTTTGACCCTGCTACAGGAATATTAAGAGGTACACCGACGATTGCTGGCAGTTATTCATTGTCTTTCACGGCAAATAATGGAG
Source organism: Geobacteraceae bacterium (assembly GCA_043743795.1). Classification (GTDB taxonomy): domain Bacteria; phylum Desulfobacterota; class Desulfuromonadia; order Geobacterales; family Pseudopelobacteraceae; genus JACRCG01. The sequence continues at coordinate 48,699 of JAYTVV010000080.1, forward strand.
TATTACCAAATGCTACCCAATCCTTTTCATTAATAGTTAATCCTGTGAACAATGGCGGTTTTGGAACAACGTGGATTACTAAGACTTCCCCAGTCACAAATTTTTTGAATGGCGTCGTTTGGTCTGGAACTCAATTTGTAGCTGTAGGGAATAATGGAATAATACTGACATCAGCAGATGGCTCAACTTGGGTCTCAAGAGCATCTGGCAGCACTGAAGCCCTAAATAATATTGCTTGGTCCGGTAATAAGTATGTTGTTGTAGGGGGATGGTATGGAAGTATTTTAACTTCAGCGGATGGCATAACTTGGACGAAGACGTCATCAGGCGTTAGCAAATTTTTTAAAAAGGTTATTTGGGGAAATAATCAATTTGTAGCTGTTGGTATGGGTGCAATTATGACTTCACCTGATGGTATTACGTGGATTCAGCGTACTGTCAGCACAACAAATGAAATTTCAAATGTCGTATGGACAGGGTCTCAATTTATTGCTATAGGCGGTTCAAATGGTGCGGTCAGCCTAACTTCAGCAGATGGAATAACGTGGGTATCCAATACCGGATTATCTTCAGTTTATAATGGAATGATGTTTGGACTAGCATGGAATGGTAATAAAGTTATAGCTAATGGATGGGGTGGAACTCTTGCATCCTCAACTAATGGATTGATTTGGAGCAAAGCAATATATGGTTCAAATAATTACTATTCTATTGCTTGGGCAAACAATAAGTTTATTGCAGTGGGTAATAGTGGTGTAATTTCATCATCTACAGATGGAAATACTTGGGCTTCTGACGTTTCTCCAACAACAAGCGTACTGAGTGATATTGCTTGTTCCAGTACAAATTGTGTTGTTGTTGGTGGAACAACTTCCGTTTCTACAATTCTCTTATTGCAATAATAATTTCATTTTATGAATAAGAATCCCCTGTAAAGAATAATTTTCTTACAGGGGTTTTTTATTTAAGCAGCTATTGTTTAGCTTCATACGCCAAATTTTGCCCCTACCCAAATTTTGCGTTCTGAGCTGTTTTATCTGCAAAAGGACACACTGATCGGCAAGAGGGTCTGTTATCAGTCCCAGGAGAGAATCTGGCGACCATGACATCATTTGCTGAGAATGATTCTAAAAGTTCGCAAGTCCGAAAAATCTGCGTCCCATAATTTCTTTTATTCATGACGGCTTGAAAGTCTCTGTCCGGCTTTTAAAAAAGTAAAAGGCACCCCAGTTATGAGGTGCCCTTATTATCAACTATGATTGTAAAATTACTTTGGTTTTAAATCTTCCCGCAGAATAAATGCCGGTACATCTGATTTTAGGAAACTAACAAGCACACGCCTTGATAATTTCCGGAATGTATTTCCATCATCATGACTGACCAGGTTTTTTACATTTTCAAGAAAAACAACTTTTGGACGTTTTGCATCGATAATCTGCAAAATATTGAAAAACAATGTGCCCTGGGTATGTTCAAAACCCATTTGAGTGCCGGCAATTGAAAATGGCTGACAAGGGAATCCCCCGCACAAAATGTCATGGTTTGGAATATCTGCCGGAATAACAGCTGTGATATCGCCAGCAAAACGGAAGGGATTTTCTTCTCGTTGATGATTGAGTTCGTAGGTAATCCGGGCTTTTTCATCCCATTCACTCGCAAAAACGCCTTCAGCCTCAACTTTTTTAAGAGCGAGATGGAATCCACCAGCACCGGCAAAAAGGTCTATAAATTGGTATCTTTTCTTTTTGCTATTAAAAAGTTTTGCCTCTCGGGTGTGTATTTGCTGGATAATTTCGGGTGGGATATAATTGTCTGCTGTTGTTACCATGTTAGATAATTTCCTTTATTAATCCAATATTTGGACTTGCTAAAATTGATATTAAGGGGCGAGATGACCCGCCTCGTTGTCTTTTGTCTTAATCATTTGGAACAGATTTAAGGGTTTCATCATTAACAACGACACCCTTCTGTCCAAGAATCGTGGTGCTATGGTCAGATTTACATTTGCACGCAGCATCAACCGTTCTGTGCCGATGTTTGCAATCGAATTGAAACCAACCTTCACTATTAAATACTGCCACTGAATATGCAGGTGCTTTCGTTTTTATCGTTGCCTTTTTCATGGTGTTGCTCCTTTATTTGACGCAAAAATGGGCTTTAGACTGGTTTTTACAAGGGAGAGATGGTTAGTCTCTCCCCCGTTGAAAATAATTACTGGTTGCAGAACCGCTCGAAGACCAGATTTTTATTGGTCAGTTTGTCAATAACATCAAAATCAAATACATCGACAGAGCCAGTGATTTCGACTGAGCAAGAGGAACGTCCGCCGTTTTTCGGTACTTCAACCTCGACAGCGACGTTGAAACCCTGTGTTTGATATTCTGCGAGGTCATTTGCCCAGGTTTGACCGAGTACCTGCCCAAACTGCTCTGCGACTGCCAACCTGTCGCAATTTTCGCCCATGGTGTCCTTGTCGATGATTGCAAGGATGTAGATTTTCTTTTCTGCGTTCATGATGTAGCTCCTTTTTATATTGCCGGTATTGTGACCCGGATGGGTTTAATGTGATAAAATTATTATGCAGTTACGATTTGAGTGCATCTTTACTGTTAGGATTTAAAATTTCATGAATTCTTGCGTTCCAAGCTTTTTCAATGCATTCAGCTTGTTTTTCATTCTTGCATTTCCATTTTGACAAGCTTGCAACAAACTTAAATTTAAAAGCTTGCGGAACGAAGCAGCCGAAACGGTTGATAATAATGTATTCACCGTCCGCTTTGACTGTTAATGCACTTTCTCCTGTTATTCCGTACCGATAGTTAGCATCAAGAATTCTTTTAGCGTGATACATTAATTCTTCATTAACTTTAAAATCGAATTTACTGAAAGAATAGCGGGATTGCTTGTATGCTTTTGCAAATTCATCAGCGAGTATGTTTATCGTTTTTTCAGTGTTTACAATCAACCTTGCTGCCGCTTTTTCTTCTTTTATTGCATTTAAAGTTGCGAGACGATTACGTTCATCTTGTGCTTTTGCAAAAAGCTCATTTTCACGTTTAACAAGCTCAGTCAGAGGGATGTTTGCTTCGATACAATCAAATGCTCTTCTTATTGCGCACTGAAACATAGTAGAGTTTCCATTGAATTCAGCTTTTATAGCAATCTCAACTCCGGCAGTTCCAACACTGTTAGTAGTGCGAATAATTTCAATCAGCTGAATCGATGGATTAATAAGCTGCATTGTGTTGATTGCATCGTTAATCAGTTCGTCAGTCCAATCCGAAGCTTTACGTTGTTTAATGTTGTGGATTTCTTGAAATGTAGGTGTCATGACATTTTTCCTTTTTATTGCCGGGACTTCACCTACCCGGCTGGGTTTAGTGGGTGTACCTTTAATTATGCAGTTACAGTCTTACGAAGCACGGGAGCGTTAATTACCATCATTTCCGGCTCCGGACGTTTTCCGCAAAGTTCTGGGTAGAGGGTTGCGAACTTCTGGTTTTTCTGAAATATCTCAATTCTTGCTCCCATGATTTTTTCTCCTTTTTTCTGTTTTTCTTTTCTGTCTTTCTATACTTTAATTAATGCAGGTAGGATGCCAACTTATTGTTATTTATCATCATTCCATGAATTTTTAAGTCGATAATTCTGTATACATACGCAATTTCTGACTTCTACTTGACAACTTTCTAATGTTGTATTTTAATTATTCTACTTTAACTTGACACTTTTTAAAGGTCGAGTTTCAATACTCAATCTGTCCTTTCTGCGACTGAGAATTAATGACATTTTTCGTCAATATCCGGTTTATTGGCGACAATGTCCGTCACTTCACCATGTTATTTAACTGTGCTTGTATATCTTGCTGTTTTTATTGGCTTTTATGCTTTTTAGCACAAGGCAAAAGTATAGTGCAAGCCGTAAAATGGCATAGACAGAACAAGACTAGATTATTGGGTGATTTCAGCTACGAAGATGAATTTTGGTATGGAGGTTCCGCTGGGGGATTGCTACGAAAGATGCTGATGGTGCGACTGTGTTGAAGGCTGAAGAATTGTTAACGACTACTGTTACGACACTCATACTAAAACTTCCTTTTACTTGCTCCGGATAATGTGGGAGGGTCACTCCTGTCGGCGGCTCATGTATTGTTCTTTTTGAGCAAGTATAGAATTAGCGTACCATGTATTTTTGGTATCTGTCAAGAATTATTTTTGAATTAGTTTAACGTTTTCAGTGGCTTATATAATATCTTATATAAAAAAGAGCATGATATATCTGTAAAACATTAAAAAGGACTGCAATAGATAATATTTTATATTATTATTTTTCTATTTCACTCTGCTTTTTATTCGAATGGATGGCTTGACTGGCTGATACATAGTGTTGCTATCCCATTTTGAGCATGTTTGAACGGGCTCAACAGGCTCCAAACTCTTTAATTGATCTTTGAGGGGCGTAGCTTTTGTGGGCAGATATGATTTATTAGCTCTGACTGGCATAGCGGTGATCTCCTTTCGATCTATTATGCGGTTTGTGTGTTTTAGTGGTTTTGTCCGGGTTTTTGGCTCTTGTTTTGTCCGGCGACATCTCTAAATTTCTTTTTTAATTACTTTTTTGATATGTTTTGTCCGGCTGTTTGACATCTGCCTTTGCCCAGTGATGGCGGGGCTTTAAATTGAAATCAGAGAGAATAATCAGAAAGACAAACTGTACCCTGGGCGGGAAGTATTCTTGACCGTCGCTGATTGCGACGAAAGGTTCACCCTTAGGTTGGTTTTATTATCGGTTTAATGTTGACAGGCAAGGGAGCGATCAGGGAACTTTTGTAGCGTAGCGGAGGAAAGTTCCAAGGAGCGGACGACTAGAAAATGAGGACGAAGGACGAGCTTTTCTACAGGTCAACAAATTAAGCCGACAGCCCACAAATCTTAATTCCTTTTTCTTTTCTATACGCAGATTTTTCGATATATGGTTCTTGGTTTGGCTTGAAGGTTCACTTAAAGGCTTATCGCTTGGTTCAATCGTGGCTTAGTAGAGGAACGACAAGTGGAGCGCCAGGAAGCACCGGAGCTATTTTTGACGGAGCTGAAAGCGAACGGAAAGCGAAGGTGCTTCAAAAAGCGGAACGACTGAAAAATGGAGGAAGCAACGACAGGAGCGAACCGAGCGAATGTAATGAGAGAGTAGCGTATGGAAGTGAATGACGGAACTTTTTCTCAGTGGAACGCTAAGCCGATAAGCCGACATATCTGTTGTTGTTTTTGCTTTTGACGTTAATAGGATTTGCTTCAATTATGGCTTAATGTTGGGCGGAAGTGGAGCTCCCGGAATACTTTTTCCGATTTGATGGAACGGAGTGAACATCAGGGAAAAGTCTTCCTAAGAGCGGAACTGGGAGCCCAATCAAATTAAGCCGACATGGTATTTATACATCCGGACTTTTCTTTGTAATGAATAAAATAATTAACAGGATTTTTAAATAATCGGACGCCAGATTTCGGACATAGGCATGAATATTGTGATACGTTTGTGTTTGATTGACAAGGATTTTACCTTGCTGGCGTAGAAAACACCTGCCTTGAAAGGTTCATTTAAAGCCTTGCTTGACAGCTATCGGATTAATGTTGGGCGACAAGGTGAACGACCGGACTTGTCGAAGCTATCTTTGACGGAACCGGAGGTGAACGGCAAGCGAAGATAAGTCAAAAAGTGAACCGACTGAAAAACGGAGGAAGTAGCGGAAGGAATGAGCGTAGTGAATGTATGAAGCGGATGACGGAGCTTTTTCACAGCCCAATCAAATTAAGCCGATAAGACAGATGCTTTAAGGTCTCTCAAAATGGCTTCTGACACGGTTTTAGTCAGTTGCCTTGCCACTGGTATGGACTTTTGCCTTAAAACAAGTCTTACGGCATCTCCGTTGCCCGAAAGATTTATCTGACAGGTGACTATCGCCGAAACGGAGTTGAGGTGATGAGCAAGTCATCTGGAAGATATTGAGGACAACGAAAGGTATTATTAAAGATTGGTTCAATCACGGCTTATTTGTATGAAGGTTTTCAAAGGAGCGACCTTTTTCCGAAATGCAATGGAGCGAAAACGGGGAGCGATAGGGAAAATCGAAAAACAAAATAAGCCGACATGGGGGTCGTTTATTTATACGCAGTTTTTTTGATATATCGCTGTTGGTTCTGACTTTAATAAGGTTTGCTTCAATTTTGGCTTAACCATGAGCGACAGGAGCGACCCGGATTATTTGGAGCGAAGTGGAGAATAATCCTAAGCGACAGCGAATGAAGTTAAGCCAGTAAGGGGTTTGAGGTTCTGATAAGGTTAGTTTGATTGTCGGCATAGCGTATGAGACTGAAAACGAGCGACCCATTATTTGGAGCGTAGTGGAAAATAATGTCAGAGTGAGGATGAAGGCGAAATACATCTTTGCTATGCCGAGCTGGGGGTTGATACACCGGCATTACCGTTATCAGCTCAATCTTTTAAAAAGCCGGACTATTTAGTAATTAATAAAATAATTTCAGAGTTTTTTATTTATACGCCAAAAACGGACCTTTCGGACAAATTCCTTGACAATCTATCACATTCGTAGCACTTCACCTCCCAGAATGTTCGTTTCCTTGCGTTAGTCAAGGGAACGGACTCTATTCGAGAGTTTTTTGTTTCTCGCATTTTTCTGGTGGCGACATTTTTTTTATCGGACAAAAAGAAAGCCAGGCTTCCTTTCCGGGGCTCTTATCCTTTATGCTTTTTTCCAAGTACAACTTCTTCCGCAACATATCTTACCGTTGCTTCAGTACATCCACACTTTTTACAATGTTCCCACGCAGACAGGGTATTCTCGACCGCTGATACTGATTTTAAAGAGATAAGGCACCCACAGAGAGGACAAAACGCCCTGACCGAGAATTGAAGCTGTTTCCCGGTCATTGGCGAAGTGATTGTTTTAGTCATATCATTTTGATGAATTGAAGCCTTCATGCTTCACCTCAGTTATTGGATTTTCAAAAATATACTAATCAAGAAACATGGTGTAAAGCAACATTGACAGCAACCTACCTTAAAGTTACTTTACATCAATAATTTGAAATCGTATTCAATACATGTTCGGAGGATTTGATGCAGAAAACCGTATTATTATCAATTATGCTCATTGTGTTATCTATCGCAGGATTTGCTTCAGCTGACCAGACCAGACTAATATTTTCAAAAAGAACAGTTTATGACACTCAAACCGGTTTGACATGGGCTAAGCAAGCTGATTTTGATAAAAATAATTTGGAATTTGCAACTGCATATATCCGTGGATTAGCAAAAGCTGGCATGGGTGGAGCTAATGATTGGAGAATGCCTACAAAAGATGAGCTGGAGACCCTTGCTTCTTATGCCAAAGAAGCTGGCTTTGATGGCAAAGCTCCAGATAATAAGCGTTTTCAGTTTTTTACAGCGTTAGGGTTTGAAAATATGCAAAACGACTGGTATTGGACATCAACTCCACACCCCAATTATCCAAACAATAATTATTACGTCCACATGGGTAACAATATTATCGATGGCGGATATGTAGAGTTAAAAGGTTATATTTTGCCAGTCCGGGGCTCAATTTTGAGTACATATAAATTTCCGAACTATAAATGGGATTTTATTCCGTAGAGTAGTATGTTTTATAAAAAACCCCGTGACAACAAGCACGGGGTTTTTTATCAGTCCCTCCCTTAATCGTTATTTACTAATTTACTGCCGGAGCCGGTGCAGAAACATGTTTCGGAACTTCAGGTTTTTTAACCGGAGTACCAGTAATCAGCGACTGAACATCAGCAATAAACGCCCCCTGGTCAAACCCCTTAAAACCTTTTAAAGCCAAGCCCATAACCAGTTTACCGACCTTGACAGCAACCTGGTCTTCAAGCTTTTGAGCCTCTTCAAGCATTTTATTTGCTTGTTCCCGCAGTTCCTGTGCTGATAATTTTTTTGCCATGATTTTTACCATCCTTTTATTTTTGGTTTGATGTTGCAGAATAATTAATGAACGATACTTCCACGCATATTAACAAAGCACCTGGTTCTCTTTGCCAGTGTTACCAACAGTTCACGGCGTTCCAGACTCTCCAAATTTTCAAACAATTTCCGGGCATTTTCTGCTTTTGGAATTGTATTCAGCAGTTCCTTGATCTTGAGTGGTGGCATGATAATCAACGACCACAAATCCGTGTATGTGCATCTCCCTGCTGAATAGCTGTAATGCATCAACCCTTCGAGGATGTCCTGGGTATCTTGTGTCCACGATTTGTCACCAGAAAGGGCAGGCATAAAAAACTCAGCCATTGCTTTCGACTTGACCTTGATTGTTATGACTGCCCCTGGTGACATGGTTTACTCCTTTCGTTTATTTTGTTTTTCAGTTTTCTGTTTCAATCCACAATGCCAAATAGGCATTGAACCAGCTCAGAAGTAGAACCCGGCTCCGAACCCAATGCCACGTTCAGAATGAATACCTAGCCGGTAAAGAGCCCCTACTTCAGTCCCGCCGATCTTCCCGCAAGCAAATTTTGCCTGGAGACTGATACCACCAGCAAGCTTATTGTGTGACACTCCATATGCTCCAGTCTCGCCGATAAGTCCCAGATCAATATGAGCAGGAACAAGAGCCGGAGCAAAGGTCGATAAACTAAGGGCCGGAGAGGTGAATTCAATGCCTTTGCCGTTATTGTAGATATTGCCACCGCCATAAGGGGATGTAATGCCAGCACCAAAGCCACTTGTTTTGGAGCCGAATACCATCATAATTCCAGTATCACGGTCGCCGGCAAATGCTGTTGATGCTACGAGTGTTACTAGAGTGATAAGTGCCAAGATTTGCTTTTTCATGGTTTTTCCCCTGCCTTGGTTTTTAGTGTTATTGCTCATAATAAAGAATATGCGGGGAGACGTTTTTACATCTCAAATTCATGAGAACTTGAGCTCTTAATGCTCTCCTTGACTGCCGTTGCGACGTTTTCCATTGCCTTGCCGGCACCCTTTGCGAGACCGTCTAGGGCTTCCTGCATGCTGGGCATTTTTGAGCCGGCACTTTCCATCGGGTTTATCTGAGAAAGCGGTTCCATTTCTTTTGCCATGCTCCGAGCCATCTCGTTGGAATTGACGTCCATCTTGCCCTCATTGCTGTTAACGCTCAGAGCACCGGGTTTGCCACCGTATGATTCTTCGTTGAGCATTCTTTGAGGGAGACCCTGACTGATTTTGTGCAGAGCATCAGCAACCATTTCTTTTTCTGATTCCCTGCCGATGCGAGCGTAACGCTCTTGTGTGCCTTCCTCGATTTGTGCCATTTTGATTACCTCCTGTTTGATCTATATGCTCATAGAGGTAATTATGCGGTTGCCAGTTTTTTTGGATTCCGGACAAAGAAAACCCCGGCATTTCTGTCGGGGCTGGTTGGGGGGATATGAAGAGAGAGGTTAGTCGCCCATTCCGAAGCTATGTCCGGAATGCTCTTTGTTACCCATTTCCTTTTCGCTCTGATGTCTGAATCCGGCAGATTTGTTATCGTCTTTTTCCATGCTAGAATTTCTCATTGATTTTTCTACTGATTTCGCCAGATATTCTTTGTCAGCAATAATTACCCTGGCTCCTTCTTTTTGGGCGTCCCTGATTTGCTTGGTTAGCTCCTCTTTTGTCGTGTTTTTGTCAATCAGGATAATCCGCTCTTTAGGGTCAACTGATTTCGGGTCAAGGAAACCTTTTCCGGCGGTTTTATTGAGTTTGACGCCAAATTTTGTCTTTGCCGGAGTTTTTACTGTGCTGACATCATGAGTAATTTTAACTTGATGCTGTCCGAGAACTGTCTTTGTGTCGTGACCCCGCCATTTTCTTTCAACGACTTTGCCGTTTGCATGTTCCGTTGTGCTCTTACCCCATTTAAAACCCATGAAGGTCGTGGTTTTGCTGGTTTTGTATGCAACATTGCCATTTGCATCAGTAATCTTTTCGCTGGTAGTTTTGACACTGTAAAAGCTGTCGCCGTGGGACTTTGCTTTAATTTCGTGCTTTCCGCCATCAGCTGAGGTTTTAGTAGTCTCGGTGATAATGCCACCAAAAGATTTATGGCTCTTGCTCTTGATTTTTGTACCGGCACCTGCTCCGGTTAATATTCTTTTGCTTGTGTGTGTAGTGCCCATGAACCCCTGATGGCTATTATTAATAGAGAGATTATCACCATAGCCGAGGTGTAGTCCGCCCTTGCTACCGAGAATTGCAAGAGAGCGGTTTGTGACTTTTTTTTCGTGCTCAATAGTTTTTTCTTTGGCTGCTGTTTTAGTGATTTTGAGGTTTGAAGCATTGTCAGGTCTGGAAGTGAAGATGACCTGTTTACTACTGGTCAACACCATTTTAACTTGAGATTTGTGTTCTCTATCGAGGGTTGCACCGGATTCTCTCTCGAACCGGCTGATAGTCTGGTCTGCCTGCCGTTCCGTCATCATTGGCTTGGCATATTGATTGGTTGCCCGTTCCAGCTCTTTCTCGGTCTTCTGAGCATCCCTTGTTGTGTATTGAGATTTTTGGAACTTTGTGGTTTTAGGTTGCTTTACTTCTTTAATTTCACCATCTTTTTTGAGGCTGTCCCAGGCCGTTGTTATTTCTTTTCCGGATACGCTACCACCGGACACAATCAGGGCGGACTTAACAATTTCTTGTTTTGAAAATGAAAAATTATCTTCAGTAGTAGCGGACAAAGTCGCCCGGACTATTTCTTTTCCATCAGCCTTTTCATGCGCCAAATTTTCGGATATAGCTGGTTTTTCGTATCCAGCCTTCAGGTCAGCTTTATTAAAACCGCCGTCAGTAAGGGCTTTCTCCCATTTTGCAAGGATTGCATCGGCCTCCTGATATGACTTTTCTTTGCGAGTATCCTTGTTAGCAATCTCACGCAACCGGGCATCACTTGCATGTTCCATTTTGCCACTGTCACGCAGTTCTTCAGCTTTTTCCTTGATTTGCTCGCTACGAGTGGAGAAAATTTTACTAACATCATCGAGCCCCTGGATTTTGACGTCACTGACACCCTTTTCGCTGTAAATCATTTCCGCATTAATGCCGGATTTATTGAGCTCATGGGTTAATTCATTTTTGTAGAACGTGTCCAGCATCTGCCTGTTTTCGTACATTTCTCGGTTCTCAACAGCACGAAAACCCCTGTCAGTCTCGGTCATATTAATTACAAGAGCATGAGTGTGCAGGTTCGGTTCATCTTCTCTGTTGACACTGTGCTCAAATTTGGCGATGACCATGTTGCCGGTGTCGATTTTTGAGGTGACACCATCTGTAGTCTGGCGAGCCTGGGAAAAGTTCTCTTCGGCAAATTCCATTGTGTTAGTGACGGCGGTCTCATGAGCAGTCAAAACCCTTTCGTCATCGAGCACCAGTGCTGCCACCGAAACATCTTTAGGAACACTGAACGAATAATCAGTACCAGCTCGGTGGTCATGATCGACACCACCATCTGCAATGAGCTGTTCGCCTGTCTGGGGATGCAATCCAGAAACAACGGCAAGAAACTGTGGTTCGGCGACATCTCCGGACAGACCAAGAGCTTCAGCGCCAGCTCCCTGCCATTCCCCGTCTTTTTGAAGGACGGGGTCTGGCTGAAGGTAGTAAGAGCCGGCTTGTGATGCAGATGCGTTAGATACAGAAATCATTTTCGGTTCCTTATTTCTTTTCCGGCACGATGACTTTGCCGTTTTTATCGACTTTTGCTTCTTTGCCAAATTCTTTTGCGGCATCGAGCATGTCGTTTTTCAATTCTTTATCGATATCTGTTGCTTCCATTTCAAGCTTTTTAGCTTTCTCGATTTCCTCGCCAGCCTCCAATTTACGGGCTTCCCAGTGCTTTTTTTCTGTTTTTGTGTTGGACATTGACTGTTGCATAACAGCAAAATCCTGGTCAAATTTTGCTCCCTCTACGTCCATTTTTGCTTCATGCTTGCCCATTTTCATAAAAACCACGAAGAGTACGATGCCGACAACAGGGGCGGTGAGAAGCAATATTTTTATTAATCCGCTGAACATGATTTTTCTCCTTTTTTGAGTTTTATTTGCTGGTGATTAATATGCGGTTGTCATTGACGGAGTATGCCACCCTCTCCCCAGCTTGCCCGGCCACTGATTGATACGGCTCCAAATGGCGGGATTTCGGTCGTGGATGCTGTTGTAAGGTTGACCGGTGGCATCATGTTCTTCGTGTAAATCCAGTCTGGTCTGTCTCCGTCCCAAAAATAGAGCCAGTTCAATGACCAAAATTGCTTTGAGAAAGTGGACAAATCTAGTCCGGTTAATGATTGAATAATGTCTGGAGATGTCAGAGCAATATTTAATGGCTGTTGTTGAATGAGCTGAATATATCGAGCGAGATAAGAAGCTTTTGTGTAGTCTTCGGTTAAATTTGACCATGACGTTACATCATTACTCATCGAGCCGGCACGAGTGTAACCATCAGCAACCTGTGTTTCAGACCAGACAGCAAGGGTCTCATTTATCCAACGTGGCTCGTCGGTGTGACGAGCAGTATGGTAGGCGGCATGAGTTAATTCATGTGCAAATATTGACAGGTTGTTTATCTGTCCATTTTGAGTTGCAATGACAATCCTGTTATCTGGACTACTGTAAAAACCGGCGAAAAAGTTGCCGGGGTTTTTAATGATAACTATATCCGGGTTGCCTGTTGAGCCTGCCCATTCCTCAATTTTTGCCTGAATTGTTGAGTTTGCGAACGTTATGGCAGTAGTAATGGCGGAGGGGTCATCCTCATAGCAAATCCTTGACCCACCTGTTTTCCTGGCATCAATACAGCCGGCAACAGTTGCTGATACACCGGGATTGAGTATGTCCTCAGAAAATTGTTCACCCGTCGCCATATTTACGGTTTTGGCGGATTTGGCTGTTGGATTGGGCTCCACTATGATGGGTATTGGGTTCGGTGTCGGGTTAATAATAAGGAAATTGCCGACAGCGGAGTTGGGGAGATAGGTCATGTCTTGGGAACCGCAGGCAGATATGACGAGCGTCATGGTGATTATGAGAGCTTTGATTTGATTTTTCATGATTATCACCAAGGATGAATTTTATTGTTGTTTTTGAGCCATTTATCAATTTCTATCTGATCGAAGCGATAGGATTTTCCGGCGAGCAGGAATGGGATATCTTTATGTTTTATCCAGCGGTAAACGGTCATAGCGCATACACCGCAGTAGCTTGCGACTTCAGATACGTTAAGCTTGGGTCTGTCTGATGTTGTTCGTTTGATCTTCATTATTTGGCTCCTCGTTATCGATTTTCTTTCTTTTTACTAATATGCGGTTAATAGGATTTGGGGTTGTGCTCGTAGCCGTGGCAGTTCAAGAAGCATTTTCCGGAGAACCTGGCGTTGCCCAATTCCTGGTATTTGAGTAGGCCGGATTTATTTGGGGAAACGATTTGGCTGTTGAATTTGATTAGATATTTGCTGTCGGAGCCGTGGCTGTTGTGACAGGTGTAACAGCTGGTTCCCCTGGATTTGCCGGGGATGCCCTGAATGTGGGTTGAATGAAATTTGAAGGATTCGTTACTGAGGATGCTGTCTCTCTTGTGGCATCGGTAGCAGAGAGCATAAGCGTAGGAGCTCTCAGGCTGGTTGTCAGCGGTACTGTAGTTGTCGGTCAGGATATGTTCGTAATTAGAGCCGTGTGGGCCTCTGGGGGCGTTGCGGTTATCGGAGGCATGGCAAGATGAGCAAGTGAGAAGAGCTGTCGATTTAGCGGTTCTTATTAGGCTCACGACGGCTGAGTTCCTGCTGGTTGTTTCAATCGGGTGAAATGAAGCGTTGCTGGGATTGAACTCGTTTTTCTTGTTTGTGTAGCGACCGGGCAGGTTTGCACTATCACCATGACACCGGTAACAAAGCAGATGCTCTGGGAGTTGTTCCTGTGTTCTACTTGATTGATTTAGATTGTAGGGTGCTATTAATTTCTTCTCTGGTGTTGTGCCGTGATGGTCGTGACAGTCAACACAATCAGCGTGTCTAGGGGCTCTCGGATTTGTTTCGGGAAGTGTTTCTTTTGCTGAGTGTAGTTTTGGTGAGTATGAGGGGTGATGATAACGTTTTTTATACTCAGCTTCGATATCCTGGGGCTGGATGCCAAATGGTCGTGCCTGCTCTGGCAATCTCTTGATGATGTTGATTTGATTGGTGTGGCATTGGAAACAGGTTGAGTGGGTATTTTTACCGGCATTGTTGGTAAAATGGCAGGTTGAGCAACCGGAAGGGTTAGCGGTTCTGCTGGCGTGCGTTGGGAGGGTTGTGGCTTGTGATGTACTGATTGTGATTGCGAGTATTGCGATTGTGGTTAAAAATGATTTCATGGCATATTCCCCCTAATAAGGAATATGCTGTTACTGATAAATATGGCTTACATGGTAATAATCAATAATAATTTTAAAGCAATACTCTCCATTATAAGTGCGTGCCGATGAGGCAGGCACGAATAATCAATTGCTGGCGCTCCATACTGTCGCTGGCAATCGATGTCGGAAAGGCAAATATTTAAAAGCCGGACAAAAATCAGGTTATTAAAAAAAGAATTAAGAGAAAGGCAGGACGGGCTTATATCTTCCGCTGGTCGATATAGCCCCTTGATGAAAAATCTTGGTAGAACCCTGCGAACTTTTTCGGACAAGAGCAAACCGCAGGTCAGAAGCAACGCTGTGAACGCCAGAATTGGCGTCAGTGCCTCTTAAAAAGAAAATGCCGGACTTACATCGGGTTGAAGTTAAAAATCTGTCTAAAGTCCGTTTTTTGCGTCCGATGATATTAAAACCCTGTAAATGTATTTTTTTAAATACGAAAAGATTTGTCCGGCCTTTAAAAAAGAGTTGATTGAAAATAGTTGATAACTAAAATCACCAAGCGACCAATAACCAGGATAACCAAAATCAATCAAAAGACGGACTATAACCAATAAAGCACTTATGAGCGTACAGCGAAAGAAGTGAGTACCAAGCAGACCGACAAGCTGGAGGGAAGCGAACCTTCTTTTACCGGCATGCTGGCGGAACGTCCAGCGTGGCGGATATATCCATGCCGGGTTCAACGGCATGCACTTTTAATAGAGAAGATGCTTTAAAAGAAAAAGTAATATACATGGTACAGGAAGGGTATTAACGATATTATCGTTATTGAGCATGTGAATAAACAAGATCAACATACGTTTTGTAAATTATTTTCTTTACAGATAAAATCTTTATACGGGGAATCCCACAGATACTGGGCTTGCGAGGTGTTTTGGTGGGCGATATGTCAAACTTTTAGTGGGCGATATGTCAAACTTTTAAAAACATGTTGTTTATCAATATGATAAGTAGCGTTGGTGGGCAATATGTCAAACTTTTATTGTATGCCATATTAAGGTAATAAAACAGATACCCCTTATAAAATAAAGCCCCGAATGCTTCCAGGGCTTTGTAGTTATATAAACTATTAAAAATGTATATTTTCAGATTCTCTTTTAACTTCATCCCAGTAGTCTGCCATTTCGTGTATATCGAGTGAAGTCGTTGGTGATGATTTTGATACAACCACAATCGATGAATTTTTCTTTTTTATTAATTTCTTTTTTGATGTGATTTTAAAAACAGAAATATTCTTACCTATTCGATAAATCTGATATCCACCTCTTTTGAAGGTCATGTAATCAACGATGTACCCAAGTTTTTTAAAGTCGTCCAGGGCCTCTTTTATGTTTCTCCTGACCTCTTTCATGTTCGATTTATATGATTCAAGATCGAGATGATATTGTTGCATTACCTTATGAGTTCTTTTTGTTGGATAAACAGGCTCTCTGATGCCCAGGAAACGTAAAATCCTCTCCTCTGTCTGACCTCGTAACAGATTTTTTTCATTACCATCAATAAACATCATTAACGCTTTTGACGTCTGATTTGTGAGATTTTGGATTTCCTTGTATCTGACAAGCAAACGATTAAAATTACAGCTTTCAATAAAATCGCCGTCAAAGCACAGCATGTTTTGATTTTTATCACGCTCATGGTAAGCGATTAAACGCATAATACGGGATTCTTCAGGCCGAGCATCTTTTAAGATTTTTCCATTTTCTGATTTTTTGTAGATGTATTTATAAGCCGTCAGCAGAGAAAGCCGTTTTAGCGTCGCATCAATCCGAGAATAGCTTATTCCATTTATTGGCAGACCGGCATAGATACAGAGTTGGCGATGACTGGCTTTTACTGAATACATATTTTTTTCAATAAATTCGCCTTTTTTATTTTTCCATTTATATAAATTAGATTTGACCGTTTTATTCCTGATATCAGCCTCTTGATACAATTTCAGTGCTCCAAGAAATACATCAAGGTCAAAATAATTTGGGTAGTCTGTCGAGTGAAGTTCCCAAAATCCTCCCCAGAAAGGGATAGGAGTTATTCCCGAACCGCCATTCATCCTGAAAAAGGGATAATGGGTGATTGTATAATCAATAGCAACAAGTGGCGTTTTCATTATAATACTCCTTTAGTTTGAGTGTATTCCCGATCATTTACACCCAAGCCCCACTCCCTCTATCTCCCACAGCTTCTCTTGCCCTTTGATACCCGCCACCACCATCAAACATATTATCCCTGGCGACACTTCCAGACACACCCTGAATGTCTGAACCGAAGAACCGGTTGGAAGCTGTCCTGACAATATTCCGGAGCATATTGAACACAGTTGCTCTGTCCTGTACCAGAGCTACTGCCACAGCCGGGTCAACCTCAACAACAGGTTCCGGAACAACGGCAACAACCGGAGCATCGAATAAGCTCATCTGCTCATAAGTTGCGGTTTTACGGACTTTTGCCTGTGCCTGTGAGACTGCGACCGGAGTTGATACAGGGGCAATATCAGCAAACATGGCATCAAGGGTCAGCTGTCCGGCATCGATGACTTCCTGTACTTTTCTGCCGGCACGAGCAACTTTGGAACGGTAAGCAGCGACCGTCATGCCGAGTTTTTCGGCGGCGTCTCTTGCTTTTATGCCGGCGGATTTGAATGAGAGGATTGGGTTTGCAAGGACATGGTCAGCAAAATTGGCAGAAACTGGAGCGATGACCGGAGCTACTACTCGGACAGGAACAACAGGAGCAGGAGTAACATAAGACAGGTCAGACACGACATCATCATCGATAGCGTCAAACACGGCGAGAGCGTCATGGCGCATCATCTCGCAAAATTGTTCAATGATTTTTTTGTCTTTACTGCTGTTGTTGAGTGCCGAAGGAGTTATACCTGATGCTATCAACGCCAGATCGGCAATATCGGCACCGGCAAGCAGGTCAGTAGTTAGCTGTTTGAGGCGGTCAGAGGCAAGCGGGTGAAACCCTGGTAGGTCGGCATGATAAGTGTCCGGGGCAGTAAATGCGTTGTACTCGTAGCCGGCAGCAACATTATCAAATACAGCATCACCGCAGCTCTCATGCAATGCATTAAGAGATGTTGTCTGTTTTTTGCCATAAAATTCATCGAGCAGAAAATGCAGGTAGTCAACGCATTCCGAGGTAATATCGAACAGCCGAATAGCCTCGTCGATGCTGATTTCACGGGACTTGACGAGCTTAATGACCTGCATTTCGTTGGCGTTTTTAGGAGTGTATGTGGGGCGCTCGACGTTGCGATATTTTTGCTTGCGCTCGTCGGGCTGGTAGAGTTTGAGTGACCTGGCAGCATCGAGACACTGGCGCTCTATGTACCATTCTGCGGTTCTGTCGGAGCGATTGTTTTCAATGAATTTTTCTCTCGCCAGGCTATGAACTGCTTCTGCGTTACTCATGCAGTCAAACCCAAAATGCCTCTTACAATAGCTCATTGCACATGCGTCATAGTCAAGCCAGAGCTGCCAATTAATGACCCGCTGTTCGTCTGTAAGCGGTGCTTTTTTTGATTTTTGTACTGCCTCTTCAAATTCAACTTCCCCGTTTTCCTCAAACATAAAACCCTCCCCGAAAGCCAAGTGAACCCGTTTTATTGGGTTGACCCGACTAGCGAGGAGGGATTTTTAAGGAAGGCTACCTTAATCCACTTTCTGCTATATCGTTTAAAACTGCTTCGTACCGCTTTCCGCAGTACTTTCCGAGTTTTTCTGCTACTGACTAGCACTTGCCACCGTCCCGGTTTAAGCTCGGTGGGGTGCTCTCCTTTTTCTTTTCACGTCAGCATGTATAAAGATTATCAGTTATATTGCTATATGTCAACAAAATAATAAAATATTTATTGTCTTTATTATGATTATTTTTGCATTTATTATATTTTTATATACTGTAATTAAAGAGTTTTTTATACTTATACGTATTAATAGTCTATTTTTTTATTTACCTAAATATGACAGTTTTATAGTCTTATTATTACATTTAACTTGACACATTTTGACAATTGTAATACAATTATTAAAATCGAATTTAAATAATGGCGTCAAAAGAGAGAAGGCTATGACAGAAGAAAATGATGAAAAGAAGCCGGTATTCCGGATTTTATTGGAAAAAAGTATGAATAGGGAACTAGAAGAATTGAAGAAAAGTTCGGGAGTGACAATTGCGGAACACATGAGGAGAGCTACCAGATTCTATTTATTGTTTAGAGACGATTCTGGAGAAATATCAGAATCTGAGTTGATGCGATTTTATGTAGATTGGTCTCACAAGCAAAAGAGAAAAAACAAGATAACAGACAAGTAGGGGATTTACTAAGCAGTACAATGCTGATCTTAATGAGCTCTTTTACAATTGAATGGAATTTGCTGGAATTGGTTGGAAGGGGTTATTATCACTCGACGGAAAATCTGACGACAAATACACGACAAAAAACTATCAGACAGGCAGGTTCAACCATGTAAACACTTGATTTTCTTAAGCAATCGAACCGACGACCTCATCATTACGAGTGATGTGCTCTACCAACTGAGCTAAAATGGCACTTGATACGTATCAGGGAGCCTCACGACTTTGAGGAGGCAAAACTACCTTAAAACCATAGCAACTGTCAATGGCATAAGGCGCTTTACGGGTAAATTTCTGCTTTACCACTGCCCCAAATACGGATAGTATCGCTCACTATGATTCTTCGTTCCCTGCTGATACTCCTGCTGCTCTGCACCTGCGCTATGAACGTCCATGCGGCAAAACCGACCGGCATAAGCCGACTTGGTCACGCTATTCAGATGGGCGCGTTTGCCGATGTGAAAAATGCTGAGCGATTTGCCGCCAGGCTTCAGACCAAAGGGATTGATGCGTTCTATTTCCGCAAAGACAACGGTGTCTACGCCGTACGCTTCGGTGATTTTCCCAGCAAAGAAAAAGCTGTTGTAGTTGCAAAACGGCTGGTAGCGGATCGAATGATTGACAGCTATTATATTGCCCCCCCCAACGAAGTCGTCTTTAGCCAACCGAAAGGGCCAGGCTGGCAGAAACCACGTCCTGACGAAATACGAAAACCGAATGACTCTCTTCAACCGGTAGTGCCGATTGAACCACAGAGCACACCGGCACCGAAACCTTCAAAAGAAAGCAGAGACATGGGAGAGATTGCCGCCCGTACTGCCGAGCGGTTCGTCGGCATCCCTTATCGCTGGGGTGGAGACAATGTGGTGGAGGGCATGGATTGCAGCGGCTTTGTACGGGCCGTCTACAATCTGTGTGGACTCAGTATCCCACGCACCTCCCGTGACCAGTTTAAAGCTGGCGATGTGGTAACCAAAGCCGATCTAAAAGATGGCGATCTGGTTTTCTTCGGATCTTCGGCAAACGCCATCAACCATGTCGGTATCTACGTCGGGGGGGGGCGATTTGTTCACGCTCCGCGACGCGGCGAAGAAATTCGTGTGACCGCGGTCAATGAAAATTACTTTGAAAAGCGTTTCGTCGGAGCACGAAGGTATTTTTAGCATCTCATGGAGAATAATGCATGGCTATCATCAAACCATTCCGGGCCCTGCGCCCCCCCAAAGATCTGGTCGAAAAAGTATCCGCACTTCCCTACGACGTAATGAATGTCGAGGAGGCATGCGCTATGGCGGGCGGAAACCCCAACAGTTTTCTGCATATATCCCGCCCCGAGATTGATTTGCCGCCAGAGATCGACCCGCATGATGACTCCGTTTACCTGCAGGGAAAACTGAACCTGGGCGAATTCATCCGGCGCGGAGTATTAACGCAAGACCATCAGGACTGTTTTTATGTCTATCGACAGCGTATGGGAGAAATCAGCCAGACCGGCCTCGTTGTTTGCGCCAGCGTGGATGATTATCAGTGCGGCGTGATCAAAAAACACGAGCACACCAGAGCCGATAAGGAAGAGGATCGCGTCAAGCATATTGATTACCTGGACGCTAACGATGAACCGGTATTCTACCTTTCCCGTTCTTGCGTGGAAGTAGAAGGGATCATAAACGGGGTAACAAAAGCCGCTCCGGAATATGATTTCATCTCGGACGATGGTGTTGGCCACACCGCCTGGATTATTGCTGATCAGGCTTTGATTGACCGCTTGATCGTCCTGTTTGCCGCAATCCCGAATTTGTATGTCGCTGACGGTCATCACCGCAGTGCCGCTGCCAGCCGCGTCCGCGATCTTCGCCGCGACAAAAATTCCACGCATACCGGCGATGAGGAATACAACTCATTTTTAACGGTTGTGTTTCCCGAAAATCAATTAAACATCATGCCCTACAACCGGGCTGTCAAAGACCTGAACGGCCGAAGTGTGGACGAGTTCCTCGCCCGGGTTCAGAGCAGCTTTGAAATCACCCCCTCACATGTTCCGGTCGTGCCTGCAGACCGACACGAGTTTGGCATGTACCTTGACAACTGCTGGTACCTTCTGGATGCCCTGCCTGCTCTTGTCAATGAGGACGATACGGTCGGACGCCTGGACGTCTCAATCCTGCAGAACAACCTTCTGGCTCCGCTGCTCGGCATTCATAACCCGCGCACCGACCAGAGGATTCACTTTGTCGGCGGCATACGCGGCAATGACGAATTGGTCAAACTGGTCGATTCGGGTGAATACGCCGTGGCGTTTGCCCTCCATCCGACGTCAATCCGCGAATTGATCGAACTGGCCGACCAGAATCAAATCATGCCTCCAAAATCAACCTGGTTTGAACCCAAGCTGCGCAGCGGCCTGTTCATACATCTGCTTTCCTGAAGTACGTACCCTCTGCTGAACACAAAAAGACCTCCCGGCGGACACATGCCCGGGAGGTCTTTTTTACAGTGCAACGAAACACGCTAACAGCTATCTTTTCAAAGCGTCATCCATCAGTTTATAGGCGCAGAATTCACCACACATCGTGCAGGCACCGTGGTCTGCTACCGGTGAGTTGGCGCGGTACTCACGAGCTTTATCCGGGTCCATCGCCAACGCAAACTGCCCTTCCCAGTCCAGTTTTTTTCTGCATTTCGCCATAGCAATATCCTTTGCCATAGCCCCCTTGACCCCTTTGGCAATATCAGCGGCATGGGCGGCGATGCGTGTTGCGATAACACCATCGCGCACATCCTGCACATTCGGCAGACAGAGGTGTTCGGACGGCGTCACATAGCAGAGGAAGTCAGCACCGGCAGCGGCCGCAATAGCACCGCCGATAGCACAGGTAATATGATCATATCCCGGCGCAATATCGGTCACAAGCGGCCCCAGAACGTAGAACGGGGCACCGTGGCAGAGTCGTTTCTGCAACTGGATGTTGGTTTGAATCTGATTAAGCGGCACATGACCCGGCCCTTCGATCATGACCTGCACGCCGGCATCCTGAGCACGCTGGGTCAACTCTCCCAGCAGAATCAGCTCATGAATCTGGGCCCGGTCGGTGGCATCTGCCAGGCAGCCGGGGCGGAAACCATCTCCCAGAGAAAGGGTCATATCGTATTCTTTGGTGATCTCCAGCAGTTTGTCAAAATGTTCAAAGAGCGGGTTTTCCTTGTTGTTGTAGCTCATCCATTCAATGGTAAAGGCCCCGCCGCGAGACACAACATCCATAATGCGCCCTTCGTTTCTCATCCGCTCGACGGTGCCGCGTGTCACGCCGCAATGAACGGTAATAAAGTCAACACCATCTTCTGCATGCTTTATGATCCCGGCAAAGATGTCGTCAACCGTCATGTCTACGATGGCTTTGTTCTTATTCCGCACCGCATCCAGTGCAGCCTGATACAACGGCACACTGCCGATACAGGCATTGGTTTCGGCAATAATTGCTTTCCTGATTTCGTCAACCGGTCCGCCGGTTGACAGATCCATAATGGCATCGGCACCATATTTCACCGCAATACGGGCTTTCTCAAGCTCATTTTCCATATTCATATCATCAGAAGATGAGCCGATGTTGGCGTTGACTTTTGTGCGCAATCCGGCACCAACGGCCAAAGGGATGCCATTGGTATGTTTGATATTGTGGCAAAGAATAATAGTGCCGGCGGCAATGCCATCGCGGATGAATTCGGGTGGAACACCCTCTGATGCAGCGGCAATCCGCATTTTTTCGGTGATGACGCCTCGACGGGCATATTCAAGCTGGGTCATGTGCAGTATCCTTTTGCGTTTAAATTAGCTTCTCTACTGGTTATAAATTGTGAAGCAGCTCACGTGCTGCCAGAAAGTGATTAACCGGGCTATGCCCCTTCCCGAGTGACCGGGCGGAGCGAATAGCAGAGCCGATAAACAGCTTGGAGCGTTCAACCGCTGCCAGTAACGGTTCTCCCTGTGCCAGCAGGGCGGCAATAGCCGATGCATAGCTGCAGCCGGTACCATGGGTATTGCTGGTAAAGATCCGCTCCGAGCTGAAATGGTGACACTGATTACCGTCAAAAAGGACATCGGTGGAGAGATGTCCGGTGAGGTGCCCGCCTTTGAGGAGCACATTGGCAGCTCCCAGTGCATGCAGGTCCCTGGCAGCCTGTTCCATATCCGACTCGTTTTTTATCGTTGTCCCCAGCAAACGTTCCGCCTCGGGAACATTGGGGGTCAGCAGATAGGCAAGCGGCAGCAATTGATCTGTAAAGACCTGCACCGCTTCCCGCTCAAGCAGCGATGCGCCCCCTTTGGCGACCATGACCGGATCGATTACCAACGGGATAACTACATTCCGCTCACAGAGACGTTCTGCCAGCTCTGAAATAATAGCCGGAGTGTGCAGCATTCCGGTTTTGATGACATCAATAGGAATATCGGATAACACCGCGTCGAGTTGATCGCAGATGAAACTTGGCGGCAACCCGTGGATTGACGATACGCCACGGGTATTCTGGGCAGTCAGGGCGGTCACAACCGTAGCGGCATAGCTCCCCAACAGGGTAATCGTCTTGATATCGGCCTGGATTCCGGCCCCGCCCCCCGAATCACTTCCGGCAACGCTCAGTACTGCACCGCGCGGAAACGGATGGACACGATTAAACAGCAGTGAAAGCTCCGCAACGACATAATCGGGTCTCGGATTTGAAAGGACCGACGAAATCACCGCAAGGGCATCCGCACCTGCATCAATAACCCGACAGGCATTGCCGGGAGTTATTCCGCCGATAGCCACAATAGGAATTTTCACGGAGCCACGAATCGCCGCTAATCCGTCAACTCCCGGAAGATGCGAGACGACCTTGCTTCCGGTCGGGTAGAGTGCCCCGAAACCGATATAATCGGCTCCTTCTTCCTGTGCCCGCAGTGCCTCCCCCAGATCATGTGTCGATTTGCCGATAATTTTACCGGATCCGAGCAGGTTTCTGGCTTCAGCAATATCGCCATCCTCCTGACCCAGATGCACGCCATCTGCATCGAGCTCTTTGGCAAGCTGAACGTCATCATTGACAATAAAGAGTACTCCAAAACGGGCACACACCCGCTTCAGTGCAAGTCCTTCCACCAGACGTTCACCATATACCATGCCCTTGGCACGATATTGCAGCACTGAAACTCCGCCCCGAAATGCCTGACAGACCCTGTCGAGAAGGTCACCCCCCTGATCAGTAATCAGGTAGATGCCCGAAATATCAGGCGGTTGTCCAGCTTTGTTTACGACAAGTCTCAATGGTTTGGCATCACTCACACTGCAGTTCCCCGTTCTGACTACCGGATGGTTCTCTCATCTGGAAATAAAAAAAGCCGCTCTGATATATAACATCAGGCGGCTGGATAAAGGTTGAATCCCGCAAGCCGCTTTCCTACGCCGGCATTACCCGGTTCAGGTGCAAAGGGTTCCCGCTGACCAAACGACATCGTTCAGTGCAGGCGGATCTCAGTTCAAATGAACTCCCCCAGGGCCTTGTTTGGGTGGTACAGTACTGCAATGGAGATAAAATGTCAATTGGTACCGCCATGATTTTGCTTTGGCTTTGATACACCGCGGACGGCTCCCCACAAAAGGGTCAGGTACCGCTATGATATATCGGATACCGGCAGCAGTACCCGAAAAGAAGTCCCGGAATCAGCCGAACTTCTGACTGCCACCGTGCCGCCGTGAGCCGCTGTCAGTTCCTGCACAATTGCCAACCCAATCCCCAATCCACCGTTTTTGCCCGTGTAAAAACGTTCAAATACATGCGGAAGATCTTCCTCCGTGATTCCGCAGCCATTATCGTGAATCTCCAGACAAACCCGGTCAGTATCGGAAGCGGCACTGATGACAACCCGACCGCCTGACGTAACAGCCTTGATACTGTTGCTGATCAGATTGATGAGTATTTGGCTGAGACGATCGGGGTCAGCTGTAATGCGGAGTGTATCGGGACAGTCAAGCAGCAGTACCGCATTTTTCTCAGCACAAATACGTTCAAACCGACCGGTGATGCTTGAAAGATATGGCTTTAGTTCAAAGGTTTCCTTGTTAAGGGTCAGGATGCTCGCCTCGGCCCGGGAGAGTTCGTCCACACCGTCAAGAATGGCGGTCAGGCGCCGTGCTTCATCGTGCAAAGAGTGGAGCGCGCTCCGATCGGTCGGCAGAATGCCATCAAGCATTCCTTCAAGCTCACCGGATATGATTGCCAGGGGGGTGCGCAACTCGTGGGCTGCGTTGGAGAGAAGCGTGCGGCGCAGTTTTTCCTGTGCTTCCAGATTATGGGCCATTCTGTTGAAGCTGTGCGACAAACGACCGATCTCATCATGACCCGGGTTTTTGACGCGGCGTGACAGGTTTCCGTCAGCAATATCACCGGAAGCATCAACCAGCTCAAGAATGGGGCGCGCAAGCCTTCGTGAAACGATACTGCCTGCTGCAATCGAAACCAGCCCCAGAATTGTAACCAAGACCAGCAGCACCCGGTTTGAAGAACGAACGAAATAATCTTCCTTAACCTGATCAAGCTGCCGTGCTTCCAGATGGCCGATCTCTTCGCCACGCAGATAGAGCGGGTACGGGACCGGCGTACCCTTTACCTCACGCGGGTCATAGCCGGTTGCATCAAGTACCCGTTTACGCATCAACGGAGACAACGCCGTCAGAGCCTGTCGGGAATCAATAAC